>DASYDZ010000023.1:0-28310 GCA_036499305.1 Candidatus Didemnitutus sp.
TCGATCGGCGATCGCCCTCATACGGCAGTCGCCGATTTTCATTTTCGGACCGGTCCCCCCGGGGTCTGCCGCCCCCCGGCTCCATCGATCCGCGGACATCACGACCGAGTGACGGGTTGTCGCCGACTCTAATTGGGCCCGGGTTTTCCTCCATTGTCGGCTCGTTCAACTGCCCTTAAGTTGCGAGCACGAGCAGGTGGTCGCCGATGTCCCCATCGGCGATGGGATGCGTCGGTATGGAAACGGACGCCCACCAACCCGGGGTCTCGCGCCCCCGGCTACATCCGCGATGCCCGCTCCCGTTGGCTCTGCTGTAGCCGGGTCCGCAGGGCCCGGTTCTTCCACCCGCGTCGGGCCGTTCAATGGCCCTTTCGTTGCGATCACGATCGGGTGGTCGCCGATGTCCCCATCGGCGATTGGATGCGTCGGTATGGAAACTGACGCCCACCAGCCCGGGGTCTCGCGCCCCCGGCTACATCCGCGATGCCCGCCGCCGTTGGCTCCGATGTAGCAGGGTCCGCGGTGACTGGACGACTCAGCCGATCACGATTGTTCTTTCTTCGCTTCCCGGGTAATCTTCACTCCGGATATGAACCTCCTGCGTGTTTTGGTTTCGACGGTCATCGTGGCGCTCGGCGCTGTCACAGCCCTCAACAGCGCGACGGCCCCGGTCATGGACGCGACGGGCTACATCAGCCACGCCGATGGCCCGCCGCGCAAGGTGGTGGTTGCAACCGTGGTGGCGGACATCTCGGGGTCGGTTGACGCCCGCCTCCAGTTCGTGGGCCGGTCGATTGACCGGGCCGCACGGGAAGCCGCGGTGATCTGCCCCGGACGCGGGCTCGACCTGGTGGTGTTTCCCGAATTCGCGATCTGCCGGGAAACCGGCGTGGCCGCCGCCGAGCGAGCTGTGATTCTCGACGGACCCGTGAGCGATGCGATCGGAAGCAAGGCGCGCGAGCATCGCACCTGGCTGGTGGTGCCGATGACGTTGCAGGAGACCGATCGGATTTCCAATGCGGCGGTGCTCTTCGATCGGGCGGGAAAGGTGGCGGGGATTTTTCGCAAGGTGCATCCCGTGGCGGACGATGCCGGCGTGCTCGAGGGTGGAGTGACGCCGGGCGCGGCCTACCCGGTGTTCGACTGCGACTTCGGGCGTCTCGGCATCCTGGTCTGCTGGGACATGGCCTATGACGAGGGGTGGGACGCACTCGCGGCCGGGGGCGCCGAGATCGTGGCGCTCACGAGCGCATCGCCCCAGACGTTGCGGCCATCGTCACAGGCGCTGCGCCACCATTTCTACGTCGTCACGAGCACGCCGCGGGACAACGCCTCCGTCTTCGATCCAATCGGCCGCACCATCGCGCAGGCGACGGATGCGCCTGGGGTGGCGATCCGCGAGATCGACCTGGCATTCGCGATCCTGCACTGGAGCGAGGGACTGCGCGAAGGCCACGGGTTGACCGATCGTTATGGGAGCAGGGTGGGCGGTACCTATTCGACGCGCGAGGATACCGGCGTGTTCTGGTCGAACGACCCCACGCTCCCCATCGGGGCGATGATCCGGGAAGTCGGGCTGCGCGAGATGCCCGACGAGATCGCCCGCATGGAGGCGGCGGCAAAACGCCGGCGTCCCGAGACAACAAAGACGGCTCGGTAGCGCCCTGATTTCAAACCCGAGCCCGGGAAACCATCAGTCAAACTAGGCAATCTGACAGGAGGCCGCAACGATCGCGGAGGGAAGAAATCACTTTGCAGAAGGAAGCAGAGTCAGCGGAGATACTCTCTGTTTCCTCCGTTATCTTGTAAGAATGGATCGTGATTGCTCTCCACGACCTCGGCGGACTCCGGTGAAAATAAATTCAAATCATGACACTGCCGGCGGCTCCCGACGCATGTCCCGCAAATATCTCACGAAATCGAATCTGTATATTGTAGGGCCGATGCACCCTCGCCGATCCGAGGCCGCTTTGCTCCAGGACCAACGCCGTGTGACGGGAGAAAGCGGAGGCAACGGTGAATTGATCCGATCATCGGCACGATTCCTCCGCGACCTGCGGTGAAACGCTTGGGCAATTTCCAGTCTTCATGGCTTATCTTCGCACGGTCCTGACCTATCACCTTCCGTCCGAGGCGGAGGTCGACAAGACGCTGCTCGAGTCGGAAGGGATTGAGGTGTGCCTGCTCAATGCGAACACGAGCCGCAACGAACTCGGCGCGCCCTTCTATATTCAACTGCAGGTGGCGGACGGCGATTTTGCCCGGGCCGACTCGCTGTTGAGGGAGGCGAATCCGCAGCGGTTTGGTTCACCCGAGAAGGTGGCGGCCATCGAGCGACACCTGCGACGGGCGCTGATTCGTTTTGCCGTCGTTGGAATGGTGGTCGGAGGGTTGGTCTATCTGGTCATGCCGATGAGCGGGAGTCCGCGCGCGGCGAAGCTTCCGGTCGCGGTGGCCATCACGGCCGGATTGGTGGCGGGCATGGTTTCGTTGCCGTTCGGGAAATCGGACGACCAGCCGGCCGGACCGGTTCCGTGACGGCCCGCGGGCTGTGGCCGGCCCGATCTCGTTGTCCCGGGATCGCACTCCATCTGGCACGACAGGATGCGCACCCCTGCCGGCCGTCCGCCAAGCCGCCGGAGGCGTCAGGCGCGGGCGATGCGGCGGCGCCGCATCGCGAGCCCCAGCAAACCGAGACCCGCGGCGAAAAGCGCCCAGGTCGAGGGCTCCGGCACCGGCGAGAAATCCAGGAGGATATCGTTCCCGGACTGGGTGACGAAGAACCCATCGATCGCGGGATTGTTGCTGAATCCCGACGTGTCGATCAGGAAGCTGGTGGGCGAGAAACCGCTGAGTCCGCTCGGCGAATTGAAAAGGGTCCACGAGTACGAGGAGGACGCGTTGAAATCCAGGACGTTGCCCGGGGTTCCGGTGCCGCCGAGCGACTGCACCGAGATGGTGAACGGAAGGCTGCTGTTCGCCGTGACGTTGAGACCGCCCCCGGCCACATAGACCAGATCGTACCCGGAGCCGGCCGTGCCGCCCGCCGTCTGGACTTGGAAATTCAACACCCCGCCGCCGGCGAGCGTCAGCCCGTTGGTGAACGACAGCATGCCGGGGGAATTGCCCGGCGCCAGCGTGACTCCGCTGCCGACCGTGATCGCGGAGGCAAAGGTGCCGTTGCCCGCCAGGATGCCTCCGGCGGTCAGGTTGAGCGAATTGGCGAGGGTCACGCCGCTGGCGACATTCAGGGTGGCCAGATTGGAGGCGAAAGTGACCGTGCCGGTGCCCAGCGCCGTGTTCGATCCCGCCACCAGTGTGCCGCCAACGAGGGTGGTTCCGTTCGAGTAGCTGTTGTTGCCATTCAGGACGGTGTAGCCGCCGAGAACCTGAACGGAAGTCGGGCCTGCAATCATCACGGGCGTGCCGCCCGCCGTGCCGTCCCGGGTGAGATAGTAGGGACTCGCGCTGGTCGCGTTGGTGTCGAAGGCGACCTCGCCCGTGCCGGACAGCGTGGTGATGCTGGCGGCGTCGATCAGCCCGCCCGGTCCCGTGCCCGTGCCGATCAGAAGCTGGCCGAGCGATCCGCCTGAGTTGCCCAGAAATATCGGGCCGGTTCCTCCGGCAACGTCGACGGCGCCGCCATGGTCCACCAGGAATATGCCGCTGCCCGAGTATCCGATATAAAGCTCGCTACTGAGGTTCCAGGCGCTTCCCGCCCCGTCGATGTCGACGGTGCCGGCTCCCGTCCCGAACGTTCCCAGATAGCCATAGGCGCTGTTCGCCACGCCGCCGTTCGTCAGGGACAGCGAGCCGTTCGTTGAGTCGCCGACATGCAGGTTGGTGGTATTGTCCCAAACGCTGCCGACGCCATCCACCGACGCGATGCCGGTGCCGCTGCCGGCATTGTTGCCGATCGATCCCACGTCGTCGGTGGCGTGGCCGCCATTGGAAATGGATAATGTGCCGCTGCCGAGAAGTCCGACATAGAACTCACCGGCACTGTTCAGCGTGCTGCCGGAGCCGGAAAGAGTGAGCAGGCCGGATCCCCCGTCGCTGTTGCCCACGTAGGCGTTCGCGGCGGAAACCGTCCCGCCATTGCTGATCGAGAGCAGGCCATTGCCTCCATCTCCCACGTAGAGGTTGTATGTGGTGGTCCAATTGCTGTCGGCGCCGTCGACGGTGGCGGAGCCGGCGCTTCCGCTGTCGGATCCGAGGATGCTATTCAATTGGGAGAGGACCGAACCGGCGTTCGTGATGGAGAGTGAGCCGGTCCCCTCCGAGCCAACGGCAATGCCGTTGGTGGCGGTCAGGTTACTGCCGGCGCCATCGACGGTAACGACGCCATTGCCACCCTGGCTGTCTCCCACCGTGATGGTGGCGCCCGTGACGGAGCCGCCATTGGTGATGTTGACCGTGCCGGTGCCGGTAACGCCGATACGGATGTAGGCGGCGTTAAACCACGTGCTGCCGGGGCCGTCGACGTTGGCGGTGCCGTTGCTGCCCGTGGTCTGGCCCATGTTGACGAAGTTGGTGGTCGAAGCAAAGCCGCCATTGGTGATGTTGACCGTGCCGGTGCCGGAAACGCCGATCGACATGTTGGTCTGGTTCCACGTACTGCCGGCGCCATCGACTGTAACGGAGCCGCTGCCGGTGCTCGCATCCCCGATGTCACTGTAGTTTCCGGTGATCGCCGCGCCATTGGTGACGGTCAGGTCGCCCTGGCCGGCTTCACCGACAAAGATGTTGAGGGTGGAATTGAGGTGGGTGCCGGGGCCGTCGAGATGGAGATCGCCGGCGGCGCCGGCACTATTGCCGAGGGAGAAGAAGCTGCTGGAGACGGTCGCGCCGTTGGTGACACTAAGGCCACCGGTGCCGGTGTCGCCCAGGTAGAGGAAATTTGCGTTGGTCCACGAGCTGCCGGCGCCGTCCAGCGTGACCAGCCCGATGGCGGTGCCCGCGCCCGTTCCAATCTGGGCATTGTTGTTGCTGACCTGGGCGCCGGCGGAGATGGCCAGCGTGCTGGTCGAAGCTCCGGTCGAACCGACGACCACGTCTGCGCCGACGTGGTTGATTCGGGCATTGCCGCCGGCCACGTCGAGGTGGCCGCCCGAGTCGACCGTGGTGCCTCCGGTGTAATTGTTGGTCCCGCCCAGTACGAGGGCGCCGCTGCCGGTGGCGATGACGCTGCCGCTTCCACTGATCGTGCCATTCATCTGAAGCGCGGTCGCGCCCGCGACATCGACGGCGTGGCTGCCCGAGGCCAGAACAATGCTCAGCGACGGATCAAAGTTTATTCCTGCCCCGGATTGGACCGAAATGTTGCCCTGCAGGATAAGGGTCGGGGAAGTGCCGGAGCCGCTGATCGTATAAAACGGCCGGCTGGTTCCGGTCACGAAGGTCAGGTCCGTGAACGCCGTCGTCCCCGGAAAGAGCACGTCGGTTTGCGCGCCGGTCACGTCGCCAAACTGCAAGTTCTCCAAACCGCCGCCGGTCGGAGCGCCTGACTGCCAGTTGGTCGGATCGGAGATGCTGCCATTCGTCGTGCTGGCTCCGGTCCAGATGAATTGGGCCGGCAAATTCGCGGCTCCGGCCAGCAACACGAAGGCAAGCAACAGACGCGATCTGGGCTTCATTGGAATTGGGAGCGATCAGGGGTCCAGGCGCGCCCGGCGGATGGGCGCAGCGGGATGATCATGGGCGCAAAGCCCCACTAAGAAGAAAACCCGGCGGCTCACAAGCAGTAAGCGCGGGTCGAAACAGGAGGCCCTGGCGCAAATTTCCGAGGGTGGCGTGACCTCGGGCGCGGACTATCCGGTGTTCGACTGCGACTTCTGGCGCCCTGGCATCCTGATCGGCTGGAGATGTCGAGCCGGCGCGGCATGGTTAGGTTCACGATCGCCGGTTTTGTTTCTGGCGCGTCCGCCTATTCAGTCGCTGTGGGTCCGATACCCGGAGCTTGCTCCGGCTTGGATTGTTGTAGGAGCGGCTTTATGCCGCGATCGAACTGGAAATCGCGGGGTAAACCCGCTCCTACCGCTGAAGAGGGACTCGGTTGCATGGGCTGCCTCGATCAAATGCCCCGGAGTTTGCTCCGGGCATCTTTACTTTGGCGGCACTCCCGAACCGGCGCGCGACGCATCCTCAGGCGATCGGGGCGCTCGCGGCCGGCATTGTCGCGGGAGTTATCTCAGCCGAACTCATGCAGTTGGATCCGCTCTTTCGAGTGACTGGACCTGTACTGAATGGTGGAACCCGACCTCCGGGCGGGTTCGCAAGACTTTCGTGGGAGAACCGGCCCGGAGGTCCGGTTCCACCTTGGCGCAACTGAATGAGTCCGGCTCAGTGACGCGTTCGAAATCCGAGGGCAAAAAGCGCTCTGAACCGGAACGATGCCGTGGAAGCTGGTTTTGCTCCTGGATCGACAGGTCCTTTGGTGGTCGTCGATTTCCACATCGGCGACAGGTGCGTCGGCATGGAAACCGACGCCCACCTATTGCCTCGTTCCCGCTTAGGTCCGCTGCGGCATTGCGGCGGGCCGAACGAAGACGCTTTCGCGCCGGTAGGCCAACTGCTCCGTGGTCGCCAGTTCGTAGCTGATCCGGCCCTCGGCGATTTCGCGGAGCGCGATGTCCTCGGTGCTCAGCTTTTCGAGCGATTCGACGAGCGGGCGGCTGCCGCGCCTGAGCTGCTTGACGCGGCTCGAGACCACATTCACCAGAATGTACGGGTCGGGGATGATCTTGGCGGCGGCCAGAAGGTAGTTTTCTCTCATGGGAAAGTGATTAGTTGCCGAAGGGGAGGCATCGCTTGAGTGGCGCGGCGTGTCCGGGGGCGACCGCTTTGTCGCGACTGGCGCGGCGCTTCGATTTTGTGCTCTTGCTCGCGAGCAGGTGACGGAAACCTGGCGTGCGCCGGAGGAGTTTTCCGGTGGCGGTCAGCTTGAAGCGCTTGGCCACGGATTTTTTCGTTTTTTGCATGAAGGGTGGTCGGGTCAACCGGCCACGGGCGCCTGACCAGAATATCCAATTTAAAATCGATCCCATCCAAACGCGACCCCCAATCGCGATGAAACCGGGAACCGGGCCAACTTCACCCGGGCAAGCCGGTTCGGTGGTTTATAGTTCGGTCGCGGGCTTCCGACGGAAAGTCTGCGCGCCAAGGGTGCCGCGATTCCTTCCCTCTGGAAAGTCCCTGCTTGCCCGCGAAAACTCACGAAATCCGCGAGAATGTCCGACCTGACTGCGAGCGATGGATTTTAAGGCCTTGTGGATGGAGCCTGCTTGCAGGCGAAGCGGCAATTCCTATTTGTCCGCAAGCAGGCACTGCTGCGATCCCGCGTTCCTGTCGCTACAGGGCGATCGGTCGCTCTACCGCGATTTAAGAAAAAGCATGGCTGCCCAGCCCGAACGATGCCGTAGGCGGGGGTCGGCTTCCCTGCCGACGCCTCTGTCGCCGATGTGGAAATCGGCGACCACCAAAGGGCCTGTCGATCGCGCGGGCTTTTGCGGACACAATAGTATTTGGTCCACTCAAGTGGCTGGCCCGGAACGGTGGCCCGGGCATCCGGCGGCGTCGCCGCCGGCGACCAAGGATTGCGGCCGCGCCAACGGCCACTCCGGCCCAAAACAAATTCGCGACTCCCAGTCCGGGCGTGCCAGCGGGCCCCCCGCACAGTTCGGGGCCGCCGAGCCCGAGGGCCGCGCCGAGGCCCGCGTAGGCCAGCAGGCAAAGAAGACACTTGGGCATCAGCGCCAGCAGTGCGGCTGGAATCAGCCAGGCGAGCGATTGGCGCAGGCACTCAGACCGCGGCGGTCGCGGCTTCATAGCGATCATGGTGACGAATCCAGTCCATCGGATGATCGGGATTCGTCTCGTCCCGTCCCTTCGGCATGAGGTCGAGCAGATTGTAGGCGCCCATCAGCATGTCGAGGCCGCGCCCGTAGGTGGAATAAGTGTGATAAACGTTGCCGGCGGCATCGCGCGCAAAGGCGCTCATCCCCGGCGCCTCCTCCACTGGGAACGGCCGCTTCCCGTAATTGTAGTCCACCGGTCCGCGGGCGAGTTCCTGTTCCGTGAACGAAACATGGAAATCCCGGTTGAAGTCGGTGTCGTGCGAGGAGACCCAGTTGACGTTCCAGCCCATGCGGGCCCGGAACGCGGTGATCTCCGCCATGGGCGCGCGGGAGATGGCGGCGAACGAAACGTCGCGGGCGTGCAGATGCACCACCGAGGCGTTGAAATGATCCATCATGAACGAGCAGCTCTTGCAGCCTTCCTCCCAACCCGGCCCCAACATGAAATGCTGGACGAGCAACTGGCTCCGGCCTTCAAAAAGATCTCCGAGCGAAACGCGGCCGTGGACAGAATCGAAAGCGTAGGGTTTTGCGACTCTGACCCAGGGCAGCTCGCGGCGACGGGCGCTGACTTTGTCCCGCAGTCGGGTGAGCTCCTTTTCTTCGCGGAGAAGATCGAGCCGGGCCGCGAGCCATTTTTCGGGCGACACGATGGAATGATGGGCCACTGGATTCTTTTTCATGGGAGGGGGCGAGATATCCCGGAGCTTGCTCCGGCATGGATTGATGGAGGAGCGGCTTTATGCCGCGATGGAACCGGAAATCGCGGGGCAAACCCGCTCCTGCAGCTAAAGAGGAACTTGGTTGTACGAGCTGTCTTGATCAAAGGCCCCGGCCCTTGCTCCGGGGATCTTTGCGGAAGGTGGATTTTGGTTTCGTTGATGGAGATCGAGGATGGGGACAAAGGTTCCGTTCCCCGGGCCGGTGGAGGTGCGCCGGATCGCTAGGATTTGGTGGCGCCGCGGAGTTTTTCGTATTCCGCCTTGAGCCGCTGGTGCGTGGGCCAGAATGGCGGACGTGGTGCGCCCTCGAGCAAGGCGATCAACTGCTCCAGATGCGAGTGCCAGCCGCTCGCATAGCCGGTGAGGAACGGGATGTCCTCGCCGCTGCTGCGATGGGTGAGCACGAGCACAACGTCCTTGCCCTGCGGCGTGAGTTCGAAGGTGACCTCGGAGCTTTCATCGAAGGTATAGCTGAGCACGCGGGGCGGCTCCCAGCGCAGCACCGTGCCCGGCATCTTGAAGCCGGGATCCTGGACGTGTTTCATCGCCTCGGGCGGGATCTCGTCGGGCGCGATGTTCTTGTGCTGAAAGAAAAGCTCCACCTTGCCGCCCTTCCGCGGCTCGATCGGGCCGCCGGCGAACCAGCGGGAGCGCTTTTCATCGTTGGTGAGATAATCCCAGACCCGCTCGATCGGGCCGGGCAGGGTGCGCACGAGCCGTAGTTCGGCCGCACCGGTGAATTTTCCGAGTTCGTCGTTGGCTTTCATGAGGTCCTTTTTCTTTTGGCGGCCGGGGCGGCCCGCCGGTCTTCCGCGCGCAATTCCTGTTCGAGGGCGTCCAGTCGCCGGCTCCAGGTGTGGCGCGTGCGTTCCAGCCAGGCCCCGACATCGTCGAGGGCGGCAGGGTTGAGTTTCTGGATGCGGGACTGGCCTTCGATCCGGGTGGTGACAAGCCCGGCCTCGCGCAGCACTTTCAGGTGCTGCGAGATCGCGGAGGCGCTGACGTCGAACTCCGCCACCAGCGCGCCCGCCGTGCGGTCCCCGTGGGCGAGGAGCTCGACAATGCGGCGGCGAGTCGGGTCGGCGAGGGCCACGAGGCTTTGCATGCGGCTACTAATGAAGCGGCGGCTTAATTAAGCAATAACTAAAACAAGAGGTCGGCGACTTGTCCCACCGCGGGGGATTTGCCGACGGAAGGCACGGAAGAATCCCTCGGACCATCGCTCGGAGACGCGGAGACAAGGGTCTGTTCCTCTCGGCCCACGAAACGGGCGGTAGGGATCGATGTCCCCATCGATCCGATCCTCAAGACATGAGGATTTGTCCGCGAAACACACGAAATCGGATCAGAAAAGCCGAACTGTTCCCGCCCGGAGGACAGGGCCTTTTTGGCAGGGATCGATGTCCTTGTTTCGTCGGGCTCTCCCGGATGGACTTGACGGCCGATTTCGCGTTCTTCGCGTATTTCGCGGGCCCATGGGTTGCCCACGGAATGCACGGAAGTATCTCTCAGACTTCAGAAGGAGACCCACCATGTGCAGGGTGATCCGCTCGCCCCAAGTTTGCGCAGGAGTTTTTCCTGCGCATGCAGGTCGCTTGAGAGCGTCCCGCGCGCGCGCGCACCTCGCCCCGCGGCCACCGTCGTATCTTTGTGAACATCAAGGCCCGCGTATTTATTCACGATCCTATAAACCGAACCCCGTGGCAGTGGACAAAAAGACCGCCCAAAGATTGCTTGGCCAGCAGGGAATTCCCGTGGTTTCGGATCGAAGACTAGCGGGAAGAGCGACGGCCGCACTTCGTCAGACGCGTCCGGGCGGAAAAACCACCTTGATCGCCTCCCGTCCACGGCGGCGATAGACGGTGAAGTCGCGGCGATCGGTGGTGTAGACGACGGCATCCGGCAGCAGCTCGCTCAGGCGCACGACGCAGGCATCGGCGAACTGCATCCGCGGATAGCGCTTCATGAGCTGCGCCAGCGGCCCGGCCTCGGCCGGAACCATCGGCATGACCATGAGTGTTCCGCGGCGGACCATTTCCATCAGGAAAGGACCCGAACCTGGAACCAGGTATTCGGTCTCGGCCAGCACACCCTCGCATGTGGTAAGGGTGGCGTGGAGAGCCTCGAGGCACTTCACCGCCCAGCCGTGATATTGGTCGGAGGCGTCAAGGAATCCGACCAGCAGCCCCGTGTCGGCGATCGCCTTCACTTCCCGGTGCGGTTCCGCCCGAAGCCGCGCAGGGACTTCCGGCCGACGCCGGTGCGCAGCCGGCCGCGGAGGTCGGCGAGCTGGTCACCCAGGCTGGGGCCCGCCTCCCGGGTGCGGAAGACAAAGGCCGCGCCACGGCGGTCGCGGACGACGATCTCCTCGCCGTTGGCCGCGGAGCGCTTGAGGCGGGCGAACTGACGGACGAAATCTCGGGTGGTGACGGTCATGTCAGACATAATTGTCTGACAACATCAGGTCGTCAAGTCCGCCGGCGACGCGTTCCGCCTTCTCCGATTCGTCGAGGCGGAGCTCGCCCGGCAGCCTCCGGATGTACGAGGTGACGGGATCCTCGGGCGGCGAGCCCTGCCTGGGGACCGGGCGGGCTTCCGCGGTGCAGACGGCGACGAAGGCGTGGCGCTCGGGTTCGGTCGACGCCAGCAGGATCTTGGCGACGTTCATCGCCGCTTCGAGCCCATTCTCGGACGACAGCTCGTCTTTTCCGCAAAACCGGAAGCGGCAGAATGATTCCACGAGGGCCCGGCAGAGCGTGCTCATGTCGAGAGTTGGATCGGGTGGAGATGCGATCGGCACGGCTGGCAGCCTTCGTGGGAAGGACCTGCGGTCAAATGACGCCTATACGGAATTTGCAGTATGGACCTCGGCGGTGCCGGCGCCGAAATCCTCCGCCTGGTCCGGATCGGGCATTCGAACCGCTGGCATTCCATCTGAGCCCGTCTGGGCGGAGCGGCAGAACGGGGCCGTGGTCCCGCCGCGCTGGTCACGTGCTGGAGCCGTCCCCTTGGGATCGCACCTTTCGCCGGAACGATGCAGTGGGTGGGCGTCGGTTTCCATACCGACGCCTCTGTCGCCGATGTGGAAATCGGCGACCACCAAAGGACCTGTCGATTCTGGAGCAAAACCAGCTTCCATTGCATCGCGACGGTTCAGGACTTCCCCGCGTGGTCGGCGTACTCCCAGTCGTAGGGAACCCCGGTATCGCCCAGAATGAACCTTACCAGATCGCCGAAGCCGGCCTCGGAACGGACGTCGTTGGAAAGGATGACGACACAACGCCTGCTCTTTTCGAGGGCGACCAGCGTGTTGCCGGTGGAGTCGTTGTGGCCGCCTTTGAAAAATCCGTGGCCCTGGGGTCCGTCAAAAACCACCACGCCCAAACCGGCGGAGAGATCCTTGCGCTGGAGATTGGCGGGGACGTCCTCCTGAAAGGGCGGGAACTCCGTCTTCGTGCCGATATGAAGCTGCGGCTTGGATAATTCCGCCCGGGATGCCGGGGACAGGCCCCATCCGTTCATGAGCGCGGCGGCGAACCTGGCCATGTCGGCAATGGTTGTGTCCATCGACCCGGCGACCCGCACCTTGGATCGCTGATCGTGCTCCTCGACCTGCCCCTTGTCGTTCCAGCCGTCGGCGAGATTCGCGGCGAATTCCGGCCGCCACATCAATCCGGTGCGGGTCATTCCAAGCGGAGTGAAAAGCTTTTCCTGGGCCAGATCCCCGACGTCGATCCCGAGCCCCAGGTCTTTTCGCCCGTGTTCGATGACGAACTGCAGCAGGATGAACCCCTCGCCCGAATAGGAAAAATGACTGCCGGGATCGAAGTGGATGCGGAGTTTCCGGTCCGGCTCGATGAACCAGAAATTCGCGAATCCGGCCGAATGGGTCAGGATCATCCGCGGGGTTATCTTCTTCCATCGGTCGTCCGTGGCCAGGTCCTGGTACGGGCCGAATTTGTCCGGGAACACGGGATCCGGCCCGTACGTCGGCAAGGGCCGGTCGAGATCGTCGGCGATGGGCCGGTCGAGGTTGATCTTGCCGGCATCGACCAGTTGCAGCGTCAGGAAAGCCATCACGGTCTTCGTCAGCGAGGCACCGTACATGACGGTGTCGGTCTGCAAGGGATCATGGTGCGCGTTGCGGACGCCGTACGCGCCCACAAAAACCACCTTGCCCCCGTCGATGACCGCGAGCGCCAGGCCCTTGCCGCCCGTGGCGGTCATGACCTCCCTGACCCGGTGATCGATTGCGGTTGAATCCGGGATCCTGGCCAACGCCAGCGCCGGAGTTGCCCATAGGATTGCGAACAGCGCACGGCGAACAGTCATGGAGTACACGATGATAACATTTCTGGGCGCAGCAAGTGGGGCTCCGCGAACCGTATGGCCCGGCCTCCGGTCGATGCCGTCACCGCAACCGCAAAGGCCGACCCCTTTCGATCGACCCTGCCGGATGATTGTGGAGCTACATCTCTGAAGTCTATTTGGTATTGCCAGCAAAGATACAGCGCTACAGAGTCGGCGATGTTGCAGGGCCGTGCAACGCGAATGACTATAAACCGCACGCCCTCCGACCTGCGCTTTCGCCAATAACAATTGGCTGGATGCATCGGCGCTCCAAGTCCGCGCGAATAGCTTCGGCAGTCAACAATTCCGTCTAATAAATGAATAGCAAGATATTACAAATTGCACTGGCCGTTATTGGATTGGCTTTCTCCTCCGGATGCCAGTCGTTCAATTTGGAACCGTCCTATCCGGCAGACACGGGTGCCGATCTAACGAGATATAAAAACTTTTGGAATCCCGACGACCCGGATTTCACCAAAGCCTTGGGCGGAGACCCGTCGGCGATCAAGAAAGTCGTTTATGGTCGTCTCAATGCACTCGATATCAATTACAGGGGCTATAAGGAGGCACTCTATAAGGAATCGAAGACCTATCGCTTTGGTTCCGAAAGCACGGTATTGGCGCTTTCCGCTATGGGAACCATCGGAGCGCCCGTTTTCAATGGAACCTCGGTCAAAATCTTTGCGGCATCTTCCGGCTTTCTCTCCGGGCTCGATTCGTCTTTCGAGAAAGAAGCATATTACAGCCAGACTCTTCCGCTGATTATCTCGACCATGGATTCCACCAGACTGGTGGTGCGACAGCAAATCGACGCAATGTTTGCTGCGGGGAAGACTCCCGAATTGAACGAGGCACTAAACTACGTGGAGGGATATTACTCAGCCGGAAGCATCGCGACGGCAATCGGCGTTCTTACCAATACGATGATCTCGAGCAGTTCCGCGGGCGGCAGCACAGCCGCCCCAGTAGTGGTGACAATCGATAAACCGGCAGACAAGAGCACGGTTAAATCCAATGGAAATGTCGATGTGTCGGCGAGTGCGAAAGTAGCGTCGGGGAATAGCGTGGCATTCATGTCCATATTTATCGATAATGGCGCACAACCCGTGCGCGTTGTGTCAGGTCAAGCTAGCATCGATTTTACCATACCTGCGGCCACTGTGACGGACGGAAAGCACACGGTCACTGTGTCCGCACTCGATGCGCAGCTTCACACGGCGACAGCGACCGCAACTTTTACGGCTTCGACTGCCCCGCCTGCGAATGGTGGCGGGTCCGGTGTGCAAGCGACTTCTCCGGGCGCGACCAGCGAGGCAAGTCAACTCAAGAAGTCGGTGTCGGGGGTTTTGGGCCTGCCTCTTCAGTGACTTGCGACAAGGACGGGAAATCGTCGGCGGTCAGCAGTTGGAACCAGACTTCATCCCGCGATCCCATTATGCCTTGGCGGGATACGGATACCTCGTTCTACAGTAAGACCGATCCGCCACGGTCAGGTTTTGCGGTTTGTGTTCGGCATGGTGCAGTCAAGACAAGGTGACACTCCATATTCAGGGCATGGGTGACGGGTGGGTTTTGTTGGTGGAGAGCAATACTCATTAAGCGGTGCGGACGTCCTGTGCTTCCTCGCCGACGAGATCGTCCCGTACGTCGATCGCATCTACCGCACTATTCCGGGCGATCGCGGACTGCTGGGGCATTCCAACGGCGGCCTCTTTGCGCTCTACGCGCTCGCGCAGCACGCCGCGTTTTTCCAGCGCATCGTCGCTGCGAGCCCGGTTGGGGAGAGGACTCACCGTTGGATCTTCGCCGCCGCCAACTGAAGCTCCGGGATCTTCCGAATTCCGTCCGACTCGACCTGTTGGCGGGCGACGCGGACGACTTGGCGGGCGACGCGGACGACTTGGCGGGCGTCCCCGACTTCGCGTAACTCCTGACTTCGCTCTGCAGTGGCAAACTGGTCCACGCTTTACCCTCTACCGCGGCGAAAACCGCAACTCCATTCGCACGATTTCGTTCCCGGCTGGCGTCTACTGGGTTTGCGCGGGCCAATAACAAAGGTTTGCTCCGTTGCCGAAGTTGTCTCCGGCGGAAACGTTTTTCCATTGCTTGATTCCTCCCGGAGGCCGCCGAGATCGCGGAGAGAAACCGACAGATTTTCACAGGAGGTAACGGAAAAAACGGAGAACGGATTCTCTCTGCATTCTCGTTGAAACGATTTCCCTGCTCGGAGGGCAAGCGACGCAATTTCGCGGAGGGCCGATCGGGACATCGGCCCCTACCGGCTGTGGTCTCTCGTCCCGTGGTCAGTTGTCCATAGTCGATGGTCCTTGATCTTTCTCTTACAGGAGGCCGCAGAGGTCGCGGAGTGAAATCAGGAGCCATTCTTACAGGAGGAAACAGAGGTAACGGAGCAGGCCTCTGTTTTCACCATTACCTCCGGTGAAAATCATTCTTCCCCTTTGCGAGCTCTGCGGCCTCTTGTGAAAAGACGGTCGCCGGGGGCCGATCGCACGGGCCGATCGGGACATCGGCTCCTACCGGGGCGCAGAGCTAAGCCGTAACGATGCAATAGAAGCTGGTTTTGCTCCATGATCGACAGGTCCTTTGGTGGTCGCCGATTTCCACATCGGCGACAGAGGCGTCGGTATGGAAACCGACGCCCACCCACTGCATCGTTCCGGCTAAGCGTTAAGGTTTAAGCTATAAGCTTAAAGCTCTCCTCCTACCGATATTCCTCGTTGGTCATCGCGTTGATGATCTTGAAGTTTTCCTGGTGGTAGTTCGGGTCGGCGCGGAAGGCGAGTTTCACGCCGTGGGCCTTCTCCACGCGGACGAGCAGCTCCGAATCCTCGGCGCGGAGGCGCTCGAGGATCGACGGGTGCACGTGCACGCGCAGCGAATATTCCTTGCCGTCCTTCCGCGTCTGCAGGCGGCGGGCGACGGACGAGAGGCGGCGCTGGAGCTCGACCGACATCGTCGTGGCCGACTTCACCGTGCCGCGGCCATGGCAATACGGACACGTGGTGTACATGTTCGCGGAGAGCGACTCCTGCTGGCGCTGCCGGGTCATCTGCATGATCCCGAGCTGCGAGATCGGCAGGATGTGCGTCTTCGCCTTGTCCTCCGACATCAGCTCCACCATGCGGTCATAGACCGACTGGCGGTGGCGCCGCTCCTTCATGTCGATGAAGTCCATGATGACCAGGCCGCCGATGTTGCGCAGCCGGATCTGCCGCGCCATCTCGGTGGCGGCCTCCATGTTCACCTGGAAGATGGTGTTCTTCTCGTCGCCGGAACGCGACTTGTGCGAACCGGTGTTGACGTCGATGGCGATGAGCGCCTCGGTCTCGTCGATCACGATCTGGCCGCCGGAAGGCAGCGTGACCTTGCGCTGGAAGGTCTGCTCGATCTGGCGCTCGATGTTGTAGCGCTCGAAGACGGGGATGGAGTCGCGGTAGTTGACGATCCGGCCGCGCGAGCGCGAGGAGATCTGGGACACGAGCTCCTGCGTCCGCCGGAACTCGGACTCGTCATCGATCAACACGCGGTCGATGTCCTCGGTGAGGAAATCGCGGACCGTGCGCTCGACGATGTCGGGCTCCTGGTAGAGGCAGGCCGGGGCGCGGTCATGCTCCATCTTGTAGGTGATCTCCTCCCATTTCTTGAGCAGGAGGTGCAGGTCGCGCACGAAATAACGGATCTTCTTGCCCTCGCCGGCGGTGCGGACGATCACGCCCATGCCCTCGGGGACGGTGAGCTCGTTGATGAGCTGCTTGAGCCGCTTGCGTTCCTGCGGATCCTCGATCTTGCGGGAAATGCCGCAGCCGTCGGAGTAGGGGGTGAGGATCAGGTAACGGCCCGGGATCGAGAGATTCGTCGTGGTGCGCGGACCTTTGGTGCCGATCGGGCCCTTGGTGACCTGGATGACGATCTCGGTGCCGGGCGGGTAAAGATTCGGGATGTCCTTGACGGTCGGCTCCTGCTTGCGCGGGCCGGAGTCCTTCTTCTTGTTGACGCGCACGACCTCGACGGACGAGTCGGCGGCGGCGGGAAGCATGTCCCAGTAGTGGAGGAACGCGTTCTTCTGGTAACCGATGTCGACGAAGGCGGCCTTGAGGCCGGGGTCGAGGTTCTTGATGCGGCCCTTGTAGATGCCGCCGACCATGCGGTTGTCTGACTCGCGCTCGATCTCGAAGCGATCGAGGACGCCGTCGACGAGGAGCGCCACGCGCTTCTCGAGAGGTTCGCAGTTGATGACCAGCTCGCGGTACGAACCCTTTTCCTTGCGAAAGACGTTGAGGATCTTCTGGAGGATCGGCCGGTTGGCGGCGCGTTCCCTGGATTCGGATTTTAGCTGGTCGGAGGACAGGGGTTCGCTGTTCCGGGGCGGGGGCGGCGTGGCGAGTTCCTGTTCATAACTGGGGAGGGCGTCCTGCGGATCGCCGGGGTTGCGGTTTTGATCGTTCATGGTGGGGTTTATCCCGGGTGGTGTGGTCGGCGGACCCCAAGGTGCGGGCATGCGGCGCGCAGGAAATTCCGGCAGGGCGGTCGGTATCGGGAGGGGGGGATTTCATTTCAGAAGTCCCTCCGGAAACGATAGACGCTCTGGACCAGTCCTTGCAGCAAGCAGCAGCTGAGCACGAAGGTGCCGCCGTAGCTGATGAAGGGAAGCGGTATGCCGGTCACCGGAACCAGCCCGACAGTCATGGCGATGTTGACGAATACGTGCACCCCGGTGAGCACCGTGACGCCGAGGGCCAGGAGCTGGCCGAAGCGGTCGCGGGCGAGGCCGGCGATGCGTATTCCATTCCACAACACCACGGCGAAGAGGCCGACGACGGTGATGCTTCCCAAGAATCCTTTTTCCTCCGCGATGACGGAGAAGATGAAATCGTTGTGCGCGATGCTGCGCGGCAGGTACCCGAGCTTGGCCTGCGTGCCCTCGGTCCAGCCCTTGCCCGTGAGGCCGCCCGAGCCGACCGAGATCAGCGACTGGCGCTGGTTCCAGCCGATGCCCATCGGGTCGATCTTGTCGGGCGCGACGAAGGCGAGGATGCGGTTGCGCTGGTAATCGTGCAGCGGCAGGAACGAATGCTCCTCATATGCGCCGCGGTCCGAGGTCGGGGACAGGTTGTTTTCCTCGAGGAAGTTCGCATATTGCCACGTATCGATCGCCAGCACGCCGATGAGGATCGCAAACACGCCAACGGCTCCGGCAAAAAAGCGGAGCGATAGGTTGGAAACATACAACATGGCGAACACCATCGGAACAATGACCAAGGCGGTTCCGAGGTCGGGTTCCGCGATTATCAACAGCATGGGGAAACCTGCCGCAAGAGCCAATTTGACCAGCGTCTGAAACGAGTCGCGGACCGTGCCGATCTTCGAGCCGGTGAGGATCGACGCGCTCATCACCAGCACCGCAAGTTTCCCGCTCTCAGAAGGTTGGAACGATGCCGGCCCGAAGTCGATCCATCGACGCGCGCCCATCCGGGTGCTGCCAATGTGGGGGATCAGCACCACAATCAACATCACGATGCTGGCCAGGTAAACCCAGTGGGCCCAGCGCAGCCAAAGTCGGTAATCCAGCAGCGAAACGGCCGAATAAAGCGCGGCGCCGATCCCCAGCCAGACCAGTTGTTGCGTCCATTGGCCCCGCCCGGTCGCCAGTTGCGCGCTGTAGATGAAGAAGATACCGAAGGTGGCGAGGAGCACCAGACACACCGGATTGATCCAATCCAGCCGCTCCCGGGTCGAAACCTTGAAGAAGTGGCCGAGATCGATGCCGGAAGTGACTTTCACGTGAAAGGCCTACTACACGGCGGGCGCGGCGGCGTGCAATGTTTCAGTGAAATTGCAATGAGGATTGGCTGCAAAAAGGGCGCAAAAACAATTGCCCGCGAAATGATACGAACAGTCGTGGTCCGGCCTCCGCGAGCGAAGGCCCTACATCAATCATCCGATCCCGTTCGTGCCCCGTGCGTTTGCTTTGTGAGCGGATCCCGTCCCGACGTTGCCGCCCTAGACCCGTGCCAGCTCGGCCTTCGCCTCCTCGTCTTTCCGCTGGCCGATGCCATGGGCCAGGCCGAGCAGCGTCCAAAACGGAACCGCACCCATCGGGCCCTCGAGCACGACGCCGAAGCACGCGCTGACCAGGATGACCCAGAATCCGCACCAGAAGGCGACGGGCCAGCCGCTTTCGAAACGGCGAAAGGCCCGCCAGGTGTCGACCGCCGCCGTGCCGAGCAACGCCACCCACACCGCCAGCCCGGCGAGACCCATCCGCCCGAAAACGCTCAGGAAGATGTTGTGCGGGCTGCGGGTCGTGAATTCCTCGTCGAGGTCGGGACTGTATTCCTGGACGAAACTTTTGGCGAGGTCGGCGCCAAATCCGAGTCCGAGCCACGGATTGCCCTGCCATGTGTCGACGACCACGTTGCGCCACCAGACGAGCCGGAAGCGGTTGTTGTCGCCCTTGGTCATGGTTTCCTCGCTCGAATAGCTGGCGATGCCGCTTACGTCCGCGACGGAACGCACGCGATCAACCACTCCATGCAGGCGAGTCGAGGCCCACTGGTTTTGAAAACCGACGCTCAGCAGGATCATCGCGGCCAGCGCGAATGCACCCGTCGCGGCATGCACGGCGGGATAGGTCCAGCGCGAGGCCGCCAGCAGGGCACCCATGACCACGAGCGCGCCGAAGAGCGACGCGCGGTTGTCGCCGGCGCCGACAAAGAGGAAAAGAGCGGCGGCCAGCGGCCATGCCCAGAATCGGTTCCGGCCCCGGGCGGTGAAAAAAATCAGGAAGGAGCCGATCGCGACAAAGGTGAATGCGAGGTCGCCCTTGTAATAGATGAGCGGCGCGCCCTGGACGGTCAGGTCGATGAGGAAAAAACGCGGATAGAGGCCATACAGCTCGATGCCGATCGGCAGCAGCGCGCACGCCACCAGAAAACAACCGCCCAGATACCGCACGGCCGGTTCACTCCGGGCCATCCTTTGCGCGATGAAAAAGAACACCGCGTAATAGACCATGGCGAAGTCACGAATTGCCAGAAAGCCGAAGCTGCGCACATCGAACAGGAGCCGCGCGGTGCCCGCGACCAGCCACAGCAGCACCAGGCGATTGAGCCAGTCGCGTTCCCACGGGAGCCGCCGCTCGAACGCGCTCGCGACGATCCACCAGCCTCCGGCCACCAGCAGCGCGCCCTCGGCGGGAAGGATCGGCAGGCTGGGCGCGACCATGAGCTGGGCGAATCCGCGGTTGCCGAAGATATAACCGAAGATCACCGCGCCGAGCAAAGCCACGTCGGCCGGCAGCTTGAAGAGGCGGACGAGCACGGCCCCCGCGGACATGACCAGCGCCCCGGCGGCGACGAGACCCACGAAATCGAAAGAAAACACCTTGCCGTCAGCCAGTTGCCAGCCGACGACCACGGCAATTAAGCCGCACGCGGCAAAGATCAGCGCCTGGCGGACCTGGGGGCTCACGCGCTCATGCCAAGCCGCGGGGCGGCGCTTGGCAATGCCGCAGGCGACCACGTCATCTTGATGCGGGTCGCCGAATCCTTGTCAGGCCGCTCCGCTGCGCCCAACCTTTCCCCATGCCCGTCGTCTCGGTAATCATGGCGTATCATCAGATCACGCCATTTTTCCGGCCGGCGGTGCGCAGCGTGCTCGACCAGACGTTGCGCGATTTCGAGCTGATCCTGGTCGACAACGGCACGGGCGAGGGCCTGGCGCCTCTGGCGGAGGACGCGCACGACAACCGTCTGCGTCTGGTGCGCCATGCCTCGAACCGGGGCATCGCCGCCTCGATCAACGCCGCCGCCGCGGTGGCGCGCGGCGAATTCATCGCGCTGCTCGATTACGACGACCGGATGTTGCCGGCGCGGCTGGAGCGGCAGGTGACCTGTCTCCGGGCAAACTCGGATGCCGGACTGGTGGCCTGCCGGGCGGAATCCATCGATGCTTCAGGTCGCGTCACCGGCCGGGAGTTTTCTCTGTCCGACTCACGCGACCAGTTTCGTTACACGCAATATGCGGCGCCCGTCGTGACCCCCGCCTACACTGGCCGCCGTGAGGTGTTCGCCCGGCTGCCCTATCGCGTCGATTTCAACGTGGTGGCGGACTACGATTTTCTTGCCTGCGCGGCCGAGCTTTACCCGTTCACCGCGGTGCCGGAGGTCCTGCTCCAGTACCGGCATCATGCGGGTCAGACCACCCGGAGCACTGCCGCCCAGGTGCGTCGCGAGCGCGCCACGGTCCAGTTGCTCACGGCGCGCCGCCGCGACGGTCGCGACGAGGGCCCGGGTTGGACGGAGATGCTGCGACCACAGCCGGGGGACGAAATCGACCCCGCGGGCATGCTGCGCGAATTTGCGCGGCGAAGTTTCGCCGAGGGATTTCCGGTCCTGGCCGCCTATCACGCGCGGCGGAGCATCGCCGAGGATCCGACTCCGGGCAGCATGCTGGCCGGGCTGCGATTGTTCCTGCACGTGTGGCGCCGCGCGCGCCTGGACACGAGGCTGGCCGCCGCGATGTTTTTTCGCGGACCGGTCAAGGCGCTCGGGGTCCGTCCGGACTGAGGCCGGGGTTTTGCCGGCGAAGGGTGGAGCGGCTTGTCCCCAGGACGCTCAACGCGTTGGGGACAACGCGTTCCACCGGCCGGACAGGCGACCCGGGCCCGCCTCGAGCGACGACATCTTTGTTCCGATTTGTAGGGCCTTCGCAGGCGAAGAACGCCGCAAGCAGCGGCCCTGCGGCCAGGATGATTGAACGCTGCCCTTTCGCCAGCGCTACTCCCCGGAGCAAGCTCCGGGAATTCTACGCGCGGCTTGCATTGCCCTCCAAGCCGGGCAACGCCGGGCAGCGTCCTAACTCGCATGGAAACCCCGCAGCAAGCTGCGGGGAATGTTTCAGTATTCACGCATCCAATTCGTGGCTCCCTCCTACACGTTTCGACCCGCAATTTTCCACCTCAGCTCCTTCAACCTGCGAAACGTCCGAAGGGTCCACCCGTGGCCAAGCGCGGCCTGACCGGGAATCCACCAATGCGGCGGACGGCGCCGATGATCGACGAGCGCCGCGAGTATCTGGCCGTACGAGAGGTCGCCACAAAGGTTGGCATGGCGCTGTTCAAAGAGCTGGTCGGCGTGCGGCATGAAGCCGAAGAGCCGGGTCTCGGCCTTTGAAGGATGGTCGTGGAAATCCCGGTAGATTTCGATCACCGCCCGCGCGAACTCATCCTCCGGTGCCGGGGCCACCGCCGCCGTCTCGAGCATTCGTGTCGTGAACGCGAGCACCGCTTCCTGGAAGAGCTTGATTGCGGGCAGGTCGACCGGCCCCGGTGGGTTCAGCCAGGGCACCCAGCCGTCGTCTTTCGGCTCGAGTCCGACGACCTGCCCGTGGTCGCTCTGCGCCATCAGCTCGATCAGGACTTTGTGCGACTCCTCGCGGACGATCGGCAACGGCGAGAAACGGTTCGTGTAGCCGAGAATTTCGCCGGCGGGCAGCGGAGGCGTGGGCGGCATCAAGCCCAAGTAATAGCCGGTCAGCGGACAAGGCCGGTCGGGTTCGCCGAGGATTCGTTCGAGATTGCGCTGGATGCTGCCCAGCCAGCCGGTGTCGACGAGGCCGATCGGTTCCCCGGCCCGAAGCCCGTTGGCTTCCAGGTAGGCTCGGGCGCGGCTTGCCCGGCGTGTCATCGCCTCTTCGATCCACTGGCGGCGGGTGGGCTCCAGCAGCCAGTCGGCGAGGCGGCGGCGCTCATCGACCGGGAGATTGGTGTCGGGATCGTGATGGGCCAGTCCGGGCGGAAGCGAGATCGGGTGCGGGCTGTTTTCGAGTCCGAGTTGCCACAACGCCTGCCGCAGCGAATGAAAATGCCCGTCGGGCGCGGCGAGCCAGCGCAGCGCCTCGGGGCTCGATAACTCGGCGGAGCCCGCAAACACCAGTCGCGAGGCATAGAGATAGCGACATTCGACGGGACTCGGATGCAGGTGCTGGATGGCCTGGGCGATCCGGAAAAAAATCTGTCCGTCCCGCGCCAGAAAGTAGAGACGGCGAAGCCCGCGGCGTTCGGCATCGGCAAGGACCCAGCGGACAAACCCGTGGAAAAGCGGGCCTGCCACGGTCGCGCCCGTGCGCCAGAGCAGCGCATCGCGATCATCCTTAAGCGGGCGGTCGAGTCGCGCCAGGCGCATCGCCCCCGCCAGGAAGGAGCGCCAGGTCTCGGCAAATTGGCCGTCCGTGCCGCGTGCCTTTCGTTCGCGGTCGCCAAGATGCGCCTCCGTGAAATGCCGTGTTTGGATTCCGAGTTTCTGCGGGCTGGCGACGTCCGCCGACCCGTTGTCGCCGGCGTGGCGCCAGTTCGAATAGTCGGCTCCGAGTTTTTCGCGGGCGGTCGCGAACAGGACCCCCGAGCTCTTGTTGCCGCGTTCCTCGCCCGAAACCAGCAGGCCGTCTCCCTCGGAAAAGACGCCCTCCCGCACGAGCCACTCGCGGATAAGCGACGACGGCAGGTACATGTCGGAGAGATAGGCAACCTGTCCGGCTTCCGGGCGGATTGCCGCCACCGCATCGCGCCCGGCGGGAATGCCGCGGATGAACCGGTTCTCGATTTCCCTCTCGAGAGCCTGGGCGGCGCCGATCTTCGTGGTGTCCCAGGAAAGCGCGACGCCGAGTTCGCGGTAGATGTCGTCGAGGAGCACTTCCGTCCAGGGGGATTTCCGGCGCGCGGCGTGTTCGGCGTCCCAGCGAGCCCGGCCGAAGGCGAAGGGATCGACGGACGACAGGCCCCGTGATTTCAGCTCGGCGCCCAGATAGATGAACAAGTCGCGGGGATGCGCGAAGGCGCGCGTCAGGACCGTGTCGAAGACATCAAAGGTGATCGTGGGTCGCGGGTCACCTGGCTGAGGGCGGCGACCGCTCATGCCGGCCGTTCCGCGGTCGCGAGCAGATTGGGCGTCAGCACGACGGTGCGCCCGCGCCGCCAGCCGAGTTCGGCGACGAATGTGCCGCGCTGACGAAGTCGCAGTCCGCACCGCAGCCACCACGCCAGCGTGCGTGGCGTCGGACACCAGAACAGGAAGCGCGGGCGGGGAAAGAATTCCACGCCGGTCACCGCGACCCGGGTCAGCCCCGATTGCTCGAGGAGGAACGCCAAGCCATCCCCGGTGAAACTCGCCTGGTGCGTGGTGTCGTTGTGATACCAGAAACTGGCAATGGCGGAGGCGGCATTCGGCACCGTGAGCACGACCCGCCCGCCGGGATGCAACGCCAGGGCGATGACCTGAAGAAAATCCGCCTGCCTTTCGCGGGGAATATGCTCCAGCACGTCCATCAGCAGGATGGCGGCGTAGGTCCCGGGACGCGCACGCAGGAACGCAATGGTGTCCTCCGGCTGCTCCACCGTCAGTCCCAGGCCGCGCGCAAAGGCGACCTGCCCGGCGTCCGGGTCGATGCCGGCAAGATGGGTGTAGCCCAAGGCCGCGATGTCCTCGAGCGCGTAGCCGCGTCCGCAGCCGACGTCGAGAATCGGTGCGTCTTTCGCAACTGGAAGCAGCGGCCCCAGCATCCGCCAGTGCAGCCGGCGAAGGCCGTGGCGATGGGCCGGATCTTCAGGGTGAAACTTGGCGTATTGCGCGGCGTAGTCCATCGGCTCGGCGGACCCCACGGGTCACGCGTGAAACTGGCGCAGCATTTCGGGCCAACGCGCGGGTGTAAAGACGATGAGCAGTCCGCGCGTCTGGAGCCGGGCGCACTCGCGCAGCGGCCGGAACAGCCATCCGCACAGGTAACCGCTGGCGAAATTGGCGCCCAGCAGCGCGAACGCGGCCCCGGCGGTTCCCATGCGCGGCAGCAGGATGACGCCGAGGGTGAACATCACGGCCATGTGGATGATGGCGGCCGCGATGTTCAGCAGCGGCGGGGCCGCGAGGAGAATAAAGTTCCAGCGGATGCCGGCGTTCAGCGCGAACAGGCAGGCCCAGCCCTGGATCGCGAAGATCCCGGCCGATTCGACGTACATCCGCCCGTAAAGAAACCGCACCGCCCACCCGCCGGCAAATGTGGCGAACAGCGCGACCCCCCAGCCCAGGGCGGACAGCGCGTCGAACGCGGACTGGAGTTTTGCGCGAAACCGGTCCGGCGAAGCCGCATGGGCGTCCGCCAGGGCGGGGAACAGGCTCAGCGTCGCGGCTGCGCCGGCGAACAATGCCATGTCCGACAGGCGCGAGGCGGCGAAGTAGATGCCGGACGCATCCTCGCCCAGCCAGGTGCGCACGAGAAACTGGTCGAGCCGCAGCGCGAAGGCCACCAGCGTCGCGGCGAGTGCCAGCGGCGCGCCGCGGTGCCACAGCGCGCGGGCGATGGCCGGATCCCAGGACCACGGCCCGGTCGGATGCGGGCTGGTCCGGCCCGACCACACCAGCGCGAGCGCGATCAGCGCCACGTCGGCGACCTGCGCCCAGGCGAAGGCCGGCAGGGAGCTGCCCCGCACCACGAGCCACAGCTTGATCGTCGCGCCCGCGCACACGCCGAGAAAACGGGCCACGACCGTGCGGCGGGAATCGAGATGGCGTTGAAACCACAGATCGACCACCTCGACCGGCTGCAGGAGAAGACCCGTGGCGACGATGGCGATCAGCGGCGCGTCATCGAGTCCGAGCGCAAAGGCCAGTCCCGCGACGGCGATCGCGGCAACCGCCCCACCGGCGAGACGCAGGCGCAAGGCGGTCCCCAGCACCGCGCCCGGCCGATCGGGCCGGCGGATGAGTTCGCTGACCACGAGGCCTTCGAGGCCGACGTTGGCGAGCGACGCGGCGACGGCGGCGATGGCGACAGCGAGATTGAGCCGTCCGAAACCCGCCGGTTGCAGGTACCGGGCCACCACGCCGAGGACGGTGGCCGTCACGCCGCCGCGCACGACGCGTTCACCGACAAGCCAGAGGACGTTCTGCAGCGGTTGGCGGGCGGGCGGCACGGTTCGGGCGACGCTCGCAGGTCCGGGGGTGGCTGGAAAGCCGTTTGTCGCCTGCGATTTTTTGCTGCCCATCCGGCGGCGGTCGTTAGGCAAGGGGCGTTGAGCGACCCGCACCCAAGGACGGTCCTGCATTACGTCGGCTACGATCACGATGCCGGCGGCATTGTGGCGGTGGTGCGGGCGCTGGCGTCGACCGGACGCTTCCATTGCCTCCTGGGCCTGAATCGCGGGTCACGACACGAGCTCCGGCCCGAACTGCCCGTGACCGGGTTTTCGCGCGTGGCCGGCGAGACGATCGGAGTGGTGAACTGGATTCGGTCGCGGCGGGTCGCCCGCGAGGTCCAGGCCTGGATGCGCGAGGATCAGCGGAGGATTTTTCACGGACACTCCCGCGCGGGATTGCTCGTTGCGGGATGGCTGCATCGCTGGGGCGAACGACGCGTGGTGGTCAGCGTCCATTGTTATGGAACGCAGCGATGGTTCTACCGGCGTGCGGCGCAAGAACATGGCGACCGGCTGTTCTGGCTGACGCCCGCCATGCGACGGCACTACGGATTGCCGGACGACGGCTGGAAGCAATGTCTGCCCGGCGGCATGGCGGAGGACCGTTTCGGTGTGCGGCCCGCCCCGCGCATTCCGGGCCGCCTCCGACTCGGCGGCGCGGGGGAAATCTCGGTGCGAAAAAAATGGGAGACGGTGCTCGGCGCGATCGCCTCCCTGCCTCGCGACCTCAGGCCGGTCGTTTCCTTCGAGCACATCGGTGCACCGGCCCCGGGATTTGGGCGCTGGGCGGAGGCGTTGCAATCAGTCGCGGAAAAGGCCGGCATCAGCGGCCAGGTTATCTGGCGCGGATCGGAGGCATCGTCGCGGCGATTGTTGTCGGAGATCGACCTCCTGGCCGTGCCTTCCGACCACGAGCCCTATTCGATGATCCTGCAGGAGGCGCTGGCGGCGGGAGTGCCGGTGATCGCGGCGGATTCCGGCGGACCATCCGATGTCGTGAGGCCGGGAGAAAACGGCTGGCTTTTCCGCACCGGAGATCCGTCGGATCTGGCCCGGGTGATTCGCGAGCGGCTGGCGACGCGCGATTGGGAGACCATGGATCGAACGGCCATCCGGGCCACGGCGAGGCGGGCGAGCGAGGTCGCGGAACGGTGGGAGGAGGTTTACGCGCGGATTGTCGGTGCGGCGTGAATCGGCATCCGATGGCGACTTCGGAATTCCAATATAGGGCGGGCAGTTCCGGCCTATAAAATGGACTCGATGGCCGCGGCGAGCGTGCGGACGTGGTGCTCCAGGGTGAACCGATCGAGATAATGCTGGCGGGCCACGCCAGGAGCGGGCGGATTTGCGCGCAGGTCGACCAGCGCCGCGGCGAGCGCTTCGACGTCTCCCGGCGCCACAAGCCGGCTGCAATCCGATGGCACGGTGTCGGGAATTCCGCGCCAGCGGGTTGCGACCATGGGGAGATCGGCGCACAGAGCTTCGAGCAGCACCAACGGCTGGCCCTCATGGCCAAGCCGGCTCGGCAGGCAAATGCAGTCGCACTGGGACCACAAAAGCTGTTTTCCGGCACCGGAAACGAATCCTGCATGGCGAATCTCCGCAGGATATTTCGCGGCGAGCGCGGCGAACCGGCCCGCGGTTGCGGCGTCGCCAAATGCGCCGGCGGCGACGAAATGGAATGGTCGCGCGGGATCCGTCTGATTCGCGGCGACCACGGCATCGATGGCGTCGAACAGTCCTTTTTCCTCCGCGCAAAGACCGAGAAAAAGCACCGTGAAGGGCGAGCCGGCAATTCGTTGACGTTTCAGGGGCGGGCCGGGGTCGGATACACCGTTGGCAACCACCTCGACCTTTTTCGCAGCGAGAGCGTCGGCATCACCGCGCAGGCGATCGGTCAGGACCAGGGCGAGGTCCGCCCCGCCCAACAGGCGTTGCGTGATGGCCCGTTCCAGCGGCGTGGCCGTATCACGCAGCCATTCGCCGAGACCGGTCGCGTGCCAGTGGAGAATGAGCCGGCGGAAAAAGGGGCGGCAGAACAGCATGACGACCCAGTCGCGATACAGTGCGCCGCGCTTCCCCGGGGCCGGGACATAGTAGAGTGTATCCGCGCTCGCGAATCGTTCGGCGACCGCATGCACGCACGCGTCGAGCACCGCCAGGATCTTTCCCGGGCGCCAGCGGCCGATGTCGATGGCCGAGCGCGAGAGGCGCAGATTCACATGGCGGAGGTCGATCCCGGCGCCCGGCAGTCCGTCGACCAGGGCCCGGACCATCACGCTCTGGCCGTGGACGGGCGGCGGCGTCTGGGCGAGAACAACGAGCTTCATCTTCGGAATTGGAAACCGGGCGGGAGCTTGGATGATGGGTCCTGACCGTGGGCAATCCAGCAAC
>DASYDZ010000024.1:0-7557 GCA_036499305.1 Candidatus Didemnitutus sp.
GGCGGCCAAGGGCAGCCGGAGCTGGACGCAGTTCCGGCTCGACCTGATGAATGACGCCGGCCGGCGGCTCGTCGTGGAGGCGGCGAAGAAGGTGAATCCGCGCGCGCGGGTCACGATCAAGTATCCCAACTGGTACGAGCACTTCGCCGGACTCGGTTTCGACCTGCAGGAAGGTCCGAAGATTTTCGACGGCATCTATACGGGCACCGAGACGCGCGACCCGAACAACACCGACCAGTACCTGCAGCAGTACGAAAGCTACGAGATCATCCGTTATTTTGAAAACATTGCGCCCGGCCGCAACGGCGGCGGATGGGTGGATACCTACGGTTCGCTGTACGTCGACCGGTACGCGGAGCAACTCTGGGACACGATGTTCGCGGGGGCGCGCGAGATGACACTTTTCAACTGGGCACTCCTGCTCCAGCCTTCGGCTCCCGGCGCGCGCGACGAATGGGCGGGGAAGCCCACCACCTTCAGCTACGACGCCATGGTGAAATACCGGCCCGACGCAGGCGCCACGGCGCCGGCGACCCCGACGATGGCCCGGGTGGCGGGGTACGCCATGGACCAGGCCGATGCCGCGGTGGGCAATGTCGGCCATCCGATCGGCATCCGCAGCTATCGGCCGCCGCATGCGACCGGCGAGGATTTCCTGCACAACTACATCGGCATGCTCGGCATCCCGGTCGAGATGCAGGCGACCTTCCCGGACGACGCCCCGATTGTCCTCCTGACCGCGGATGCCAAAGGCGATCCCGCGATCATCGATAAAATCAAGGCCCACCTGCGCGCCGGGAAGACGGTCGTGGTCACCTCCGGTTTCGCGCAGGCCATGCAGGGCCACGGCCTCGAGGACATCGTGGAGGTCGAGACCAGCGGGCGCCATTTCCTCACCGACGGTTATTCGGCGGGATTCGGGCCGGGAAATCGAGCCGCACTCGCCAACAAGGTAACGGGCGCGCCGCCGATCATGTTTCCGCAGATCGGGTTTCTGACGAACGACGCATGGGCGCTCGTCAGCGGAATGTCCGACGGGGTCGGCTACCCGCTGCTGCTGCTCGATCGTTATGGCCACGACGGGCGGTTCTACATTTGGACGATCCCGGACGATTTTCACGACCTGTACCGCATGCCACCGGCGGTCCTGACGGCGATCAAGAACACGTTAATGGAGGGATTTCCCGTGCGAATCGATGGCCCCAGCGAGGTTGCGCTGTTCGCCTACGACAACAACACGATCATCGTGCAGTCATTCCTCGCGCAGGACGCGGACGTGCACGTGCGCACGCTGGGTCCGTCCAATCACCTGCGCGACGTGACCTCGGGCGAGATCATCGAGGGCCAGGCGCCGGAGCTGCCGAACGGGCCGTGGCGCCGGTTGGTGGAACCGCGGCACAGCTTCGCGGTGCGCATCCCGCCACACAGCTTCCGAGTTTTCCGCATCGAGCCTTGAGGCTGGCGCCCCCGGCTACATCCAGGCAGCAAGCGAGCGTCGCCAAAACTGAATGCGCCGCGGCAAACGAGTTGGTTGTTTTGTCGCCGGGTCCGGAGGGCCCGGAATGATGCGCCGGGCGCCTTAACGCCCGGCCGCGACGGCCGGACGGTAGCGATCGCGTTGCGGGCTTCCACGGGGACGGGAACGCGCGATCGGACAGGAGGCGCCGTCGAACCAGGTGCCTTCGACAAAGGTGGTCGTCGGTATTTCCGGCACGCCAAAGACATTGTGTTGAAGCTGACCGGCAAGGATCTCGACGGCCGCGGCGCCGACGGTGCGATGGTTTTGCCGGACTCCCGCCGTCTGCCCGGCGCTGTCCTCGAGGAAGACATCGACAAACGCGACATCGCGCGGGACCTGCAGGCCCATTTCGGCGAGCAACGGCAGGACGAACGAGGCCTTGCTGATGACGACCTCGGGCCGGTTCTGGCGGAACCATTCGGCGAAGGCGGGAAGGTCCGGCACGACCGGGGCGTTGTTTTCGTTGAACCAGCGCTCGATGGGATGTGGCTCCGGGAAAATGTGGGCGTTCACGCGATCGGAGTCGGCGAGATGCTGCTGCTCGCAGAGAAATCCCGCCATCCACAGGTGATCCACGGCATGGTCCCAGCCGCGGTGCATCACGAAGCCGATGCGGCGATAGCCGGCGGCCATCACCTTCTGCATCGCCAGCCGGACGATGTCGCACTGGTTGTTGGTGACATTGTGCAGCACCGGCTGGTGCGGGAAATAATCGATCTTCACCGCGCTGAAGTGTTCCCAGTCGAACTGGAGGGCGTCGCCCATCTCGCGTCCGTGCGAGGCGATGATGAGCCCGTTGACGCCGCGGGCATAGAGCATGCGGCTCAACCGGCCCTGCGTGAGGCCCGGTTCGTGCATCCAGAAATGCTCGAGCTTGTAACCGAGCTGTTCCGCCTTGGCCTGGGCCCCGGCAAAGAAATCGGGGTGCGCGGTGACCTTCTTCCAGCCCCAGCGGGTGTTCCAATTCGTGACATAGGCGAGCGTGAGCGGGTTCTGGCGGTCCATCACCCGGCTGCGGTAGGCCACCAGGGCGCGGAGGAGCGGATCGGGCCGGTAGCCCATGGTTTCCGCCAGCGCCTGGATGCGCCGGCGCGTCTCCGCGGGCAGGCGCGGATGATTGCGCAGCGCCAGGGAAACGGTGGTGACATGCACGCGCGCACGACGGGCGACGTCGGCCAGAGTAACGCGACGCTCGGACATGGCGACAGCGTCCTCCGGGATCCGCCGCAAGTAAAGTGGCGTTTCAGGCTAATGTTAGAACAAGCCACCCCTTGAGCGCTCATTGCGGGCACGGCGGAATGACTTCCCGCACACCTTCCGCGCTCCGACCCCCTGCAGACGCGAGCCTCGATTTCCCGTGGACATCTTTCACCCCACTGACCCCGCTGCGCCTGAAGGGGAAGTTCTCGAGCTTTCGGCCGCCATCGGCATTGATTGCCGGGCCCCATCCCCGTGAACAGCCCTCAACGCGAACCGACGATCGCCCCGGCGGCCCCTGCCGCCTACCTGAACCCCGAACTTCCCTTTGCTCGCCGGATCGAGGACCTCCTCAGCCGCCTCACCCTGCCCGAGAAGGCGAACCTGATGCTCCACGAGAGCAAGCCCGTCGACCGGCTCGGCGTGCCCGCCTACAACTGGTGGAGCGAGGCCTGCCACGGCATCGGTCGCAACGGCCGCGCGACGGTTTTTCCGCAGGTCATTGGACTCGGGGCGACCTGGAACCGCGATCTTGTCCGCCGGGTGGCCGGGGTGATCGCCGACGAGGCCCGGGCCAAGCACCACGCGGCGCTCGCCGCCGGCCGGCGCGGCCAGTACCAGGGACTCACTTTCTGGACGCCGAACATCAACATTTTTCGTGATCCGCGCTGGGGCCGCGGCCAGGAGACCTTCGGCGAGGATCCCTATCTCACGGGCGAGCTCGGTCTCGCCATGGTGCGGGGCCTTCAAGGCGACGATCCGCATTACCTGAAGACGGCGGCGTGCGCGAAGCACTACGCGGTTCACAGCGGCCCGGAACACGAGCGGCACACGTTTGACGCCCAGCCGACGCCGAAGGATCTGGCCGAGACTTATCTGCCGGCCTTCGAAAAGCTTGTGCGCGGAGGAGTCGAGGCCGTGATGGGCGCGTACAACCGCACGCTCGGCGAACCGTGCTGCGCCAGCAAGCTGCTCCTGGTCGACATTCTGCGCGACCGCTGGGGCTTCAAGGGCCACGTGGTCAGCGACTGCGGCGCCCTGGACGATTTTCACCTGCATCATCGCGTCACGCGGAACTCCGCCGAGTCGTCGGCGCTCGCGATCCATAACGGGTGCGATCTCAATTGCGGCAGCACCTACCAGGCGCTGCTCGAAGCCTGCAAGGAGGGCATCATCTCCGAACGCGAGATCGATGCTTCGATCCGGCGCCTCCTTGCGACCCGCTTCAAGCTCGGCATGTTCGATCCGCCCGACCGCGTGCCATGGTCGGGCACGTCCACCGCGGTGATTGACAGCGCGCCGCACCGCGCGCTCGCCCGCACGGCCGCCGCGGAATCGATCGTCCTGCTCAAGAACAACGGGATCCTGCCGCTGCGCCGCGACCACGAGAGCCTGCTCGTGGCGGGCCCGACCGCCGCGAATCCGACGACGCTCCTGGGAAATTATTTCGGCATCTCGTCCTGCCTCGTCACGATCATGGAGGGCATCACGGCGGCGGTCACCGAAGGCTGCCGCGTTGCCTTCCGGACCGGTTGCCCGCTATCCGGCCCGATGGCGCCCGGCGTCAACTACACCTATTCCACGGCGGCGGAATCGGAGCTCACCATTGCGGTGCTCGGCCTCGATCCGTCGCTCGAGGGCGAGGAGGGCGACACGGTCGCATCTCCGACCGGCGGCGATCGCGCGGTGATCGAGCTGCCCCAGGTGCAGCGCGATTTCCTCGTCGAATTGCGGAAGAACGCGCCCAAGCTGGTGGTTGTCCTCACAGGCGGCGCCGCGATCGCGGTGCCCGAGGTTCATGATCTGGCCGACGCGGTGCTCCAGGTGTGGTATCCGGGGTGCGAAGGCGGCCGGGCGGTCGCCGATGTCCTGTTCGGCGACGTGTCCCCGTCCGGCAAGCTGCCGGTCACCGTCCCGCGGCGGACGGCGGATCTGCCGCCGTTTGAGGACTACCATCTTCGCGGTCGCACCTACCGCTTCGCCGAGATCGAGCCACTGTATCCGTTCGGCTTCGGCCTCACCTATGGCCGCGTGCGGTACGGCGCCCTCGAAAAGAGCGGCGATCGGCTGGCGGCGGAAGGCCGGATTTCGGTGCGGACGACGTTGACCAACGAGGGCGACCGCCCCGTGACCGAGGTGGTGCAGTGCTATCTGGTGCCGCCATCGAGCTGGCCCAAGGCGCCGCGTGCGACGCTGGTCGACTTCCGGAAAATCGCGCTGCCGTCCCACGGCACCCAGGTGGTCGAATTCGAGCTGGCGGCAGCGATCTTCGCGCAGTTCGACCAGGCGGGCCTGCGCGTCCACGTGCCCGGCCGCCATGGCGTTGTGATCGGCTCCGCCTCGCCGGGACCGCGCGCGATTGCCCTGGGCGCGCCCGCTCCGGCCACCGGGGAAATACTCCTCGTCTGATGCCTTGGCTTCGGCGAGGCGTCCGAGTAGTTTTTCACTTTCTTACCCCACCACCCACGACGCATGAGCAATTCACCGTCTGTCTTGTCTGTTCGCGAGAAGATTGGCTACGGCCTGGGCGACATCGCCACCAACTTCTTCTTCCAGTCGATGATTCTCTACCAGAACCGTTTTTATACGGACACGGTGGGGCTCTCGCCGGCGGTGATCAGCGTGATGTTCCTGGTGGTGCGGCTGGCCGACGCGTTCTTTGATCCGATTATCGGGGCGCTGGCCGACCGCACCAATTCCCGGTGGGGCAAGTTTCGTCCTTGGGTTCTGGCGACAGCGCTGCCTTTCGGCGCGATCTTCTGGTTGGTTTACGTCGTCCCCAACGTGGGTCCCCAGGGTAAGGTCGTATACGCCTACGTCACTTACATCCTGCTGATGATACTCTACTCGGCGAACAATACGCCGTACTCGGCCCTGATGGGAGTGATGACGCCCAACGTCAGCGAGCGGACCAACATCGCCCGCTACCGTTTCGTGTGCGCCATCATCGGACAGTTCATCGTCCAGACGATCGCGCTGCCGCTGGTGGACAAGTTTGGCGCCGGCAATGATGCGAGGGGCTGGGCCACGACGATGGCGATCTTCGGTGTGATCATGGTGGTGTGCAATGTGATCGTGTTCACCACCACCAAGGAACGCGTCCTTCCGAATCCAGATCAAAAGCCGTCCCTCCGGGAGGACGTCCGGAATGTTTTCCGCTGCCGGCCGTGGCTGACAATGTTCGTTCTCACCTTGTGTGTGTTCACCATGCTCGTCCTGCGCGGCACCTGCCTGTTCTATTTCTTCACGTACTATCTGGACCGATCGGCGATCGGCCATTTTCTCGACAGTTGGGGCCTGCTGGCATCCAGCTCGGGCCAGGCGACCGGCTTCCGGACGATTCTGTCCGACAAGTGGTTCAACCTTCTGGTCCGACCGGACTATTCAAACGCGGTCGCCGTCGGATTCAGCTTCTTCAACGACCTGGGGTCGATCATCCAGCTCCTTTTCATTCCGCTGTCGAAGCCGCTCTCGGATCGCTTCGGCAAAAAAGCGGTATTCCTCGTCGGTGCCGGGGTGACCATGGTTGCCACCCTGGGGGTGATGAGCGTCGCGCCCACCGACCTGAACCGGATGTTCTGGCTGAGCGTGCTCTGGTCGGTCGGCTGGGGTCCGACCGTGCCGCTGCTCTGGGTGATGATTGCCGATGTGGCCGATTACTCCGAATGGCAGACGTCGCGCCGGGCGACCGGATTCATGTTCGCGGGAATCCTTTTTGCACTCAAGGCCGGCCTCGGGCTCGGCGGCGCGGCCGCAAACTGGGTCATCGGTGGCTACGGCTATGTGGCCAACGCCGCACAGACCGAACACGCACTGCTCGGCATCCGCCTGGGCGCGACCTTCTATCCGGCAGGTCTGTTGGTCGCGGTTCTGGTCTGCCTGGCGATCTATCCGATCGGCAAGGAGCTCAACCTGCGCATCCAAAACGAGCTGGCGGAACGCCGCCGAAGATTTGCTCCGGCGGCCGGCTGATGCGCCGCGATTCCTTCGCATGAAAGCCGTGGCGGGTCTGTGCGCCGCCCTTTGGGCCGCCGCCCTCGCGGCCGGTGCGGTGCGGGCTTCGGCTGAAGTGGCCGCCGGGAGAAACCCGAATATCTTTCACGAGCTGCTCGGGCGCACGGACGCCGAGACCGACCGCAAGATCGCGGCGACCTGGACGCAGTTGTTCCACGGGGCGGACGAAAACCAGCGCATCTATTTTCCGGCGGGCTCCGATGAGGCGTACATCGCCGATATCGCCAATCGGGACGTGCGGACCGAGGGCCTGTCCTACGGCATGATGATCGCCATTCAGCTCGACCACCGCGCCGAATTCGACCGGATCTGGAAATGGGCCCGCACGCGCCACTATCATGCGGAAGGTCCACTGCGGGGCTACTTCGCCTGGCACGCCGACTTTCACGGCCGGATGCTCGATCCGGGTCCCGCGCCGGATGGCGAGGAGTGGATTGCCACCGCGCTGTTTTTCGCCGCGCACCGCTGGGGGAGCGGTGCGGGCATCTTCGATTACGAGGCCGAGGCGCAGGCGCTCCTGCACACGATGCTGCACAAGGGCGAGGAGCCCGGCGCCGGGAACGTGACCTCGATGTTCGACCGGGCCGAGGCGCAGATCGTGTTCGCGCCGGGCGCCGAGGCGGCCCGGTTTACCGACCCTTCGTACCACCTGCCGGCATTCTATGAGCTGTGGGCGCGCTGGGCGGCCGCTCCCGCGGACCGGATTTTCTGGGCGCGCGCTGCGGCGGCCAGCCGGGTTTTGTTTCGGAAAGCGGCGAATCCCGAAACCGGCCTCATGCCGGATTATGCGGAGTTTGACGGACGCCCGCATCCCCTCCGCGGCCACG
>DASYDZ010000025.1:0-39440 GCA_036499305.1 Candidatus Didemnitutus sp.
GGCGCGGCGCCTCACGCAATCCATCATCGACGAATATTTCAACGAGACGATGCAGGACCAACGCGAGGCGTCGGACAACACCCGCACCGTGCTGATGACGGAGGCGAAGCGCGTCGCGGACAAGGTCAGCGATTCCGAGCACCAGTTGCAGCGCTACCGGGAAAAGTATGACGCCATGGGCCTCGCCGACCGCCAGACGATGGTCGTCGAACGAATCCGCCATCTCCACGAGCAGGTGAGCGACGCGCGCAACGGCCGCCTCGAGCTGGAGTCCGAACAGGCCCAGATCACCGCGGCGCTCGCCGGCCGGAACGTCGTCGCCGAGCTCCTGAATCTCGGGACGATCGCCGAACGGCCGGAGATCATCGAACTGCGGAAGCAGCTCGACGGGCAGCAGACGCAGATCACGCCACTCGCCCTTCGTTACGGCGAGAACCACCCGGTGATGGTGCAGGCGCGGCTGCAGGTGCGGGAAACGGAGCGCGCGCTCGAAGCCGCGGCCCGGACGGCGGCGAGCGGCCGGCTCCACGCCTATGAGGCGGCGCACAGCACCGAGAACGCCCTGCAGCACGAGCTGCAGATCGAGGAGAAGGGCGCGATCGAACTGGATCGGGACGCGATCGCCTACCATGCGCTCGAGCGCGACGTGCAGGCCAACACCGCGGTCTACCAGCAGGTCCTCGCGCGACTGAAGGGCACCGACGTCCTGCAGAGCATTCTCGCCACCGACAAGTTCAGCAGCGGATTCGTCAAGGTCGTGGAAAAGCCCCTCGTTTCCGGCGAGCCGGTGTGGCCCCGGTGGAAGCTGGTGGTCGCCGCCGGCATCGTGCTCGGCGCCATGCTCGGCTTCGGCATCGCACTCGTGCGCCGCGCGTTCGACAACACCTTCACCTCGGTCGAGGACGCGGAGGCGTCGCTGGGTGTCGGGGCGATCGCGGTCGTGCCGCAATCACGCCAGCTCGGCTTCCGCGACGGCGGCCGGGTCGCGCTGCCGCCCCCGGGCGCGCCGGATGCCGAGCCGTTCCGATCGCTCCGGACGACCCTTTCCCTTTTTTCCGACGCGCAGGGACATCAGGCGGTGATGTTCACGAGCGCCATGCCGAACGAGGGCAAGAGCTATTGCGCCGCCAACTACGCCACGGTGCTGGCCCAGAGCGGCCGGCGCACGCTGCTGATCGACGGCGACCTCCGCCGGCCGGTCCTGCGTCATGGAATGCACAAGACGCAGAATCGGGCCGCCTTCACCGATTGCCTGCAGGACCCGTCCCGCTTCGAGCTGTCCTTCGAGCCGACCCCGGTGCCGCAGCTCTTCGTCCTCGGCAACAGCATGGGCACACCGCTCAGTTCGGAATGGCTGGCGGGTGAAAATCTTCGCCTCGTCGTCGCGAAGGCGATGGCGCAGTTCGAGCGCGTGGTGATCGACACGGCACCGGTCGCGGTGGTGAGCGACGCGCTTTACTTTGCCCGCCTCGTGCCGACGGTCTGTTTTGTCGTGCACGCCGGCCGCACGCCGAAGCGCGTCAGCCAGCGCGCGCTCATGCGCCTGCGCGCCGTCACCGGTCACGCCTTTGTCGGAGTCGTGCTCAACCAGATCCGCCACGGCGACGGCGGCTATCGCTACCATTACTACTCCAGCCGGCCGTATGCCGCCGGCATCGGCTCGCTCCCGGCCACCGGCTGATCACCCCGAACGATTTCCCAGGAGACCACGCCATGAATGATGCCATTGCCGGAAAGGACGCGCTGTTCCTGTCCTCCGAAGCCGCCGGGGCACGGGGACGCCGTGGCGCGCTGCAGCTTCTCGTCACCGCCATCGTCGGGGACACGATCGTGATCTACCTCGCCCTCGCGGCGGCGAGCTGGATCCGTTTCGCCGGTCCGCTCGCGAACTGGGGCGTTGATTCGGGCGGCCTGCGGTGGACCGACTATCTCGGCCACGTGTTTTTCGGCACCGTCCTGTTCTCGTTCCTCTGCGTCCACTTCCAGGTCTACACGTTTCCACAGATGCTGCGCTTTCGGCAGCTCACCGGACGCCTCGTGCGCGCGTCCGGCACCTGGATCGTCGCCTACATCGCGCTCGCCTACCTGCTGCATTTCGACCGCCCGCTGAGCCGGCTGTATGTCGCCGTGGCGTTCACGCTCGCGACCGGCGCCCTCCTGGGATGGCGGTTCGCCTTCCACCGGTGGGCCACGAAGGCGGCCATCCTCGGACACCTTCGCCAGCGCGTCGTCTTCGTCGACTGGTCGCCGTACGCGGCCGTGCTCGCCGAAGCCCTCGTCTCCGACCGGCGCCATCTGTACGAAATCATCGGTTGTGTGCCGCCGGCGCATGCCGGCTATTCGCATCTTCCGCCTGCGCGCATGCGTCAGCTCGGCGGGCACGACCACCTGGCCGGGATTCTCCGCGGCCACCAGGTCGACACCGTGATCATGGCCGACCTGAACCCGCCCGAAGGCGACATCGCGGATCTCGCGACCGGCTGCGAGAAGGAGATGGTCGAGTTCAAGGTCATCCCGAGCTGCTTCCAGACCCTGGTCTCGGGCCTCCATCTCGAGACGCTGCGGGGCGTGCCCGTGCTCGGGGTGTCGCGCCTTCCCCTGGACAACCCGTTCAACAGCGCGATCAAGCAGGTGCTCGACATCGCCGGCAGCATGGCGGGACTCGTGTTGAGCGCGCCAGTGATCGCGGTGTTCGGCCTGCTTGTCTATCTCGAGAGCCGCGGGCCGATCTTCTACCGCCAGCAACGCCTGGGGCGGGACGGAAAGCCTTTCTGGCTCTACAAGCTGCGCAGCATGCGGCCCGACGCCGAGCGGGACGGACAGGTCGGCTGGACGCGGCCGAATGATCCGCGCCGCCTGCGGGTCGGCGCCTTCATGCGCCGCTGGAACATCGATGAGACCCCCCAGTTCTGGAACGTGCTGCGCGGCGACATGAGCTTGGTCGGTCCGCGCCCGGAGCGACCCGAGCTGATCGTCAATTTCAAGGAGTCTATTCCGCACTACAACGCGCGCCACAACATCAAGCCCGGCATCACGGGGTGGGCGCAGGTCAACGGCTATCGCGGTGACACCGATCTGACCGAGCGGGTCCGCCACGACCTCCATTACATCGAGAACTGGAGCGTGCTCCTCGACCTCCAGATCATGCTCCAGACCTTCTTTCGCCAGAAAAACGCCTGTTAACCAACACCCATCCCGCGATGAAAATGGCCTACGTGTTCCACGAGGACGCCTCCGATCCGTCAATCCAGTCGGGCCGGCCGACGTCGCTTCTGCTCGAATTCGCCCGGCTCGGGGTCGACATCGACCGCATTTTTCCGATCGACCTTCCGTCCAGCCGGACCGAGTTCGCAAAGAAGGTCGGCTACCGCCTGATCGGCAAGCATCACCGGGCCGACCGGCACCCGGCGTATCTGGACGGACTGGCCTCCGAGTTCGCGCGCCGCACCGGAGGTCAGCACCACGATCTCGTCTTCAGCGCCGGTTCGGAGGCGGTCTCCCACCTGCGCTGCCAGATCCCGGTGACGTTCTGCGCCGACGCCACCTTCGCCAATCTGGTCGACTACTATTGGGATTTCACGGGTCTGTCGGAGGAATATCTGCGCGATGGCCATGCCCAGGAGACCGCCGCACTCACGCGATCGAGGTTGTCGGTCTTTCCCTCGGAATGGGCGGCCCGATCGGCCATCGACTTCTATGGCGCCGATCCCGCGACCGTGGCCGTGATTTCGTTCGGCGCCAACATGGGGAGCCAGAACCAGCGCAGTTCGGTGGCCGCCTGGATTGACCAGCGCTCCAGCGAGGAAATTCGGCTTCTGTTCGTCGGCCGCCATTGGGAGCGCAAGGGAGGCGACGTCGTCGTCGCGACCGCCATCTCACTCGTGAGCCACGGTCATCGCGTCGTCGTCGACGTGGTCGGCTGCGACGTGCCCGCGGAGTACCGCGACCTGCCCTTCGTGCGCCGCCACGGACTCCTTCATCAGCGGCACGCCGCCGAAATGGAAATGCTGAACCGCCTCTATTCGCAGGCGCACTTTGTCTTCGTCCCTTCGCGGGCCGAGGCCTATGGCTTCACCTTTGCGGAGTCGAATGCCTACGGCGTTCCCGCCATCTCGTGCCGGACCGGCGGCATTTCCGCCATCATCCGCGACGGACACAACGGACTGCTGTTCGGCCTCGAGGCCCGGCCCGCGGAATATGCGGATGCCATTGTCGCGGTGTTCTCCGATCAGGGCCGCTATCGCTCCATGTGCCACCAGGCGTTCAACGAGTTCGAACAACGCCTCAACTGGCAGGTGTTCGCCCGACGGTTCCTCGAGACCGTCCGGGAACGCCTGCGCCTCGATCCGTTCGACGCGGCGCCCGTGCTCGCGCGCGAATCCGTCGCCTGATGTCCGCCGGTTCCGCCCTCTCCTCCGCGTGGCCGCGCCCGGATGCCGCCGCCCCCGCCGGGCGCTCGCGGGCGTCCTCGTTTGGCGTCGCGACCGCGATCTCGGCGGCCGCGGGGTTCCTGACTCCGTTCACGGTTTCCCTGGTGGGGGAAATGCCGATCGGCGAAATCATCCTCTTCCTTGTCGCCGCCTGGGCGGTGCTGTGCGCGATCATTCATCACAGCGTGCCCGGGGATCTGTTCCGCGAGCGTTATTTCCGCATCCTGCTGGTCAGCCAGGGCGTCGCGTTGCTGGGCTATGTGATCGCCGACGCCGCCTGGCACAGCGCGCCGATCGACGTGGCGCGGGGCTGGAGCCGGATGATCTTTCTCGCCATCGATCTCGTCGCGTTCGCCTATCTCTTCAGCCGCTCGCCGCGCAATTTTCTCTGGTTCCTCGGCGGCCGCCTCGCGGGCGAGGTGGCGCAGGCGTTGGTGTTCGGGGCCCTGTTCGACGACCTGTGGAAGTTCGGCATCGGTGTGCCGCTCACGTTCGCCGCCATCTTTCTCGCCTCGTTCGGCGGTCCGGTGCTCGTCACCATCGTCGCGCTGGCGTTTGGCGCGCTGCATCTCGTCCTCGATTTTCGCAGCGTCGGCGGACTCTGTGTCGGGCTGGCGGCGCTGACCGCAATCCAGCTCATTCCCCGGAGCTGGCGGCGGTGGACGGTGCCGATCGGCGCGGTCGCGGCCCTGGCCCTGGTCGCGGGAATCTACGCGTTCACCCGCAGCGATGACGACCCGCACCGGGAGAGCCGCTCGGACGTCGACCGATCATCGATGATCCGCGCCGCCTCGGAGGCGTTCGTGCACTCGCCGCTGGTCGGGCACGGCTCGTGGTTCAGCCGCAGTCACGTCTACGACAACTTCCTCCAGATCCGCGACGACGAGGCCAAGGCCGCGGGGATCGGCGGCTTCATTGGCCCGAACGAGGAGCCCGAGCCGGTGGCGCTGCATTCCCAGATCCTGGTCGCGCTCGCCGAGGGCGGCATCCTCGGCGGCGCGTTCTTCATCGTTTTCGGTGCCGGCATTTTCCGTGCGCTGCATCGCCAGACGATGGTCGAATCGTGGGCCCGGCCCAACGCCGTTCGCATCCTCGTGCTTCTGTTCGCCGCCTGGAACCTGTGGATGAGTCCATTTTCGGGCGCCCATCGCGTGAACATCGCCATGGTGGCGGTGCTCCTCCTGCTCATGCCGCCGTGGCGGCCGGCGCCCGCCCACCCATGACCGCGACGCCGTCCCTGATCGCACGCCTGCGCGCCCGGCTGTCCCGCGTGCCCCGGCAGTTCTCGATGTTTTTCGCCACCTCGCTGATGGCCCGCGGCGTGGGCATCACCTGCCAGATGCTCCAGGTCCCGCTCGTCGTGCGGGCGCTGGGCCCGGAGGCATTCGGCCTCTGGATGACGATGACAAGTTTCACCAACCTCGTCCTTTTCGCGGACCTGGGTCTGGGCATCGGCGCGCAGAACCGGCTGGCCGAACACCTGGCCCGCGATGAGCGCGAGGAAGCCCGCGCGCTTCTGGGCGATGTGTTTCTGCTCCTGGCGGGCGTCGGCACCACCGTCGCCGTGATCGTCACGCTCGTCGTGCTTCGCGTGGACTTCAGGACGCTCTTCCATCTCCACGAGGCCGTGACCATCGCGGACGCGCCGTCCGCCGGACTGGTGATGGCCTGGGTGTTTTGCGCCGGGTTTCCGTTCGGGCTTGCGCAGCGTCTCGCCTTTGCCCGCCAGGAAGGCTGGCTGTACAACGCCGCCCAGGCGCTCGCGAGCATCCTCGCGCTGGCGCTCGTGGCTGTCGGCGTGCATCGCGGCTGGAGTTTTGCCGGACTCGTCGCGGCCGCGCAGGGTTCGCTGCTCGCCGGGAACGTCTGCCTGTTCGTCTTCCAGCTCCATCAACTGGGCTGGGTGGCCGGCTGGCGCCTGCGCCTCCGCTCCACCTCGGTGCGAGGGCTGTTGCAAACCGGAGCGTTTTTCAGCGTCCAGCAGATCCTGACCACCGTGCTCTATTCCCTGCCGCAGGTCATCATCTCCACGTTCCTCGGCGCCGCCGCCGTGACGCCGTACAATCTCGTGCAGCGCCTCTTCAACCTGTTCGCGATCATCCAGAATGCGTACATGCTCCCGCTCTGGCCCGCCTACTCGCACGCGAAGGCCCAGGGCCGGTATGGCTGGATCCGCTCCGCGCTGCGGCGCTCCGTGGTCGCCACCGCCGTCTGCTGCGTGCTGCCCATGGCCGCGAGCGCGTGCTTCGCGCCGGCCATCATCCACCTCTGGGTGGGCAACGACGCCGTGCGCCCTGCCGCCGTGCTGGTCTGGCTCCTTTGCGCCTGGAACACGCTCGCCTATTTCCAGCAGCCGTTCTCGTACCTCCTGGTCGGCGTGTCCGAGATCCGCCGCACCGCCCTCTACGCGGTGCTCAGCGCGGCGGCGAGCACCGCGCTCATGTGCAGTCTCGCCCGCCCGTTCGGCGTGCCGGGCGTCGTCGTCGGCCTGATCGTCGGATACCTGCCGTTCAATTTCATCGGCAATGTCGTCGAGACCCGCCGCTACCTCAACCGGGCCCGGCCGCTCCTGGCCGTGCCCGAAACCAGTCCTGTCGCCGGATGAGAGCCGAAGCCAAACATCTCACGATCTGGACCAGCCAGCCCCGCCGCACCGGTTGGTCGTGGGTGAGCCGCAACAGCGTCAGCGTGCTGCGCCAGCTCAAGATCCTTGCGCTCTGCCGGTTCGTCGGGGCGCTCGGCGCGCTCTGCGTGCCCGGCGTTCGTCTCGTCGGCGCCATCCAGGCGTGGGCGCTTCGCCGGATGGGTGTCCGCTGCCCGGGCCGCGACGTCTGGATCGGGCCGAATTTCCGGATCGACTATCCGCATCGCCTGAGCCTCGGGCACCGGGTCGTGATCGGCGCCGACTCCCGCATCACGGCGCGCGACGACGTCGTGATCGGCGACGACTTCCTTTCCGCCCCCGGGCTCTGGATCAACACGGGCACGCATGATCCGGTGACGCTGGTTCCGCTCTCCAGCCCGATCACGATCGGACCCGGCGTATGGTGCGGGGCGCGCGTCACGATCTGTGCGGGCGCCACGATCGGCGCGGGTTGCATCGTCGGCGCGGGATCGCTGGTCATTCGCGACTTGCCCGAGGATGTCATCGCCTTCGGTGTGCCGGCCCGCCCGCAGCGGTCGGTCGCCTCCGAGCGCCGGGGACAAATCCCGTGGTCGAACTTCCGCCGGGCCGGCGAAAGGGGGAGCCCATGACGCCGTCCATGCCCGCCGCCACGATTCTCCCGGCCGCCGTGGCCTTCAGCCTCGCGCTCGGGTTGTCCGGTGTGATCGCCAGTTGCGGCGGAGGCGGCGGTGCGCCGTCCGTCAGCTCCACCGTGGGTTCGGGTACCGGCGGAGGCACGACGCCCCCGCCGCCAACCGCACCGTCGCAAACGCTCTTTCTCGGGGTGCAAACGCACTTCGGCCAGGCGTGGGAGCCGGCGCTCGAGCCCAAACTCGCGGCCGCGGGCCTCACCGACGTGCGGGACGAGCTTTACTGGCAGGTCGTCGAGCCCACGGCGGGCACCTTCGCGTTTCCGTCGTTCTACGACACCTACATGGGTGCCCTGCGCAAGGATGGCATCAGCCCGCTGATCGAGCTGGATTTCGAAAACAGCAACTACGATGGCGGCAACACGCCCTACACCGACGCCGGCATCGCCGCCTACGTCCGCTATGCCGGGGCGGTCCTCGATCGCTACGGAACGCAGATCCAGAACGTCGAGATCTGGAACGAGTACAACGGCACCTTCGCCAAGGGTCCCGCGACCAGCGACCGGCCGGGCACGTACACGAAGATGCTCAAGGCCGCCTACGCCGCGATCAAGGCGAAGCGCCCCGACGTGACCGTGGTCGGCGGGTCCACCGCCGGCGTGCCGCTCCCGTACTTCGACCAGATGTTCACCGACGGCGCGCTGGATGCGATGGATGCCGTCTCCATTCATCCCTACCGGTACCAGTCCCCGCCCGAGGGCATCGAGGCCCAGGTCACGGGTCTGCAGACCCTCATGGCGACCCATGGCAAGACCCTGCCCATCTGGGTCACGGAGATCGGCTGGTTCCTCCAGACCGCCACGACCTCCGGGGAAATCAACATCGACGAGGCGACCCAGGCGAAATTCCTCGTGCGCGCGTATGCGCTGCTGCTCAGCGCCGGGGTGAAACACATCTACTGGTATGATTTTCGTGACGACAGCTCCGGGCCGGCGCTCGGGCTCGTCGCCGACGACGCGGCGCTCACGACGCGCCGTTCGTACGCCGCCATGCGGACGCTGGTGGCCGAACTGCGCACGGCGACGTTCGCCGCCCGCGATCCGTCGGCCGCCAACTTCTACTCGATCCGCTTCCTCGACGCCAACAAGCACGACCTGCGGGTGATCTGGTCGCTGGCCGCGCAAAAGCTCACGATTCCCTCCGGCACGACGGTGACCGACATCGGCGGCTCCGCCGTCACGCCTTCCGGCGGCCAGATCACCGTCGATGACTCCCCGGTTTTCGTCACCGGCGCGGTCAGCGGCATTCCCGCCTCCGAGTCCACGTTCTCGGCCGAGACCGGGTCCGACTCCGCCTTTTCGCTCCAGCAGGGAAAGTTCGGCTGGTCCTATGGCTTGTTCCTCGGCAACAGCGCCGCCTTTGTGGCGTTGACCCAGACCGATCTGGCCGACTGGCGCGAGCGCTGGATCGGAACCGATCCCTATCTGTCGGTCACGGCCGTCGACCAGCACCCGAGCAAACGCGGAGCGCAACTGGTCGCCGCCGTGCGGCGCTGGACCAGCGATTTCACGGGCACCGTACATGTGCAGGCGCATTTCCAGATCGGAACCCAGGGCGACGGCGTGCGCCTGCGCATCGTGGCGGACGGGCAGGATCTTTATGCCGACCAGCTCAACACCCGGACGCACATCGCGCGTGACTTCGACTTCGATCGCCCGGTCCGCGCGGGCAGCACGCTGGATTTCGCCGTGGATCCGGGGGCGGCCGGCGACATCAGCTACGACGCCACCGCCGTCTCGGTCCACATCGACCGCAAAAACCCATGAACGCCCGCGTCCTCGTTGTCACTCCCACCCTCGGCGCGTCGAAGCATCTCGACGAAACGGTCGCCTCGGTGGCGGCCCTGCCGCTCCGCATCACGCACGTCCTCGCCGCGCCGGCCGGCCGGGTCGGCGACCTGCGGCACCGGCATCCGAACACCTTCGTGATTCGCGACGCCGGGCCGGTGGGCGGCATCTACGGCGCGCTGAACGCGGCCCTGGCGGCGGCGCCCACGGCGTGGGACTGGTTCACCTATATCAACGACGACGACCTGCTTCTCCCCGGATTCGCCGAGACCGCGCGCCGCCATTTTGCCCGCTCCCAGGCCGAGCCGGTCACCTACGGACGCGTCGAGCAGATTGACGAGGCGGGGCGGCATGCCGGCTTCGTGACGACCGAGGCGAACCCGCGATGGTTTCCCGCCCTGTTGCAGCAGGGCATCAGTCCGCTGATGCAGCAGGGCATGATGTTCCGTCGCGATTGCGTGGAGAACCTGGGTGGTTTCGATCCCGCCTATCGCCTCTGCGCGGACCTCGATTTCTGGTTGCGAGCGAGCACGCGCGGGTTCCGCTTCCGCCACCATTCCGCCACCGTCGCGTGTTTCCGCCTGCGCCGGGGGCAGCTTTCCGGCGACACAAACCTCACGGAGCGCGAGCAGCGTCAAATCGTCCAGCGCGCCCTGCCCTCGCCATTGTCCGCGTGGCGCTGCCGGCTCGCCCGCTGGCGCTACCGCATCGGCAACCTTCCGCTCTACCTCGAACGCATCCGGCGGCACGGGTTTCTCACGAGTTATCAGATGCTGCAGCAGGCCCGGTGAACGATCGGCCCGACATCGTCATCCTGAACGACTACGCCTCGACCAACGGCGGATCCACCGCCGTGGCCGTGACGTCCGCCCTCGGGCTCGCGGCGGCGGGGCATCGCGTGATCTATTTTTCCGGAGTCGGACCGGTGGCTCCCGACCTGGCGGCCGTGCCCAATGTGCAGGTGCATTGCCTGGGTGAAGAGGAGATCGGGCGCGATCCGCGGCGCTGGCGCGCGTTCTTCTCGGGACTGTACAACCGGAACGCGGCCAGGCGGCTCCGCCAGGTCCTGGCCGGGCTCGATCCCGCGCGGACCGTCGTCCATGCGCACACGTGGACGAAGGCGCTGTCCCCCTCGGTGCTCGCCGCCGCGCTGGACCTCGGATTTCCGCTCGCCGTCACCCTCCACGACTTCTCGATCGTGTGTCCCAACGGCGGATTCTTCGTGTATGGACGAAACGAGATCTGCCGCCGGCGGCCGCTCTCGGCCTCATGCCTCGCGTGTTCCTGCGATCGTCGCAACGTCGGGCACAAGGCCTGGCGCTCGGTCCGGACCTATCTGCAAAACCGTCATCTCCGGATTGCCGACCGGGTGGCGCATTACGTCGCGGTCAGCCGGTTCAGCGCCGACGTCCTCCGGCCGCACCTCCCGGCGCGAACCGCGATCACGGTCGTGCCGCCGCCCGTGCCCTGTCGCGACGAGGGTCCGGCTCCGATCGGACAGAATCGCGAATTTGTCTTCGCCGGGCGGCTCGTCCCGGAAAAAGGGGTGCGGCTGTTCGCGACGGCGGCGCGCGCGGCCGGCCTGCCCGCGACCTTCGTCGGTGACGGTGAACTTCGAACGGAGCTCGAAGCACTCAACCGGGCGGCGCGGTTCACCGGCTGGCTCGGCCCGGAGGGCATCCGCCGGGAATTGCGCCGGGCGCGCGCGCTGGTTTTTCCCTCGCTGTGGTACGAGACGCTCGGGCTCGTCGCGATCGAGGCCGCCGCCGCCGGCGTGCCGGTCATCGTGTCGGACCGGTGCGCCGCCGCGGACGTGGTGCGCGACGGCGCGACGGGCCTGCACTTCGCCCACGGATCGGTGGGCGCGCTGGCCGCCGCCATGCGCCGTCTCGCGGCCGACGATCCGCTCGCCGCGCGGCTGGGCCACGCGGCCTATCGCTGGCACTGGGACAATCCGTGGACCGTCGAGCGGCACGTGGCCGGACTGCAGGCGGTCTATCAACGCATTGGGCGGGCGGCGCGAAACCCGGAGGAATCGGAACATGAATGTGCTGCTGGTCTCGGAGCCGGGTGAAAACGGGGTCTTTCGCTATGTGGACGGGCTCGCCCGTTTCCTGATTGCGCGCGGAATCGGGGTTCATCTCGCGTACTCCGACCGCCGGCGCTGTGACCAGCTCGACGACCTCGTGGACTGCGTGCGCCGACACGGCGGGACCACGCTGAACCTGGCGACCGGAAACGCTCCCGCCCTGTCGGACCTGCCGGCGCTTTTCTCGCTTCTGGCCCTCGCCCGCCGGCTCCGGCCCGACGTAATCCACAGCCACAGTTCGAAGGCGGGTGTGCTCGCGCGCCTGCTCGCCATGTTCGGCATCCGCTCGCGGCAAGTGTACCATCCTCATGCGTATTCGGGCATGCGGGTCCAGTCGACCCTGCAGCATGTCGTCTACGATACCCTTGAACAGGCGCTCGGTTTTTGCGGCACGACGGTGAACGTGTCCCCGGATGAGGAGGCCTACGCGCGGGAGTTCCTGCGCCTGCCCGCCGATCGAATCGTGCGCATCCCCAACGGCATCGATCCCGCCGTCTTTCGTCCCCCGTCGGCACTCGAAAAGGCGGCGCTGCGCCGCGAACTGGAGCTTCCGCCCGGGGCCGTCATCCTCGGCACGCTCGGCCGCGCGGCGCCCCAGAAAGATCCGGTCACGTTGTACCGCGCCTTTGGCCGCGCCCTCGCCAGCCATCCCGGCCTTGTCCTGTTCCATCTCGGATGCGGCGAACTGGATGCCGAACTTGACCAGCTCGCCGCCGAGCCGCCCCTGGCCGGCCACGTGGTGCGGCGCCATTTCCTCGCCACGCCGGAGAAATTCTATCGCGCCGTCGACGGCTTCATCCTGACGTCGCTTTACGAGGGGCTTTCGCTCGCCGCCCTGGAGGCGCTCGCGTGCGACCTGCCGCTCATCCTCAGCGAGGCCCCGGGAAACCATGCGCTCCTCGAACTCGGTCTCTCCCATGCCTATTCGGCCCCCGTGGGCGACAGCGACGCCTTTGCCCGGCAGATCGCCCGCTGGGCGGCCGAATCCGCGCGCCGATCGAGGCGGTCGAATCACCGCGTGCATGCGCTCGAGGATTTCGACAGCCGGCACTGCTTCCATCAGGTCCTTGAACTGTACGAGCACGCGCAACCCTCCGGATTCAGGGCGGCGATCTGAATATCAGCATACGGCGGCTGTCGCATTTCAAAAACAGTATTGCCGCAAAGGGAACCGGGGTTCGCGTCATTCGTGTGTTTCGCGGGATGGCTCATCCCGAACGTTCAAGCCCGGGCAAATCCGGTCCCATTATCCGTCGTCCTAAAATCGCGGCCACCTGCTGCATATACGCCGTATTTTCGCTCAAGGTCATGTTTCGTCCGGTCTCCATTCTTGGGGACGGGCCGATCCGGGAGGCGAGAGTCACATCGCAGGCTCGGACTTCTCCAACAGTTCACCGCGAGCAGAACCTTCCTATTTTGCCCCGACCGTGGGTACCGCGGCCAGCACCTCGGCGACCGCGCGCGCCAGTTGTTCAACCGTGAAGGGCTTCTGCACGAGGCTGCGCACATGCGCGCGCGCCAGGTCGCCGGCATCGATCGCGCCGCTGAACCCGGTGCAGAGGATCACCGGAAGTCCGGGTCGAAGATGCAGCACCTCGGCGGCGAGGGCGAGGCCCGTCATCGAAGGCATCGTCAGATCGGTCACCACAAGATCGAAGTCAGCCGGATGCAACGCGAGAGCGGCCAGCGCCTCGTGCGGACTGTTGAAGGACACGACGTGGTAATTCAGCCGTGTCAGAATGCCCGCGCCGACGCGGCCGACGATCTCCTCGTCGTCGACCAGCATGATGCGTTCGCCCGCCCCGCGACGCGGCGCCACGGCTGGTTCCGGACCCGGCGATTCGGCCGGAGTCGATGCGGGCAGAAAAACCTGGAACGTCGTGCCGTGACCCGGCCGGCTGTCGACCAGGATGATGCCGTCATGCTGGTGAATGATTCCGTGCACCACGGAAAGGCCCAGGCCGGTGCCAAGCCCCGGTTGCTTCGTGGTGAAAAACGGCTCGAAGATATGCCCGACCGTCGGCTCGTCCATGCCGCAGCCATTGTCCCGCAGGATCAGCCGGACGAAACGCCCGGTCCGCAGCAACGGCCGCAGGCGCGCCGCGGCGTCATCGACGTCCACGACATCGAGCCGGATGTCGATGGTCCCACCCTGCGGACCGATGGCATGCGCGGCGTTCGTGGCCAGATTCATGATCACCTGGTGGATCTGCGACGGGTCGGCGAGGACGGGAGGAACGCCGTCCGGCAGGTCGGTCGTGAACCTCGTCGAAACCGGAATCGAAGACCGGAGGAACTCCATGGCCTCGCGCACCAGGACCTGGACCCGCATCGGCACCCGCGCCTGTTCCTGCTGCCGGCTGAACGCGAGGATCTGGCTGACAAGATTGCGGGCGCGATGGCCGGCCTGCACCACCCGCTCCAGCGATGCCTGGGCCGGATGGTCGGACGCCAGATCCATCGTCGCAAACTCGGCGTTGCCGAGGATCCCGGTCAGGATGTTGTTGAAATCGTGGGCGATCCCGCCCGCGAGCAGGCCGATGACCTCCATCTTCTGCGCCTGGCGGAGCTTGTCCTCGAGCGCCTTCCGTTCCGTGATGTCGACGACCATCGACATCGTGCCGAGCAACTCGCCCGCGGCGCTCTTTAGCGTCGCGTTCGTCCACTCGCACCAGATGAGGCGGCCCGATTTGGTCGCATTCCGGCAGGTGTGATGGGAGGCCGGATCGGCGGCGTCCCCAAGCCAGCATTGCGCCTCGCCCGTCCCGCCCTGCTCGCGCGGCACGATCAGCTCCTCCGCCTTGCGGCCGGTCGCCTCGCCGGGCGTGAAGCCGAAGATTGTTTCCGCCTTGGGGTTCCATTTCTGCACGCGGTTCTGCGCATCCCAGACAATGCAGGCGATCGGCATGAGATCGAACTCGAGCTGGAGCCGGGACTCGCTCGTGCGGAGCGCCTCGTCGGCCCGCTGGCGCGCCGTGATGTCCCGCGCCACCCCGATGAGACCGGTGACCCCTCCGGCCAGATCCCGCCGGGGCGCCTTGGCCGTGAAAAAAGTCTGCCGGTTGCCGCGGACTGGCACGGTCTCCTCGCAGGTCTGCGGCTGGCCGCTCGTCATGACCTGCTGGTCCTGCGCCATGATGCCGCGCGCGACGTCGGGCGGAAGCAGGTCACGATCCGTCCGGCCCACGATCTCACCCGGCGCACGACCGAGCACCCGGGCCGCCGCGGAATTGATCATCTGGTACCGGCCCGTCAGGTCCTTCATGTAGATCGCATCGGTGGTGCCCTCCATCACGGACCGCAGGAGCTCGTAGCTCGACTGCAGGCTCGCCTCGCTGGCGCGCAGTTTTCCCGTCCGCTCGGCCACCAGCCGCTCCAGTCGATCATTTTCGCGCCGGTGCAGGAAGGCGACGAGCCCCAGCAGCAGCGCCAGCGCCGCCAGGCCGGCCACCGCGTAGGCGACGTAAGCCGTCGCCGAACGATACCACGGCGGCAGGATGGCGAATGGCAGTCTTGCTTCAGACCCATCCGTGCCTCCGATTCGCGGGCGAACGTGAAACACGTACCGGCCTTCCTTGAGATTGCTGAAAATGGCCGAGCCCGCGCCCCCGACGTCATTCCATCCGCCGCCGGCACCCTCCAGCCTTACCGCGAAGGAGACCGCCGATCCCAGCGGGAGGCCCGGCGCCGTGAACTGCACGATCAGGGAATTCTCGGAAAAATCGATCACCCCGAGAGCCGGCTCGCCTGGCGCAAAATGCCGGTTGTGCGCCGGCAGGATGGCTTCGGAGATCACGGCCCGCAGCGGCGAGGCCGGTGGCTCCGGCAGGGCGGGATCGTAGCGCGCGATCCTCCGGTCACCGATCAGCCAGACCGCGCCGCCGGCCTCCGGCTGAAAAGTCCAGGGCCGGAGATCACCCGGCATGCGCTCATGGAGATTGCGGACGCCCGCCTTGGACTCCTCGAGCACCTGCGCGCCGGAGCTGCTTGACACCCAGAGGCGGCCGGTGGCGTCCCGGACGGGACGGCCGTAGGCGTCCCCCACACCGGCGACCCGGCGCGCAAAGGCGTCGTCGCGGACCAACCTTCGCTCCCCCTCGTCGAGGCGCAGCCATTGTCCGCCGCAGTCGATTCCGGCCACGCCGTCAATCTCGTGCACCATTACCCAGGTGTTGGGAAGGCCCTCCCGTTCGTTGAAGATCTCCAGGAACGGCGCTCCGCCCTTTATCGTGATCAGTCCCAGTCGCCCGTTTCCGAGTTCGAGCCATGCCCGCCCCTGCTTGTCGACCACGCTGCCATGGACCTGTCCGAGATCGGGGACGGGTCGACTCTCCACGGCGATGCCATCGCGGCCGGGTTTCAACCAGCCCATTTCACCGACGGCCGCGTAAAGGAATCGTCCATCCCCGTCCCGGGGAGCGAGCACCCGTAGATGTCGGGTCCCGGGCGCGAATGACATCCATCCGGAGCTCGAGCGGAAAAACGCACCCTGATCCGTCCCGGCCACCGGCCACGGCAGGTTGGGCGAAAAGCTGGTTACTTCGCGACCCGCCGGCGAATCCACCTCGAACCTCGAAAGGTGCCCGTCCGCGCCATAGGTTCCTCGCAGCAATTTGCCACTCGCGCAGATCCACAGCACGCCTCCGGCATGATACGCGGTCGCCGAGACCGAACCGACACTGAGCAGTGGTTCAAAGTTCGAGACCCGGGATGGAAACGCCACCCGCACCAACCCGTCGTCCACCAGTCCGCAGACCAGGCCACCCGGAGCCGCCTCCAAGGCGCGCACCCGGGCAAGCCGGTGGTCCATTGAGCGTTCCAGGGTCTGGATCGTGCGCCCGGCGCGGTCGAAAAAGACGATTCCGAATTCTTCCATCGCGGCCGCAAAATATCCTCCGGGAATCGCGCACACGGAGTCGACCCGGTGCCCGCCGATGTCGGTGGCCAGGAAAAATGGCGTGAATGCCGTGCCGTCGAAAAGCTGCAGCCCGCGGCCGGCCGTGCCCACGATCATCCGGTGGTCCGACCACGGGGCCGAACAGGTGATCGCGTCCTCGGGTTCGGTCCCGGAATCGGTCCACGGCGCGAGCACGGAGTCCGGCGTGCCGCGCCAGAGCCGGCCGCTGCCGAGATCGCTGACATAAACGGCGCGGCCCAGCGAAAAAATATCCCCGATGGACTCCGCGCGCCCGACCAGGCGCGCCGGCACGCCGGGGTGCCACGCGAAGATGTCGCCACTCGACGAATGCCAGTACCATTCCCCTCCCGCCGCCACTGCCTGCCAGGGAATGGCCTTCAGCGTGTTGCCGCCGCCCGGCCACCGCGCCACCGGTTCGAGCCGCCAGCGCCCGTCCTCCTCATCGCGCACCCGGGCAAAACCGCGTGGCGCGCCGAAAAACAGATTTCCATCCGCATCCATCGCGCCGCTGCCAACCGGGATTCCGTCCTCCACTTCCGAACGCGCCTGCCAGCGAACACCGTCGCTGACGACGAGCTGGTGCGGGGACACCACGAGCAACCTCCCGTCCGGCATCACGTGCAGGTCCGTCGGCGCCGATTCCAGTCCCAGCGATTCCGAACTGAGAATCGCGAACTCGGGAACCCCCATCTCGGTCTTCCCTTCGCCCGGCCCAGGCGGCAGGGCCGCAGCCAGCGCCATGGTCGCCGCGAAACCCATGGCCGCGGTCCACGCGCCGGCCACGATACAGCCCCGCCGGGCGGGCCCACCTGGCCCGTTTGAATTGCCACGGAAAGGCGCGAGGGCCGCCGAGTTCATGGGGTACGAAGGCCGCCGAAGCCGCCCACCTCCCCAGGATGCCCCAGGTCCGCGAAAAGGCAACGCTTTCAAGCGGGCCTTCCCGGCGATGTCGTTCGGGTATCCTCTTTTAGGATACAGATGGCCGGCCGCCGCCCGAGTCCGCCTCAGGCCGATTCGAGGATCAGGTTGGCGTAGGGCATGGCGTCGCCGGTGCGAATCAGCCCGATCGCGGCCGGCACACGGCGCTTGAAGGCGGGATGCGTCTCAAACGTCAGTTCGACCCCGGCCAGCGCCTGGCGCAGGCGTCGCTCGGCCGTCGCCGGATTTTCGCGGCGGAACTCCCGGGCCGCGTAGGCGCGCCCAACGACAAAGTTCGTCCGCAGCGCCGCGAGAACCTGCAGGACCGTGGGAATGTTGTCCACGAGCGAAAGGTCGATCGTCTCGATCTGCGGCCAGAAGGGAAATCCGCGGTCCGCGATGACCAGGGTATTGGTGTGCCGCACGCGCGCGATGAGATCGAGCAGGCGGGGGTTGAGGATGCCGGAGCGAATCATGCGGGGTGCCAGGGTTCAATGGATGGACCACGGATTGCACGGATAACACGGATCCGGAAAAATGCGAGCTGGCTGCGGCTCGCCAGCCGCGGGAAAAGACGGCCACCCGGCAGTGATCATCCGCGACAGCGCGCCGACCAGCCGCGAAAGCGGATGCGCGTTGCCGGCAACAAAAAAGGCCGGACGCACCTGGCGGCGAGTCCGGCCCGGAGATTCCATCGGCCCGGCGTTCAGCCGTGGAGGTAGCTCATCAGGAGGTTTTCGAGGTACTCCTGCTGCCCCGAGCGCTGGCGCGGCTCGCCGAGCTTGCCCTGCACGAGTTTCGCCAGCGATCCGAAGCTCGCCTTGCCGGTTTCGATGTCTCGGCCGAAACCGGAATCGAAGCTCGAGTAGCGGTTGCGGACGACGCTCTCGAATTTGCCGTCGGCGAGAATCCGGCGCGCGACCTTGAAGGCGAGCGCGTAGGCGTCCATTCCGCCGATGTGGGCGTGGAACAGGTCGTTGAGATCGGTCGACGGTCGACGCAGCTTGGCGTCGAAGTTGAAGCCACCCGTGCCGAGTCCACCCGCGCGCAGGATGGAAACCATGGCGAGGACGAGTTCACGGACGTCGGTGTTGAACTGGTCGGTGTCCCAGCCGAGAAGCGGGTCGCCGGAGTTCGCGTCGATCGAGCCGAGCATGCCGGCGGCGGCGGCGACCTCGATCTCGTGGGAGAACGAGTGGCCGGCGAGCGTGGCGTGGTTGGTCTCAATGTTGAACTTGAAGTGACGCTCAAGGCCGTACGTGCGCAGGAAGGCGATGCCCGAGGCGACGTCGAAATCGTACTGGTGCTTCGTCGGTTCCTTCGGTTTCGGTTCGATCAGGAACTGGCCGGTAAAGCCGATTTCGCGCGCGTAGTCCACCGCCAGGTGCAGGAATCGCGCGAGGTGGTCCTGCTCGCGCTTGAGGTCGGTGTTGAGCAGCGTCTCGTAGCCTTCGCGGCCGCCCCAGAACACGTAGTTCTGGCCGCCGAGCTCGCGCGTGACCTCCAGCGCCTTCTTCACCTGCGCGGCGGCGTAGGCGAAGACGTGGGCGTCGGGGTTGGTCGCGGCGCCGCACATGTAGCGCGGGTTGCTGAACAGGTTCGCGGTTCCCCACAGCAGCTTCACGCCGGTGGCCTTCTGCAGCGTCTTCGCGCGCGCCACCACCTGGTCGAGGTTCTTGTTCGACTCCGCCAGGGTCGCGCCCTCCGGGGCGATGTCGCGATCGTGAAAACACCAGAACGGCGCGCGGATCTTCTGGAAAAACTCGAACCCCGCCTCGAGGCGGACCAGCGCGACCGCCAACGCGTTCTTCCCCTTTTCCCACGGGCGCACGATTGTGCCCGGGCCGAACGGGTCCGCGCCCACGCCGCGGAAGCTGTGCCAGTAGGCGATCGAGAAGCGCATGTGCTCCTCCATCGTCCGGCCGTCGACCACCTCGGCGGGATCGTAATAGCGGAACGCGAGCGGATTCGTCGTGCCCGGACCCTCGAATCGGATCTGGGGGGTCGGGAAGTGTTGGGTTTTTTTCATTTTTTTCAGGTCAATAAAAACGGATCAGGAGGGCGGGAGGGTCAGGCGCAGCGCGGACGCGCCGGCCGGCGGCGTGACGAGCTGGCCGGTGGATCCGGCCACGGACGCCACCCCGGCCGGAGCCGTCGCACCCGTGATGCCGGCGAGGCGAATTTTCCAGTTTGCCGCACCGGTGACGGTGACATCGATGGTGCGTCCGGACCGGCGCGCCGTGCAGGTGGCCGGACGGCCCTTGGCCACGGGAACATTGCACGACGCAGTCGCGCCATCGGACAGCTCGTGGACCGCGAAGGTCACGCCGTCGGCAAAGTCGTAATCGGGTCGGTCGTCGCGCGCGCCGAGCGCAATGATCGAGCCGGGGCGGACGTACAGGGGCAGGCTGAGGAAATCATGCGTCGACCGGTGCCAGGCGCCGCCCTCGCGCACCTCACCGGTGAGCAGGTGGGTCCAGCGGCCGGCCGGCAGGTAATAATCCGCGGTGCCGTCCTCGGCGAGCACGGGAACCACCAGCAGCGAACCACCGAGCAGGTACTGGCGCTCCAGCGTGGCCGACGCCGGGTCGTCCGGAAACTCGAGCACCATCGCCCGCATCATCGGAATGCCGTCGCGGTGCGCCTCGACCGCCGCCGCGTAGAGATACGGCATCAGCCGGCACTTGAGCTTCGTGAAGAATCGCAGGACATCGCACGCCTCCTCATTGTAGTTCCACGGCACGCGATAGGAGGAACTGCCGTGCAGCCGGCTGTGCGAGGAAAGAAGTCCGAACGCCACCCAGCGCTTGTAGATCGCCGGATGCGGCAGGCCCTCGAAGCCGCCGATATCATGGCTCCAGTAGCCGAAACCGCACAGGCTCAGCGACAGGCCGCCGCGCAGGCTTTCCGCCATCGACTCGAACGTCGAGTGGCAGTCGCCGCCCCAGTGCACCGGGAACCGCTGGCCGGAGGCGTACGCCGAGCGCGCAAACAGAACCGCGTCGTCGCGCCCGCGCACCTGCTCGAGCAACTGGAAGACGGTCTCATTGTAGAGCACCGGGTAGAAGTTGTGCATCGCGACCGGATCGGAGCCATCGAAGTAGACGGCATCGGTCGGGATCCGTTCGCCAAAATCGGTCTTGAAACAATCGACGCCAAGCTCGAGCAGGCGCCGCAGATGTCCGCTGTACCAGTCGCGCGCCGCGGGGTTCGTGAAGTCGACAATCGCCATCCCGGGCTGCCAGAGGTCGGTCTGCCAGACGTCACCATTCGCGCGCCGGAGGAAATATCCGCCGCGCTTCCCCTCCTCGAACAGCGCCGAGCGCTGGCCGATGTACGGGTTGATCCACACGCAGATCCTCAACCCGCGATCGTGAAGCCGCCGCAGCATGCCGGCCGGATCGGGAAACACGCGGGGATCCCACTGGAAGTTGCACCAGTCGAACTCGCGCATCCAGAAGCAGTCGAAATGAAACACGTGCAGCGGCAGGTCGCGCTGCTTCATGCCGTCGATGAAGCTCGTGACCGTCGCCTCATCGTAGTTCGTCGTGAACGAGGTCGTCAGCCACAGGCCGAACGACCACGGCGGCGGAAGCGCGGGGCGGCCGGTCAAGGCCGTGAGACGGCGCAGCACCTCCTTCGGCGTCGGGCCGAGGATGACGAAATATTCCAGGTGCTCGCCCGCGAGGCTGAACTGCACGCGCGAGACCTTTTCCGATGCCACCTCGAACGAGAGCGGGCCGGTTTCGTTCACGAGGACACCGTAGCCGCGGTTCGTGAGGTAGAACGGCACCGCCTTGTACGCCTGGTCGCTGCCCGTGCCGCCATCCATGTTGGTGTTGTCCACCACCTGGCCGTTCTTGACGAAGGCGGTGAACCGCTCGCCGAGGCCGTAGACGCACTCGCCGACCCCGAGCGAAAGCTGCTCGTGGACAAAATTTCCGCGTTCCGCCCACTGGATGTAACCCATGCCGCGAAAGCCGCTGCGGGTCAGCACGCGCCCGCCCTCCGCGAACGTCAGCTCCCAGCCGTCCTTGCGCTTCACGCGGACGGTCAGACCCCCGCTGGACAATGTCGCCTGCTCGGATCCGAGATCGATTGCCACCACCGGTTTCGCCCCGGGCTGCAGCGGGATCTTCGGATCGCGGTCGGCGCCGCCGGAGTAGTGCTCGAGGCGCACGCGGATCACGCCTTCGAGCGGCGACGACAGCGTGACGGTGAGGAGCGGACCCTGCAGTGTATCGCCCCGGTGCCGGATCGGGCGCGTCGGCGCGTGAATCACCAATGCGTCGCCTTCACGGGTGACATCGTGGGCTTCGGCCGGATAATGCGCCTGGACTCCAGGTTGCAGCAGCCACGCACCGTCGGTGAATTTCATAGGGCGATGAGAGCCCCCAGTTGGACGATCCCGGAATTCCCTTGGCAACGTTTTTCCAGCGGTTGACGGGGTTTTTATGCCTGCCAGGCCGCCGTTCGATCTGGCGGCTTGCCCCGATCGCCGATCTGGCAACGCTGATCCGTCTATCTCCCCCCGTCCGCGTCCCGCGGCGGCATCCGACCCTGTCCGGCCATGACCCCTACCCTTACGCTGATATTGTGTGCTCTCGTTGGCGACCATATGGTGCTTCAACGCGGGCAGGCCAACCCCGTCTGGGGCTGGGACCACGCCGGTCAGGAAATCACGCTGACCGTCGAGGGCGCCCCCGGAAAGATCCCTGCTGCTCACACTATAGCCGGACCGGACGGCGCCTGGCGCCTGACCTGCCCGGAACTGCCCTCCGGCGGCCCCTACAAGCTGCATGTCCACGGCAGCAGCGACAAGGTGATCGACGACGTCGATGTCGGTGATGTCTGGCTGGCCTCGGGTCAGTCCAACATGGAATTCACGCTTTCCCAGGATCGCGACGCCAGCGCCGCGATCCTGGCCGCGCGCAACCCGGCCATCCGGGTCGTGAAGATTCCGCGGGTCGCCTCGCAGTCGCCCCTCGATCGGGTCGAGGCGGAATGGCAGATCTCCAAGCCGGAAAACGCCGGGGCGTTCACCGCCGTCGGATATTATTTTGCGCGGGAAATCCAGCAGTCCACCGGTGTCCCGATCGGGATCATCGACTCGACCTGGGGCGGGACGCGGGTCGAGGCCTGGACCAGCCGCGAAGGGCTGCGGCCCGTGATGCCGTCGGTCGACGACGAGCTGGGCCGGCTCGTGACCAATGCGAATGATCTCGCGCGTCTGCGCACCAAGTACAACGCCCGCGTCCGCGACTGGGAAAAGACGCATTTTCCGCAGGACACGGGCATCGCCGAGACGGCGCGCACCTGGAAGGATGCCGATTTCGATGATCACGCGTGGGACACCATCCCGATCCCCGGCTCGATGCAGGCGCACGGCTTCAAGGCCAACGGCGCGGCGTGGTTCCGCGACGTGGTCGATCTTCCCGCGGCGTGGGCCGGTCACGATCTGGTCCTCAGCGTCGGCGCGGCGGACGACTACGACGACACGTTCTTCAACGGCGAACTGGCCGGCCGCACCCGCGAGGACACGCCCGATTCCTATCGCGTGCTTCGGCATTACACGGTGCCGGGCCGGTTCGTGCACGCGGGGAAGAACACGATCGCGGTGCGGGTTTTCGACCATTACGGCGACGGTGGCCTGATGGGACCGGCGGCGGAGCTGAACGTCGAAAGCAGCGCCCAACCCGACCGGCCGATTTCCCTCGCGGGCTCGTGGCGCTGGAAAGTGGAGCGCGAGATTCCACGCGTGCCCGGATCGGTTTACGCCAGTTCGCCGCAGCCGCCACCGGGCCTGGCGATGCCGAACAGCGCGACGGCGCTTTTCAACGGCATGATCGCGCCGCTGATTCCGTACGGATTGCGCGGCTTCATCTGGTACCAGGGCGAGGCCAACGTCGGCGCCCACGCGTCCTACCGCGACCGGTTCACGGCGATGATCCGCGATTGGCGCGCGCGCTGGGGCGAAGGCACGCTGCCGTTCTATTTCGTGCAACTCGCCAGCTTTACCGAGTCCGGGGATTGGCCCTTCCTGCGCGAGGCGCAGACGGGCACCCTGTCGGAGCCGGACACGGGCATGGCGGTCATCTACGACATCGGCAACGAGCACAACATTCACCCGACCGACAAGAGCGATGTCGGCCACCGCCTGGCGCTGCTGGCACGCGTCCACACCTACGGCGAGCACAAGCTGGTCGCGGGCGGGCCGACGTTGCGCGCAGTGGAGATCCACGACGGCAACGCCGTGGTTCATTGGAACAGCGCGACCGGCCTGCGCACGCGCGACGGCGCGAAGGACGTGAAGGGCTTTGCGCTCGCGGGCGCCGACGGCGTCTATCATCCCGCCAACGCGCGCATCGATCATGACACCGTCGTGGTCACGTCGCCCGATGTTCCCGCGCCGCGGACCGTCCACTACGGCTGGGCCGACTACATGGTGGTGAATCTCGAGAACGGCGACGGACTGCCGGCCGCGCCTTTCCGCACGGACGGGTTCTGAGCCGGGTTCATGCCGTTTACGGTTGAAAGCCGAAAGACCGCCGGCCCTTGAGAATCGGCCGGCGCAATCGCTGCGGGGTCGCGCACCAAAAAGAAGGGACGCGCAAAGAAAGCGGATCGTTCGCCGTCACCACGCCCGAATTTTCCGCCAAAAGGATTGGCCGTAGGCGTTCATCGGCGGATTCAGGGAACTGAACACGAGACCGACCCAACCGGTTTCACCCGGAAGCGTCACCTCGAATGACTGCGCGGATCGATCCTGCCCGACCGTGAGAGGCCGGATCTCCTTGGCGAACAAGACACGCAGGCGACCCGGCTGATAGAAGACCACCCGCGCCGCGAGACCGGCCAGCGCGGTCGGGTGGGTCCACGCGACCGGACGCAATCCGAATTCGCCAGCCAGCTTGTGGAAGCGAGGACCGACCGGAAACCAAACCTCACCCGGAGTGTGCACCATCAACTCCGGTCCGGCGGGCATTCGATCCGCGCCAATGACCGGAGCCGATCCCGTCACTGGCACCGACTTCAACTCGTCCGTCGCAAACAGGACGTCACCCCAGGCCGGCGTGGCCGGCTTGCTGGGCAGTGCGTCATCGAGTTTCGGCGGAGTTGTTGCCGCCACGTCGGGCACGTATCGGGTCGCCAGTTTCCGAAACCCCGCCTCCAGATCCCCGCCGGCCGGCACGTCGATCTCCAACGCAACCTGCTTTCCAGCTACCGGCAGGTCGAACGCGAGCGCCTGCTCGCGCTTGTCCCGCGACAGGTCGACGTTCCATTCCCGCAGAACCTCGCGGCTGCCCCCAGGCGTCGCGGTCACGGCACGCCAGGAAATTTTTGCCAGGGCCTTCCCCGGCGCGAATCGGCGCACCACCCATTCGCCCCGTAATCGGGTCAACGGTTGCCGCACCGTCACGATCGCCGGACTCTCCGAACCGACAAAGCTTCCGTCCGGCCGCAGGCAAATTTTAAGGGCTCCGCCTGTCGCCACCAGGTCCTTTGCGTAGGCCGTGGAGTCCGTTTCCAAGGCGAAGACCACGGGATCGGTCCAATTCCACAAACGTTCACTCCGGAGGAGGCGGATCTCGTAGAGCGGCCCGAGGATCTCCTTCGTGAACCGCTTGTCCAGGTACCAGTCGGTCTGTTCGAACCAATAGCCCCAACCGTCCATTGAGACCACGGCCCGAATCTCGTTTCCCGAACCAAGCCGGTGGTTGATCAACCGTGCCTCGGCTTCGCCGTAAGTCGTTCCATGGTGCAGCCAGAGGGGCAGACCGCGATGCCGTGCTTCGGGCACGGCCCGGACCATCCACTCCGACGCATTCACGAAGTAGAAACTGTCGGGGGGCACGCCCTGCTTCGCGAGGTCGGCAAGCCGTTCGTCGAAGGCCTGCATCGACTGCCGAAGCAACCGGGGGAGCATCATGCCGCGGAAGTAGTGGTACCGCGCGGGCAGTCCCTCGGTGGAAACCAGATCGGTCCGCACCAGCGGCGCCGGCCCCCAAAGCGCCCGCGTGCCATTCCAGGCGGCTTGCCAGGCCGGCGCCAGCAGGGTGGCCGCGGCCGCGCCCAGAACAATTCTCGCCGGCGCGACCAGGCGCCCATCGGGACCAGCAAGTGCCGCCATCGCCACGCCGGTGGCCAGGACAAGCCAGGCCGCTCCGGCCATGTAGGAAATGTCGTAGTTGGTGGCCAGAAGGACGCAACCACAGGACCAGGCTCCGGCCAGGGCGATTCCCGCGAATAGTCTGCCCCGGAATCCTGACGGAGAGTCCTTCATTTGCCGGAACGCAAGCAGACCAAGGATGGCCAGAAGAAACGTGCCCCAGGCTCCGACGAAGGGGAAATACAGGGGCCGGTAATAGTCGTGCGGCGTATGAAAATAGAATTCAGGCGTGCCCAGTGCCGTCAGCAGTCCAGCCCTGGCCTCCGGCATCTCGATGACGTTGTGCCACCATTGTCCCGGCGTGGCCCCGGTGTAGAGCAGCTCTGTCGCAAACGGTGCGAGCAGTCCGAAGAACGCGTAGCTCACGAGCCGCAATCCGACCCACGACCACGGGCGCAGGCGCAGCCAACCGTGCGCCAGCGCGAAGAGGCTGACGAACGACAGCGCGGTGACCTGATAGGTCAGTTTGGTCATTCCACCGACCCACAGAAACGCCCAGACGAGGATCAACCGCCGCCAGGCGCCGCATCCGTCCTCGCTCCGCAGCCGAGCGCTCAGCCAGATCGTCGCGGCCACCCATGTAACGCCAAGCGCATTGTGCCACACGATGGTGTGCTGGCCGGCCGAAGCGATAACGACGGCCGCGGCCACCAGGATCGCCAGGGAGCGGCCCAGCGGGCGGACAAGTATGGCCGTCAGGCCGGTGAAAGCCCCGGCGATGAGAACCGCGTTGGCATAGGTCAGGCTGAGGTAGCGCGCGCCGAAAACGGATTCCGCCAGCCGCGCCAGAAGGAACTGTAGTGTCTGGATGGGCGTGAGAAAATCCACATACGGATGCTCACCCAGCGAAATGCGAAGCGACGCGGCCATGACCAGGCCATAGTCGTAGAAATCCCGCAGCATTGAATGGTTCCGCCACCAAGGCAGCACCAGCAAGCCAATCACGGCCATCAGGCCGACGATGAAAATCAGCCTGCTGCCTGATCGTCGAGGATCTCCAGGGGAGGAAGTCGACACCAATGGAGACGATTGAACGGCGCTCGTTTAGGCAAGGACCTAGATGGAATCCGTCTGCTCTCGTCGAGATCGCCGAGCAGACCATCAGAATTTTCACAGGAGAAAGCAGAGTGAACGGAGCCGGGATCATTCCGTCAGGGGTCCGGATCGAGTGGGAAGCAGCCGATTCGAATGGTGCAGTGGGTCCGCCGACCAGGAATCGGTGGCTTGGATTGTCTCTCAACCCTCAACTAAATGAGTCCGTATGGCTGAGAGCCATCCGTCTCCGTTTTCTGTGAAATCGCCTGGGCTGTTCTTACCCTTCAAGCATTGTCCGGGCAGACTTGGATAGGTCTCTGCGAGCTCTGCGGCCTCCTGTAAATTCCATCAGGGTCCCAGCAAATCCCAGCGGTTGCCGTACAAATCTGTAAACACCGCGACCTGCCCGTACGATTCGGTCCGCGGCGACTCCTCGAAGACAACTCCCCTCGCCTTCATCGCCGCGTGATCGCGCCCGAAGTCGTCGGTGTGCAGGAAAAAACCGACGCGTCCGCCCATCTGCCGTCCGACCAGCGCCTCCTGTTCCGCACCGGCCACCCGCGCCAGCAGCAACGCGCTCCCGCCTCCCTTCGGCCGGACCACGACCCAGCGATTCGTTTCGCTCCGGCGCGTGTCCTCCAGCAGCTCGAAATCGAGCACGCCGACGTAGTAGGCGATGGCCTCGTCGTAGTCCCGGACGAGCAGCGAAACCTGCGCGATTTCTGGCGGCATCGATTCGCGAGTCACTCCGACGGTCGGTGCGCGCGCCGGAAAAACCAGTGCCGCAAGTCCAGCCCGTCCCGTTCAGACGATCCGGTTCTCGCGCATGATCGTGGCATAGTAATGCGCGGACAGCTTGGGGGTGCGTTTTTGCGTCGCGAAGTCGACGTGCACGATGCCGAAGCGGCGCTCGTAACCATCCTCCCACTCGAAGTTGTCCATGAAGGACCAGAGAAAATAGCCCGCGATCGGAACGCCGTCGCTCATCGCCCGGTGCAGTTCGCGCAGATGCCCGCGGACGAATTCGCGCCGGTGCATGTCGTGCACCTCGCCGCTGACCACCGGTTCCGCGTTGTAGCCGCAGCCGTTCTCGGTGATGTATATTTCCTTCGGCCGGTACGTTTCGTGCGCGAGGCGCGTGCCCCAGTACATCGTCTGCGGCGCAAGATGCAGCCAGGGGCTGTCGGCGCACGGATAGTTGACCGGCAGGCTGAATTCCTCCGGTTGGCCGTCGACGCCGGCGCGGATGAAGAACCCGGTGTACAGGTTCATCCCGAGAAAATCGGTCGGGAGGGAAATCAGCTTGAAGTCCGCGTCCTCATAACGCGGCGCATCGGCGCCCGCGCGCTGCAGGTAGGATGCGGGGTAATGCCCCGCGGAAATCGCGCCGAGGATGTGCTCGTTGCGACGCGCGAACCAGAGCCGCGCCGCGGCGATGTCGCGCTCGGTCTCGGTCACGGGAATGCAGACGTCGCTGTTGTCCGTGAGCCCGACGCGGGCCCCGGGACCACCGTGCTCGCGGACGGCGCGCACGCCGTGGCCGTGACAGACGAGCGCGTGGTGATAGGTCTGGTTGACGACGCCGGGCAGCTCGCGCCGGCCGGGGGCCTTCGTGCCGTAGAGATAGGCGAGCTGCGTGAAGCACCGGATCTCATTCAGCGTGATCCAATCCTTCACCTGCGGGGAAAAGGCGCGGACGATCGTGTCCGCATAGCGCGCGAAGGCGTCCACCGTCACGCGCTTCGTCCAGCCGCCGCGGTCCTCGAGCGCCTGGGGCAGATCCCAGTGGAACATCGTCACCCACGGCCGGACGCCGTGGGCGGCCATCGAGTCGAACAGCCGCCGGTAGAAATCGAGGCCCTTCTGATTCACCGCGCCGTCGCCGGACGGGAAGATCCGCGGCCACGCGATCGAGAGCCGGTAGTGCTTCACGCCGAGGTCGCGCATCAGGGCGAAGTCATCCGCGTAACGCCGGTAATGGTCGCAGCCGGCGTCGAGCGTGTCGCCATTGTGAATCTTGCCGGGCACGCGTGCGAAGCGGTCCCAGATCGACTCGCCCTTGCCGTCGGCAAAGGCCGCTCCCTCGATTTGCGGTGCGGCCGTCGCGACGCCCCAGCGGAAGTTCTCAGGAAAGGAGCTGGAAGAGCCGGGGATCAACAGAGTCCCGCAGGAAGGCAGCATCGGGCATCGCTGGCGAGAAAAACCCGTCACCCGGCCGCTGCTGACCCGCATTGGCATTGACCATTCCCCCGTGGCCTTTTGTTTTAGGTCACCCCTCGCCCCCATGACCGCCGACAATTCTGCCTCCGTCGCGGCCGGCTCTGCCGCGCCCTCATCCGAAGACCGCGTTCCCCTGACCCAGAAGATCGGCTACGGCCTGGGCTCGATCCACGACATGTGGGGCCACTGGTTGTACTCGGGCCTGGCCTACCAGATCTTCAACATTTATCTGGGCGTGAACCCGAAATGGATCGGGCGCGCGCTGCTCTTCAAGCTGCTCTTCGAGGCGGTTTCCGATTCGCTCTTTGGCTGGTGGTCGGACAACGCCCGCACGCGATTCGGGCGCCGCCGCCCGTTCATCCTCGCCGGGGCGCTGTGCGCCGGCGTGCTGCTCCCGGTGCAGTTTGCGGCCCAGCCGGGGTGGACGGAACTGCAGTATTTCGGGTTCATGGCCACCACCCTGGCGCTTTTCGTGCCGTCGATGAGCAGCTTCTACATGCCGTTCCAGAGCCTCGGCTACGAAATGACGGCCAGCTATCATGAACGCACGACGATCCAGGCGGTGCGCAGCGGCATCCAGAAGGTCCCCGAGGTTCTGAATTTTGCCGCGGCGTTCTTCACGACCGCCGGCGTCTGGGTGGCCGCCAAGTGGGCCGACGTTCCTTCGCGGCTGTCCGAGATGTTCCACCAGCTCGTCCACTGGTTTGGCCACATGGGCACCGCGTTGCTCGCGTTCGACCTGACCCGGATGGGAAAGCTGATGACCAACCTGTTCGGCTGGGCTCCCGCGGCGGCGGACGCCAAGCCCAACATCCTGTTGGCCGGACAAGTCTATACCGTCCTCCTTGGCGGGATGATGCTGATTGCGGGCGTGCTCGTGTTCGCTCTGACCCGGGAACCGTTTTACGAAAAGCTGATCGTGATGCGCAAACAGGCCCGCATCTCGATCATGGCCACACTTGGGCAAACCCTTTCCTTCCAGCCGTTCCGCGCCGTGCTCTCCATGGCGCTCGCCTATGGTGTCGGCACCAGCATGGTCGGTGCCCTCGGATACTATGCGACGGTCTACTACGCCTGCCACGGCGACGTGTCCGCAGGCGGCCTGTGGAACCTTTACATGGGGCTGATGGGAATGGTGCTGGGATTGTGCGGCGTGCCGACGTACACGTTTCTTTCGCGGCGGATCGGCAAGAAAGCGGCGATGATCGTCGTCCAGTTCTCGGCCATCGCGGTTTTCGTCGCGACGTGGTGGCTGTATTCGCCCGTGATTCCGTGGCTGCAGATCTTCGCCTCGGGACTGATCGCCTTCACCGGCGCCGGCTTCTGGATCCTCTATGGCTCGATGACCGCCGACGTGATCGACGCCGACGAGATCGAGACCGGACAGCGTCGCGAAGGCTCTTTCGCCGCCTGCGGCTCGTGGGTCCTGAAATTCGGCATGGCGATCGGCAACTGGGCTTCGGGCGAGATTCTGGGCGCCATCGGTTTCGACGCAAAGCTCGGCGGCAATCAGACCGGCCACGTGATCTTCATGATCCGCTTCCTGCTCGCCGCGATCCCGATCACCGGCCTCATCATTTCCCTGCTGCTGCTCAGTCGCTTCCCGCTCAGCTTCGAGAAGATGAACCAGATCCGCACGCAGCTCGAAGCCCGGCGCGGAAAAGTCTGAGCCATGCGCGCGGCAGCCGGCATCAGGCGCCTCGGCACCGCGCTCGCCTTCGCGGCGGCCTTCACGGGAGCGTCCGCCGCGCTGCCCCCGATCCGCGTCGATCCGAGCGGGCACTTCTTCTGCGACGACCAGGGCCGTCCGTTCTTCTGGCTGGCCGACACCGCCTGGGAGCTCGTGCACCGGACGACGCCGGACGAATGCTCGTTTTATCTGCGCACCCGCGCGCACCAGGGCTTCACGGTCGTCCAGGCCGTGGTGCTCGCCGAGTTCGACGGCGTCAATGCGCCGACGCCCGACAACTTGACGCCATTTGTCGGCGGCGATCCGGCCCGCCCGAATGATGCGTACTTCGATCGCGTCGTCGCCATTGCGGACGAGGCGGCGCGCGACGGCCTGTACATGGCGTTCCTCCCGGCGTGGGGCGACAAATTGACGGCGCCGTGGGGCACGGGACCCCGGTTGTTCCGCCTCGACAATCTGCCCGCCGCGCGGGCCTACGGGCGTTATCTTGCGACCCGGCTGCGCAGCCGCTCGAATGTTTTCTGGATGCTCGGCGGTGACCGGCCGCCGGCGCTCGAGGGATTCGAGGCCCACGGTTACCCGCGCGAGGATGCGAACAAGGCGGGCTTTCAGGGCGATTATGACTGGCGACCGATCTGGCGGGAAATGGCGGCGGGCATCACCGAGGCATCCCCACGGGCGCCCGTGATTCTTTATCACCCGCAGGGCGGCCCTCACGGAACCTCGTTCACCCTCCAGAACGAAACGTGGCTCTCCGTAAATGGTTATCAATCGGGCCACGGGGGAGGACACGACCAGCCCGTCTGGGATTTCATCGCGCACGACTATGCGCTGAAGCCGGTGCGACCGGTGATCGACCTCGAGCCGAACTACGAGGATCATCCGTACAATCCGTGGCCGCGCTGGGACCCTTCGACCGGCTATTTCCGGGATCACGATGTCCGCAAGCAGCTTTATCGCGCCGTATTTGCCGGCGCCGCTGGCGCGACTTACGGGCATCATGCGGTCTGGGGCTTCGTCGGACCACGCAACGACGTCATCAACCATGCGGATCGCGACTGGATTTCCGCGCTGCACCGTCCGGCCGCCGACGAGGTGCTCTATCTGCGCCAACTGATGGAATCGCGGCCGTATTTTTCGCGGATTCCCGATCCGGCCCTGATCACCGACTTGCCGGCCGGTGGGGGCCTGCATGCCTGTGCGACGCGGGATCGCGAGGGCCGCTATGCGATGGTCTACGTGCCACTCAATGACGAGACCGTCACCATCGATCTCTCGCGCCTCCGCGCCGGCGACGTGACGGCGTGGTGGTATGATCCGCGCCTTGGCTTTGCCCATCCCGCCGGAAATTTTCGCGCCGAAGGCACCGCCAGGTTCACCACGCCGCCGTTCGGTCCGGATTGGGTACTCGTGCTGGACAGCGTCGCGGAAAAATACGCTCCTCCCGGCACGCCGGTGCCCTAGGACTGATTTTTTCCAGCCACGAAAAGAGTCAGCGGTCTCCCAATGCCCTGGATCGGCGGAGGGTTTCTTGCGCCGATTCGTGGATATGTCCTTTCTTAAACCGCCAGAGCCTTCGATCATCCCCGTCGTTTTCATCATGCGCACATCCGGACTCGCCCTTGCGTCGTTTGCCCTCGCCGTCGCCGTCTCGGGCGCCGATGCCGTCCCGGCCGGTTGGTTTCCGTGGCCGGCGACCGAGCCCGTCAACGGCTCGGCGCTCGATGCCAGTTTCCTGAACGCCCGGCCCGGGCCCGACGGACTGCCACGGGTCGGCGTCAGCGACGGTCATTTTGCCACGCCGGACGGAAAGCGCGTGCGGTTCTGGGCCGCCAACCTGGCGGCGGTGTGCGCCTTTCCGCCGACCGCCGCCGAGGCCGATTTCATCGCGCGCGAACTCGCCAAGGGCGGAGTCAACCTGGTGCGCCTGCATCATCTGGACAACGCGTGGGGCGTCGGCGAAGGCGGCAGCATCTGGCCGGCCGGCCATCCGGAACACCGCGAGCTCGATGCAACCCAGCTTGACCGCCTCCACCGGCTGATCGCGGCGCTCCGCGATCACGGCATCTATTCCAATCTCAATCTCAAGGTGTCGAAGAGTCTCGTGGCCGCCGACGGTTTTCCGGCTTCGGTCGAGGAAATCCCGAACTTCCAGAAACGCGTGGATATCTTCGATCGACGGATGATTGAACTGCAGAAGGACTATGCGCGCCGCCTGCTGACCACCCGGAATCCCTATACCGGATTTGCGCCGGCGGATGATCCGTCGGTTGCAATCGTCGAGCTGAACAATGAGAACTCGCTCGTCGGCTATTGGACGCGCGACCTCGGCCGCGGTCTCGACAAGCTGCCCGCCTATGTCCGCGACGAACTGCAAGCCCAGTGGAATCACTGGCTGTCGGGACACTATCGCGACGATGCCGGCCTGGCGGATGCCTGGGCCTCTCCGGCCGGGACCGCTTCCGAGGTCCTCGGATCGAACGCGACCTGGGCGGTGAACTCGCAGCCGGGGAGCGCCGGCCGCGTCGCCGCCCCGCAGGGCGCGAATGCACCCGAGATCGACATTGCGAAGGCCGATGGCGTCGCCTGGCACGTGCAGGTTTCCACGCGCGACCTCTCGATCCATGATGGCGAGGTGTACACCATTTCGTTCGAGGCGCAGGCGGACCATCCGCGCAAAATCGAGGTCGGCGTCGGTCTCGACGGCGTCGCGCGTCCGCATGAGGACTGGCGCAGCTTCGGCCTGCTCGACGCCGTGGATATTGGCAAAGAGTGGACCCCGGTCAGCTTGGTTTTCCCTGCTCACTCCGTGGCCGGCGAGCCGGCGGCCCTCAGCCTGAATGTCGCGAGCGCGGCAGGCTGGGTTCATGTGCGAGGACTGAGCTTTCACGCCGGCAATCCCGACGGTGGCCTGCGCCCCGGCCAGTCCGCGCGCGCCGGCACCGTTCCGATTCCGGTGACGCCGACGACGCGCCAGTGGGCGGACTGGATCACGTTTCTGGCCGACACCGAGCGGCATTTCACCGACGAGATGCGCCGTTACCTCAAGGAGGACCTCGGCGTGAAGGCGCTGATCGTCTGCACTCCGATCGACTACGGCGGCCTGACCGGGCTGAACCGTGAGCAGGAAATGGATTTCGCCGACGGGCACGAGTACTGGCAGCATCCCGATTTTCCCGGCGGTTGGAGCACGGAACACTGGTCGATCCGCAACACCCCGGAGTTGAAGGCGCTGTCGGCGCGCGGCTTCGGAGTGCTCGGCGCCCTCGCGCTCGTGCGCGTGGCGGGAAAGCCATTCACCGTCAGCGAATTCGACCATCCGGCGCCGAGCGAGTATGTCTGCGAGATGTATCCCACCGTGGCGACCTTCGGCGGCCGGCAAGATTGGGATGCGGTCTATCCGTTCGCGGTCGGCTTATACGGCGCGGCAAATCCCGACGGACGCATTTCCGATTTCTTCGACCAGCTCCATCATCCGGCCAAGCGCGGATTGTCGGCCTTCGCAGCCGTGACCTTTCGCCGTGGCCTGGTCGCGCCCGCGCCGGAGACGGCCGAGCTGCACCTCGGTTCACCGGTCTGGGCCGAGCAACCGCATGCCGACACCCTGTGGCACGAGCTCATTCCCAAGGGCGACCTGCGGATTCTCGACGTGCGCTATGCCATCAGCGATCACCCCGGGGCTCCAGGCGCGAAGGCCACGCTTTCCCGGGATGGCATTCCGGCGCAGTCGTCGCCGGTCCGAGTGGAATCGGGATCCCAGGGACCGGTCTGGATCGTCGATGCACCGGAGGCAGCCGCAGCCGTGGGGTTTGTCGGCGGGGCGAAACTGGACGCCGGTGCGCTGCGGGTTTCCTGCCCGCGCTTCGGCCTCGATTTTGCCTCGATCACCGCCGTCGCCCTCGACGGCCGGCCGTTGCCGGACTCCAAACGCATCCTCGTGACCGTCGTCGCCCGCGCGTCCAACGAAGGCATCGTCTGGAACGACGCCCACAATTCGCTCGGAAAGAACTGGGGCCACGGGCCGACCATCGCCGAACATGTGCCGGCCACGATCACACTCGCCGGCGGCAGCGCACGCGACGTGTATGCGCTGGCACCCGACGGTTCCCGCGCGGGTCAGATCGCGACGCAGCGCGCGGGAGCCAGCACCACTTTCTCGACCGACAACGGCCCGCCAACGATCGAGTACGAGATCGTCGCGCGGTAACCGCGCGGGAGGTACGTCCGGGACCCGGCTACCTCCGGGCTTCCGCCTGTAGCCGAGGGCGTCAGACCTCGGAAACATCCACCGCCACCTCAAACCCGATCGCGATTCCACCGGGCCCTGCGGACCCGGCTACATCCAGACTCCGGCCACCTTCGCCGCGCTTCGGTGGCCGGGGAGATGCCGCCCTAACATGATCGGCGGGAAGCGCCGCTCACCAGCCCAGCGCCTTGCGCACCACAGGCTCGAGCTCGTCGGCCATGGCCTTGTGCTCCGCGCCGGTGGGGTGGCCGTTTTTGGGCACACCAGGATAATGGCTGATCGGCGCGAGGATCACCCGCGGGCTGTGGCAACGCGCCACGATCTGCTCGAGATAGGAATGCAGGGCCGTCCGCCGTGGGCCGCGCTCCGGCTCGTCGCGAACGATCGGTGAATCCATCAGGAAAATGAGCGCGTCCGGGGCATCGCGGCGCACCTTTTCCACGAACTGCACGTAGGCATTCACGAATTCGTTCTGGTCCGGAATGCCCTGGCTGAAATCATTCGTGCCGAGCTGGATTCCAATCGCATCGGGCACATAGCGCCGATGGTCCCACACGATCTCGGGTCCATCCGGCAACGCGAGTTCGTAGAACTGCGGGGCGTTGCGGGTGTCGCGGATTCCCTGCCAGTCGCGGACGATGCCGCGGCCCCCGTAACTGACCAGGTGGCACTGGGCGCCGAAACGCCGGGCCAGCAGCATGCCGTAGGAAACGCGCGCGTTGCAGTTCAGGCGATCGGTCATGGAGCGCGCCGGCTCCCAGGCATCCATTTCCCCGCAGGTCACGGAGTCGCCGATGAACATCATTTTCCGGACCGGAAGCTCGGGCGCCGGCCCAAGCGATCCCGCTCCGAGTTCGAAACCCAGGACGGAGGCGGTGCCCTGCCAGCTCTCGTTGCACCGCACCAGCGCGATGGTGTGCTCGCCCGCCATCGGCTCGGTCACCACCGGATAAACGCCATCGCCTTCCTTCAACGGGAGCAGCCGGGCCGGGCCGCCGTCGACCATCACGTCAAACGCGATCCCGGGCTGGCTGGCGCGCAGGCGGACGGACAACGACGCATCGCGAATCCGCAGGTGAGCCGTGATGCCGGGAAATCCCATCTGCACGTCTCCCGCGGAATCGACGACCGTCCGGCCTTCGTAAATGATCGCCGGATCGTCGGGCTTCACCGCGGTATTCGGGGCGGAAAATCCCGGCGAGGCAAGCGCCGCGGAGGCCACGACGGCGCCGAAAAAGCGGCGGCTCGATGGCACGCTCATGGCTTGTGCTCCGTTTCCTTCGGCTCGGGCAACGCCGGCGGCCGGTGCATCGCCTGCTTGAAGAATTCGCCCGCACCCGTGAGCGTGAAACCGTCGAAGGATCTAAGCATCGGCGGTCCCCACTCGGGGTCGTAGACCCACGCGAGCCAACTGATGCCATGGCGCTCGAGGAAGCGAGTGATGCGGTTTCCGTAGTGATTGTCGTCGACGACCTCCCCCTCGCGCAGGCCGAACCCGATCTCGGTGGCGATGACCGGATACGTGGCGGCGGCGAACGCAAAATTCTCCTCCCATTTCGGCTCCCAGGGCTGCGAGCGCTTGTTCGCGTACGGATGGGTGACGTAGCCGATGCCGCTCGCGCGGACCGGCTCGTAGTGGAGCGAGTTGAGGTCGTAGGCCCAGTCGAATCCCGCCACGAGCGGAATGCGCTCCTTGTCCCAATAGCGGATGATTCCGATCATCTGCTCGTTGAGTTCGCGCCACTGGGTCCACGTCATCGCCCCGAGCATGCCGTTGAAATGGGTGGGTTCGTTGAACAACTCGTAGAACGCGACCGTGTGATGCCCCTTGAAATGCGCCGCGATGGTCCGCCAGAAGGCGAAGGTCTCCGCCTGCGTGGTGTCGTACATCGGCGCCTGGAACATTTCCGTCTGCAGGTTGCCGATCGAGTGCCAGTCGATGTCGACATACATCCCGAGTTCGGTGCACCAGTCGACCGCCTGATCGAGCAGCTCCAGGTATCCGGCCACGCCGCGCTCGCGCCAGGCCGCCGGATGCACGGGTAGGCGGACGAGATTTGCGCCCAGGTCCTTGACCGCGGCAAACAGCTCGCGATTCCAGCGACCCTGACCCGCGAGTTTGTCGGGATCCGCCACCGACACGCCGCGGAACAGGATCGTCTCGCCGGACGAGCGGGCAAAATGGTTGCCCTGAACCACAATGAGCGGGAGCGCGGTCGCCTTCGGATTCGGTTCCGGCCGTTTCCAACGCCCCCCTTGCCACCAATGGGTCGGGGCGGCGGGAGCCGGGGCGCTGTCGGCCGCGCCGAACGCGACCGCACAAAGGAGGGGAAGGGCAAACAGGACTAACTTCATGGGGGCGGGGTTCCGCGCCGGTATCGGGCAAATTACGTCCGCGGGATGTGGTTCCCGCGGTCGAATGCACGGGGCTGGGGCAGCCGCGGCGCGTTCGGAGAACAATGCCCCGGAGCCAGCCGGTGACAAGCCGGAGCTTTCAGGGCCAAAAATCTCAATTTGGGCCACGCCGGGCTTAAGCCGAATCGGAAGAGGCCGATAAGAAGGATATGGCAACGCATTACCCCGTCGCCCGTCAGGCCCGGATCTCCTCTCATGGCGATCCCCGGCTCACGCGTGACACCTGGGGTCGTTTCCACTTCCTGCCTCCCGAGCTGGCCAACCCGCGTGTCGTTTTCGATCCGCAGCCGTTTCGGGCGCAGGAATTCGGAAGCAACCGCCCCTCGAAGGCGCCGTACACGCGCTGAACCGTTCCCGCGACTCGCGTCCGAACGTTGCAGGGCCTGCGCTCGCGCAGGCCGTCCGTCAGCGCGCACGGACTCACGTCCGCTCGAACACGGTCGCCGCGAGCGGCGATCCTACAGGCCGGTTCGCGGATTTTCCGCCCATCTCCGAACGTCGTAGGGCCTGCGCTCGCGCAGGCCGTCCGCCGCGCGCGTCAGGAAACCGCCGCCTTCTCGATCGACGATTCGGGCGTGCCGATCAATCCGACCCGGTCGAGAGCCGCCTTCAGATCGCCCAGCCGGATGGGCTTGGGCACAAAATCATTCATGCCCGCAGCCAGGGCCCGGTGGCGGTCGCTGTTCATGGCGTTGGCGGTGAGCGCAATGATCCACGGACGGACCCGTGACCGGGTTTCGCGGATACGGCGCGTCGCCTCGCATCCGTCCATCACCGGCATTTCCATGTCCATCAGGACGACGTCGAACGCGCCGGCTTCGACCGCGGCCACGGCCTCGGCGCCGTTCTGGGCCAGAACCGACTGGTAACCGAGTTTGGCGAGAAGCATCCGGGCCACACGCTGGTTGACCGGATTGTCCTCGACCAGGAGCAGTCGGAGCGTGGACATCTCCACGTCCTTCACGGGCAGAATCGCCGGGACGGTCACCGACGACCGGCCGAAAACGGCGCCCAGGGCGGAAACAAGTCCCGCCGATTTGAAGGGTTTGTTCACCTGGCCGACAAATCCCGCCACGGTCGCCTTCTCCACGACCGACGACATCAGAAGCAACGGGATGTTCTGCCAGGCCGGATTGGCGCGAATGCGCTCGCCCAGCAAAAGACCGTCCATCGCCGGCATCTGCCGATCGATCAGCACGGCGCCAAATCGTCCGCCCCGCTCGAGAAGCTCCAGCGCCGCGGTGCCGCCTTCACACGCAGTCACCCGCAAACCCCATGACTTCAGGAGTTCGCCCAGCCAGTCGCGCGCAACGGTGTTGTCGTCGACAATCAGCACGCTCCGGCCCGGGAACGACGGGCGCGCCGGGAGGCCCTCCAGCACCAGGTCCTTGTCCTCGTGCGTGACGATCGTGAACGAAAACACGGAGCCCTGGCCCGGTTCGCTCTCCACCCACATGCGGCCGCCCATGGCCTCCGCGAGGCGCCGGCTGATCGCGAGCCCGAGACCGGAGCCGCCGAATTTGCGGGTGGTGGACGAGTCGACCTGGGAAAAGGGCTGGAAAAGCCGGTCACGCCGGTCGGCCGGGATGCCGATGCCGGTGTCGCGGACCGCGATCCTGAGCTCGAGCGAACCGTCCGGCCGGGCCTCCGACGAGATGGACACCACCACCTCACCCTTGGAGGTGAACTTCAGGGCGTTGCCCACGAGATTGACGAGGATCTGGCGCAGGCGGGTGCCGTCGCCGACGGTCATGATGGGGACGGCGGCGTCGACGCAGGCGAGCAATTCGAGGTTCTTCTCGACCACCTTGGCAGCGAAAAGGTCGAACGCGTTCTCCAGACACTGGCGCAGGTCGAACGGCGCGCGCTCGAGTTCGATGCGGCCGGCCTCGATCTTCGAGTAGTCGAGGACGTCGTTGATGATCGCGAGGAGCGCGTCGCCGCTCGTTTCGATGGTGTGGGCAAAATCCATCTGGCGGTCGTCGAGCCCGGTGTCGCGCAGCAGGCCGGCCATGCCGATGATGCCGTTGAGCGGCGTGCGGATCTCGTGGCTCATGGTCGCGAGGAAGGCGCTCTTCGCCTGGCTCGCGATGTTGGCCTCGGTCGCGGACTGCTGGGCCTGCGCGATCGCATTCTCCAACTGCGCATTGAGCTGCTCCGCCTCTTCCTTGGCCGCGCGGAGCTGTTCCTCCGCGCCCTTGCGCGCG
>DASYDZ010000026.1:0-11841 GCA_036499305.1 Candidatus Didemnitutus sp.
TGCAGCAGGTCGCCGTCCTCAACAAGCAGATCGGCGCGGTGGAAATCGGAAAACCCAACTCCGCGGTCGATCTCCGCGACCAGCGCCAGGCCGTCCTCGAGCAGATCGCCGCGAAGCTTCCGGTCTCCAGCGAGGATGGCACCAATGGCATGATCAAGCTCACGATGAAGGATGCGTCGAACAACGACGTCGTCCTGGTCGATGACGCCACCGTCACGGGCCCGGTGACTTTCACCGGCACCGGCCTGACCGCGGGCGCCTCCGCGACGGCCGTCCAGTTTTCCTCGGGTTCCATCTACGGTGCGCTCACGGCGCGCGACGGTGCGCTCCAGGACATGCGCGACAGCCTCGACAACCTGTCGCAGCAACTGGTCACCGCGGTCAACGCCGCCTACAATCCCTCCAGCACCTCGGGGGCCGACTTCTTCGACCCGTCCGGCACCACGGCCGGCACGATCCAGCTCGAGGCCGGCCTGACCCCCTCGACGCTCGTTGCGGGCGCGGGAGCCGCCGGCGACAACTCGCTCGCCCTCGCCGTCGCGGCCGTGGCCAACCAGACCTTTTCGACCAGTGGAACGCCCGCCGACCTGATCGACGGCACGATCGGCCAGTACTATGGCGGCGCGGTCAGCAGCCTGGGCCAGTCGCTCTCGACGATGAACACCCTGGTCGACAACCAGACCAGCGTCCAGAGTCTCGTCACCGGCCAGCGCAACAGCGTGAGCGGCGTCTCCCTGGACGAGGAAATGGCCGATCTGGTGCGCTACCAGACCGCCTACCAGGCCTCGGCCCGCGTCTTCTCCACGATCGACGGCCTGCTCGACACCGTCGTCAACCATCTCGGTACGACCACCTGACCCCCGATCCCGCCATGCGCGTCGCCAACACCACCATTTCGGACAACATCGTCCGCCAGATCCAGCAGCTCAGCTCGCAGCAGACACAGTTGCAGAGCGAGGTTTCGAGCGGCCTGCGCATCACGCAGCCATCGGACGACTCCGCCGCCTTCGGACGCGTCATGGGGCTGGAGAGCTCGAACCGCGCGCTCAGCCAGTATGCGAGCAATGCGAACACCGCCCTCGGCATCAGCCAGGCCACGGTCAGTGCGCTCGAGCAGATCAAGTCGATCTCGGACCGGGCCACCCAGATCGGCGTGCTCGGCACCGGGACCGAGGGGGCGCAGGCGATGGCGGCCTACGGTTCCGAAGTCGACCAGCTCATCCAGCAGGCCGTCCAGCTCGGCAACAGCCAGTTGAACAACAATTATCTTTTCTCGGGCACCGCCATCACCACCTCCCCGTACACCACGACGACGGACGCGCAGGGCCAGATCACGGCGGTCAGCTACGCGGGCAACACGTCGCAGGCGGCGATCCCCATGTCGCAGAATTCCAGCCTCGCCCCCGGTTCCGACGGCGCGACCAACCAGGGCCTTTCCGATTTCATCAACCATCTGATCTCGCTGCGCGACGCGCTCAATGCCGGGGATACCAATGCCGTCGGCACCGCCCAGAACGGCCTGCTCGACACCGAGAACACCATCGTGAACGCGATCTCGGGCCAGGGCGCCGTCCAGATGCGCATCGAGGTCAACCAGGCCCAGCAGACCTCCGCCCAGACGAGCATCGGCCAGCTCATCTCCGACGACACCGACGCCGATCTTCCCTCCACCGTCGTCAAGCTGACCCAGGCCCAGAACTCCTACCAGGCCGCCCTCCAGTCCGCCGCCAGCCTGATGAAAACCTCCCTCCTGAACTACCTGCCGGTCACCTGACCCGCCGCCATTTTTTCCATGAAAGTACTCCCCGATCTCAATCCGGCCGACGCCGAGCCCAGCCCGGCCAACGTTTTCACCCTCCCGCAGGGCATCATCGGCTTCGAGAAATACACTCGCGCCGAGCTGCTGTACCTGCCGGATCATCTCCCTTTCCTGTGGCTGAGGCTGCAGGGCCCCTCCGACACCGTGCAGTTCATCGTCCTCGAGCCCGCCGGTCTGATCGCGGGCTACGAGCCGGAGCTGTTCGACGAGGACGCCGCGAGCCTCGACCTGTCCGATCCGTCGGAGGCGATGGTGCTCAACATCGTCACGCTGAAGAACCAGGTTCCGCTCGACGCGACCATCAACCTCGTCGGCCCGATCATCCTCAACCGCCGCACCCGCATCGGCCGCCAGCTCGTGCTGTCGAACTATTCCCGCTACAGCTCGCATCACCCGTTGGCCGACCACGATTCCGCCGGCTCCCAGGTCGCCGCGCCGGCCCGCGGGGCGGCCTAACCGGAGAACCGCCATGCTCGTCCTTTCCCGAAAAATAAACGAGGCCATCGTCATCGGCGATGGCATCGAAATCCGGATCAACCGCATCGACGGCGACGTGGTGAAGATCGGCATCATCGCCCCGCGCGAGGTTCCCATTTTCCGCAAGGAAGTGCAGACGGCCATCGCCGTCACGAACCACGCCGCCGCGTTCAAGCCGTCGTCCGGCCAGACTTTGCCCGGTTTCGCCGGCCTCCCGAAGATGGTCCGTGCCGAGTCCGGCCTTCGCCCGGTCGTCGCGCCGGCCAAGCCCCGCTCCGTCGGCCCCGCCGGCGCGGCCGCCTGATCGCGCCAGCCCTTTCACACCCGCACCTCCCTCCCATGAATGTCTCTTCCTCCTCGCCGTCGTCCGGCATCAACGCCCAGGACCTGATCGCCCTCGCGCAAGCCCGCCTTCCGACCCTCGCGTCGGTTCTGGCGGATGACTCCGATTCCAGCTCGCCGCTGGGCGGCTCGTCCGACCTCAGCAGCCTGACCGGCTCCTCGGCGCAGCTCCAGAACCAGGTGACCACGCTCCAGTCCTCGGGCTCGCAGCTCGACGGCGTCGCCGAACTGCTGCAGCAGATGGAGCAGCTCGCGAAGCAGGCGGCCGGCGGATCCAACCAGGCCGCCGCCCAGCAGCAGTTCACCGCGCTCCAGCAGCAGCTCCGCACCCTCGTGGGCGGATCCTCCTCCGTTATCGGCGGTTCGGACGTCGCCGGTGCCGGTCCGTTCGGCCCCAATGCCGACGACTCGGGCAATCCCGCGAATTTGCAGCAGGGACCGATGCTGAGCCTGATCGGGCAGGGCGCCGACGGATCCTTTTCCGTGGATGCGGCCGATGCCTCGTCGATCGTGCAGGCCACCGCCGACCAGGTCGCGCGCGCCCGCGCCTCCGTGGGCGAGCAGCAGGTTGACCTGGAGCGCCAGGCGATCCTGAGCCAGATCGGGCAGCAGAATCTCGCCTCGGCTTTTTCCCCGCTTTCCAGCAGCACCGATGCGCAGCAGGCGAACCAGTCGGCGTTGAGCTCAATCCTTTCCCAGGGTGCCGGCGCGCGCGCCGCGCAGGGTTCACCGTCCGCGGCCGCCGCGCTCCAGTTGGTGCAGTTCTGACCGGGAGGTCGGGGGCGGCTTGTTCTCGAGACGCTGCCCTCGCCATACCTCTTCCGAGCTGTGGGAGCCGCCTTACGCGGTGATGGAATCCCAGCGATCGTTGCATTCCGTGTCGTCCGTGTGTTCCGTGGGCAGACAGTATTCCTGATCGCCGTTCGTGCGTTTTGTGGGCAACCAGATTCTTTCGCGCCTTTTCGAGTATTCCGTGGGCAAACGGTATTCTTGACCGCCGTTCGCGGATTTCGTGGGCGGAATCTTCCGTTCCGGTCGCACCGCGGCCGCGCCCCGTTGGCCGTTCAGTAATCGTCGGGGTCGGGCAGCGCGGCGGGGGCGGAACCGGTCGCGGGCGACATCGCCTTGTGCATCGTGCGGGCGAGCTCCTCGTTCGTGAACGGCTTCGACAGCAGCGAGACCTGGCCGAGCTGCGCCAGCTTCTCCGGCGAGATGCGCGAAAAATATCCGGACATGATCACGATCGGCAGGGCGGGCGCGACGAGCCGCGCCTCGGTGGCGAGCTCGATGCCATTCATCACGGGCATCGTCTGGTCGGTCAGCAGGATGATGTATTCGTCCGGCGTGCGGCGCAGCGCCTCGAGGCAAAGCGCCGGCGTGTCGAAGGCGTTCACCCGATAGCCGAGCTTCTCGAGCGCCATCTGCGCAAAGCTCCGGACGATGTCCTCGTCGTCCACCACGGCCACCAGCTCGCCGTGCCCGCGCGGCATGCTGGTGTCCTGGGATTCGCGCTCGGCCGAATCCTCCCGCGCCTCGGGCAGGAGCATCGTGAAGGTGGCGCCCTTCCCGGGCGCGCTCTGCACGCTGATCGCGCCATGGTGCGCCTGCATGATCCCGTGCACCACCGAAAGGCCGAGCCCGGTGCCCTGGCCGACCTCCTTCGTGGTGAAGAACGGATCGAAGATGCGCTTGCAGGTCTCCGCGTCCATCCCATGGCCGGTGTCGCTGAAGGCCAGGCGCGCGTACCGGCCGGATTCGATGTGGGCGATGCCCGCGGCCGCGAGGTCGAGCACGACCGGCTCGAGCGCGATGCGCATCACGCCGCCGGAGTTCTGCATCGCGTGCATGGCGTTGAAGCCGAGGTTCAGCAGCACCTGGTGGATCTGCGTCGCGTCCGCCAGCACCGGGCCGCAGCCGGGTTTCACCTCGACTTCGATCCGGATGGTCGCCGGCACCGTCGCGCGGAGGAAGCGCCGGGCGTCCTCGACCACCTGGGACAGGTTGACCGGCACCTTCTCGCTGTCGGCCTGGCGGGAGAACGTGAGGATCTGGTCGACCAGTTCGCGGGCGCGGAGACTGGCCTCGCGCGACACCGCGAGATAATTGCGCGCCGGATCGCCCTCGGGAATCGAGTCGAGGGCGAGGTCCTGGTACCCGAGGATGCCGGTGAGCAGGTTGTTGAAATCGTGCGCGATGCCGCCGGCCAGCGTGCCGAGCGTCTCCATTTTCTGCGACTGGAACAACTGGCTCTCCAGTTGGCGGCGCATTTCCTCCGCGTCGCGCCGTCCGGTGATGTCCTGAAACGCGCCGTAGATGCGAATCGCGCGCCCCTCCTTGAATTCCGCCCGGCCGAGCACCCGCACCCACAGCTTGCTCCCGCGTGCGGTCGTGAAGGGGAGCTCGAAGTCGAATCCCTCGCCGGCGCGCACCGCGTGTTGCAGCGCCTCGGACAGCGAGGTCCGCGCCTGGACGGGATAAAAGTCGAGCGACTTGGCCAGCGTGGGCTCGTAGCCGAGCTCGACCTCGTGGATGCGGAACATTTCCGGCGACCACGTCAGGTGCGAGGTCCCGAGATCCCACTCCCAGGCGCCGATCTGGGCAAGGCGGCCGAGCTGGAGCGACATTTCCTCGCCGTGTCGCAGGCGTTCCTCGAGCACCTTGCGTGGAGTGATGTCCGTCTGCGTGCCCACGACGCGGAGCGGCTGGCCGCGCACGTCGCGCGCCACGACCTTGCCCCGGTCGAGCACCCAGATCCACTGGCCGTCCCGATGCCGGAGCCGGTACTCGCTCTGGTAGACGGGTGACTGCCCCTCGAGGTGCTCGGCCAAAGCGGTGTTGGTCGCGGCGATGTCGTCGGGATGGCCGAAGCCCAGCCAGATGTGACGGTCGGGCGGCAGTTCGGCCGGCATGTAGCCGATGATCTCGGCGTAGCGCGGATTGCGATAGAACTCCCCGGTCGTGATGTTCCAGTCCCACACGCCGTCGTTGGTGCCCGCCAGCGCCAGTTTCCAGCGCTCCTCGGTGATGCGCAGCTCCTCGCGCAGGTCGTGCTCGTCCGTCACGTCCCGGTCAAAACCCACCATGGTCCGCGGCCCGCCGGCCCCGTCGCGCAACACGTAGCTGTGCGAGGCGATGTGCCGGCCCGCCCCATCCGGCCGGACGATCCGGAACCGCTGCTCCATCTGGTGGCGCTTGCTGGTGAGCGCCTCCTCGATCTCCGTGAGGGCCGCCGGCAAATCCTCCGGATGCACCCGCTCATGCCAGTCCTTCACGTCACCGGTCAGCATCTCGCGGCGCAGGCCGTAGATCTCGAGCATGTGATCGTCCCACATCATCCGGTCCGACTGGAAATCGAATTCCCAGACGCCATAACCGGTCGCGTTCAGGACGAAAAGCAACCGCTGGTTGAGGGTGGTGACGGCCTGCTCGCGCTCGCGGTCCTGCGTCACGTCCCGGTTGATGCCGACCATGCGCACCGCCCGTCCGGCGGCGTCGCGGTGGACGACGGAGCGGGAATTGATGTGCCGCACCTGGCCGTCGGCCCGCAGGATCCGGAAATCAAGGTCGATGGTCTGCCCGATCGCGATGTCCTGCGCGTATCGCTGTTGCATCCGCGGCCGGTCGTCGGGATGGACCATCCGGAGAAACCCGGCGATGGTGCCGTCGAAATCGGCCGGATTCATGCCGTAGATGGCGCATTGGCGTTCGTCCCACACCTGCCGTCCGGAGGTGACGTCATAGTCCCAGACGCCATAGTCACCGGAATGCAGGGCGAGCTGCAGGCGCTCGGTGGTCTCGTGGAGGCGGCGGGTGCGCTCCGCGACCAGCACCTCGAGATTGGCGGTCTGGCTTTGCAGGCGGGCCAGAAGAACGTCCCGAGAACCGACCGCCTCGCGCCGCTGCTCGTCGAGCAGCTCCATCCGCTGGAGCGACGAGATCAGGGCGCCGAGGAGAAGGAGGGAGACCAGCAGGACGATGAGGATGAGCAGGTCGGTGTAATTGGAGCCGAGCGGCAGCAGCAGCCACACGCCGAGTCCGTAGATGACGAGCGGGCCCAGCAGCCCGAGCGCGAGCAGACGCATGGCCATGAAGCCGAGCGGATGGTCGCGGGCAAAAACGCGGAGGAAGCGCCCGTTCAGGCGGCTGGTCAGCAGTGCGATGCCGAGAAGGATGAAGCCGATGATGCTCGTGGCGGACATGCGGGCCGGCGTCTCGTCGCGGCTGATGGCCAGCGCCAGCAGGTTCAGCAGGGCATGGCTGACGACCGCCAGGCCGAGCCAACTGCTCAGCGACAGCCAGGCGCGGCGCGGCCGGCCGAGGCTGAGAATCCCGAAGCCCACCATCAGGAAGGGCAGGGTGGTGTTCAACGGAGCCCGGGCGCGCAGCGCGTCGGTTTGCCCGGGGGCGTGCAGGATCACGTCGAAACTGCCGGCTTGCAGGCCGAAGATCGAGGACACCAATGCGGCTCCGGCCAGCAGGCAGACCAAAGCCGCCAGGATCATCGAGGCAACACCCGCGAACGGCCGGCGCGCGCGCCCCCGGTCGAGCAGCAGACTGGCTCCGGACAGCAGAAAACAGGTCGCCGATTGGGCGCTCATCGGGCGCCAGCCGTCGATGCCTCCGCGAAGCAGGCCGACGTTCAACCACCAGCCCGCCAACCCCAACCCGCCCAGCCCGGCGGTCAGCGCCGCGGACGCCGTTCCGGTCAATCGCAGTCGGGTTTCCGCAAGCATGATATGGTGACGGGCAAGGCTTTGGATGAATCCCGGCGGGAGCAATCCTTATGCATGGGATTCCCGGCGGGGGCGGCCCGGGCCAACGGCGGCGGAAACCGCGTATCGGCACGAATTCCGACGCCCTGAAGCGAAAAAGCTTATGAAATTCCGCGCCGCCAGTCTACGGGAAACCCCGCAATCCCCGGTGCTGGCAACCTTTCTCCTAAACCAGCCCACCGGCCGGCCGATGCTGAACCAGCAGCCATGAAGACAAAACTCATTCTCCTCCTGTCCGGCACGTTGGCTTTCGGAGCGATGTCGGCCCGTGCGGATGACGCCGTTGAAGCTCCCGTCCCGGTCCGCACGGTCGCGCCGCGCTATCCGGACGATATGCGCCGCGACCGGGCGTCCGGTGTCGTCACCGTCAGCTGCACGATCGACGAGAAGGGCAATGTCACCGATCCGAAGGTCGAAAAAGCGACCAACGTGGCGTTTTCGCAACCGGCGCTCGACGCCCTGCGCAAATGGAAATTCAAGCCCGCCAAGAAAGGCGGGAATGCGATCCCGATTCACGTCATCCTCCCGATCCAATTTACGATCAATAGCGACTGACCCCGGCCATACCCCTCATTACCCCATGAGCCTCAAGACCCTGACCATCGGCCGCAGGATTACCCTCGGATTTGCGTTCGTTTTCCTGCTGCTCGGCCTCGTGGCCGCCTTCGCGCGCTACGCGCTGGGCGCCTCCGGCCACAAGCTCACGGAATACGCGGGCAGCGCCCAGGAAACGAACACCGCGGCCGGCCTCGAGTCATCGATGCTCGAGCTGAAGCTCCATGTGAACGAGTTCCTCGCCACGGGAGACCAGGCGGACGTGAAGGCCTACCAGACGGCCAAGCATGAACTTGACCAGGGCATCGCGTCGGCCTCGCAGATCGTCGCCGATCCCAAGCGCGTCGGAAACCTCACCGAGGCCGCGGGCCTCATGACCCGCTACGACCAGGCCTTCCAGCAGGTCGTGGCCAACACCGCCAGGCTCGACCAGGTGGTGCGCGAGCAACTGACGCCGCAGGGCGATGCGATCGCGAAGACGATGCAGAAGATTTTGACCGATGCGAAGGGCAGCGGCGACATGAACGGCGCGTTCAAGGTCGCGAGCGCCCTCAAGGCCTATTTCGAGTGCAGCAGCCTCGCCAATTCGTTCCTGCTCACATCGCGGGAAGATTACGCCGACTCCGCGCGCCAGAGCATCAAGGGCGTCAGCACCGCCGCCGAGAAACTTCAGAAGGACCAGGAGGAACTCGTCAAGATGGACGCCTCGTTGAAGGACGAGGAAAAGGACCGGCAGCTCAAGCTCCTCCAGGCCGCCGCCACCACCTATGGGCAGGCCCTCGAGACCATCATCGACCTCAAGCATCAGCGCAACGATCTCATCGGGACCCAGCTCGATCAGATTGCCCCGCAGTTCACCGCCGCGCTGAGCCGCCTGCGGGAGTCGGTCGTCCAGTTCCAGGGTGAACTCGAGCAGCGCATGGTTTCCGAGCAGCACCGCAGCGAGATGCTCCTGGTGATCTGCTCCCTCGCCGGCGCCCTCGCGGGCATCGTGGGCGCATGGTTCATCATCCGCAGCATCACCCAGCCGATCGCCCGGATCGCCGAGCACCTTTCGTTGGAGTCATCCGGCACGCACGCCGCCGCGCTCACGGTCAACGAGGTCAGCCAGTCGATGGCCGACGGCGCCAGCCGCCAGGCCGCCTCGCTCGAGCAGAGCGGCGCCTCGCTCCATGAACTGGCCAGCATGACGCAGCGCAATGCGGACAGCGCCCGTTCCGCGAAGAGCCTCGCCGCCGAGGCCCGCTCCACCGCCGACAACGGGGCGCGCGACATGGCCGCGATGCAGGGCGCGATGACCGCGATCAAGACTTCCAGCCACGAGATTTCCAAGATCATCAAGACGATCGACGAGATCGCCTTCCAGACCAACATCCTCGCGCTCAATGCTGCGGTCGAGGCCGCGCGGGCGGGCGAGGCGGGCGCCGGTTTCGCCGTCGTCGCCGAGGAGGTCCGCAGTCTCGCCCAGCGCTCCGCGCAGGCCGCCAGGGAAACCGCCGACAAGATCGCGGACGCTTCCGCGAAGAGCGAGCAGGGAGCGTCGATCAGCGGCCAGGTGGCGGGGCGCCTCGACGCGATCGTCGAGCGGATCCGCCAGCTCGACGAAACGATGGGCGGCATCGCCCAGGCATCACACGAGCAGAGCGAGGGGATCAACCAGCTCAACCAGGCCGTGGCGGGCATGGACAAGATCACGCAGTCCAACGCTGCGCTCGCCCAGCAGGGCGCGGCGTCGGCCCAGGAGCTGCAGCGCCAGTCGGCGCAGGTGAAGTCCGCCGTCGCCGATCTTTTGTGCATGGTGCGCGGCTCCGCCGATGCCGACGCTCCGCTCGAAAGGCCGAGAATTCCGGCCGCTGCCGGGAGGGTACCGTCCGCTCGCCGCGGGACCACGCCACCGATCAAAATCGAGACTCCGAAGCGCAACGGAACCGCCAACGGCACGAACGGTCACGCCACCGAGGCGCATTTCATCGACTGAGCCGGGCTCTCGAATCCTGTAGGGCCTGCGCTCGCGCAGGCCGCGGCTGCCCCAAGCGGCAGCCCTACAAACGGCAGTTCTCAAAGCGCAGGCCAACAAACCGCACGGCGGTTGAAGAGCCGTTGAGGCGCATTTTATCGACTGAACTGGGCTTTCGAATCCTGTAGGGCCTGTGCTCGCGCAGGCCGCGGCCGCCGCCAGAGGCAGCCCTACAAAGCCGCAGTTCTCAAAGCGCAGGCCAACAAACCGCAGGGCGGTTGAAGAGCAATGGAGGCGCATTTCATCGGCTGAACTGGGTTCTCGAATCCTGTAGGGCCTGCGCTCGCGCAGGCCGCGGCCGCCGCCAGCGAATCCGCTGGATGCGGGCCATACCCGCAAAACCCCCTTCCGCAAGTGGCCCGCCGGCCCTGATTTGCCGGCGCAATCCGGATTAAAGGGACAGCCCGAATGGACCGATTGAAGAGGAAGATGCAGTCCAATCCCAACCCGGGCCGGTTGCCTGTCGCGGCGGCTGCGCTTTCCATTGCCATTGGCTTGTCCGTGCTCGTTCTCGGATGGGGGCTGGGCATTCGGACTTTCCTGACGCCGCTGGAGGGTGGGGCGTCGATGAAGCCGCCGACCGCCACGTGCCTCGCGCTTTTCGGCGCCGCGCTGCTCGTCGCGAAGCGGGTTCAATCGACGGGGGTTCGTCGCGGCGTGCGGTGGGTGTGCGGGCTTCTGGGGGTCGGCATGGTTCTCATGCTGGCGGAACGGATCGCGGTACGGGTGCATGGCGGGGAGGTTTCCCTTCTGCCGGTGCACACCTCGATCGAGGTCGCGGTGCCGATGATCCTCAACGCCGCCGCGCTCATCCTTTTGCTCGAGTCCGGTTCGCGCCGTCCGCGACCGGTCACGGAGCAGATGCTCGCACTCCTCGCCGTCGTGGTCGTTTTTCCCACATTCATCGGCGAGATCCTGACCTTCGGCCAGCCGGGTGAAACCGCGGCCTACACGAAGCTCGCGCCGCATTCCGCCTTTGCGCTCATCGTCCTTTCGACCGGCATTTTTCTGGCGCGTCCGATCGCCGGATCGCCGGCGGCCTTCGTGGTGGCCGGAACGCTCGCGGGCCGCGTCGTGCGCCACCTGCTGGCGGCGGCGCTGGCCATTCCGCTGCTCGAGGGCGCTGGCGAGCGCGTCATGTTCAACCATGGTTTCCCCGCGACGTGGCACATCGGCGCCTTCGCCACCGCGCAGGTTTTTCTCTTCTCGCTCATCGCGCTCTACGTGGGCTGGGTGCTGCGGCGCACGGATCGGCTGCGCAACGTCGCCGAGAACGAACGCAGCGCCGCGCTTCACCAACTGGAGTTTCAGGCCGCGAAGCTGCAGGAGTCGGTCGCGCGCCGGACCACCGAGCTGTCGCACGCGCTCGCCTACAACCAGCGCCTGGCGCTCGTCGCCTCCCACACCACCGATGCGGTTTTCATCACCAATGCCGCCGGCCAGATCGAATGGGTCAACGACCGCTTCACGAAACTTTTTGGCTACTCCCTCGACGAAGTGAAGGGCCGCCGCCCGGCGCAGGCCCTGGCGGGAGCGGGTGCGACCGTACCCGCCGTGGCGGAACTGCACGCGCGCGTTGAGTCCGGCGAGGCCGTCCACGACGAGGCGGTCGTCCGGGCGAAGGCCGGCCTGGAGTTGTGGTGCGAGGTCGAGATGCAGTTGGTCCGCACGCCCGGCGGCGCCGCCGCCGGATTGGTGGGCTCGCTCAGCGACATCACCGCGCGCAAGGGCGCGGAGGAACAGCTCCGCGCGGCCAAGGAAGAGGCGGAGCAGCTCAATGCGCAGTTGGAGAATGCGATCGCGCAGGCCCAGCAGTCCGCGACCGAGGCCAACATCGCGAGCCAGGCGAAGAGCGCCTT
>DASYDZ010000027.1:0-16525 GCA_036499305.1 Candidatus Didemnitutus sp.
TCCGCTGGGACAATTGCTGCAGATCCTGTCCGGCGTCGGGCGGGTGCAGCGCGAAGGCGGCGAGATCATGGAGGTCCGGCCGGGGGACACGGTGTGGTTCGCTCCGAACGAAAGGCACTGGCACGGGGCCGTGCCGACGAATCCGATGGTCCACCTGGCCGTGCAGCTCGCGGACGCCTCGGGCCAGCCGGTGACCTGGGAGCGACACGTCACCGCGGCCGAATACGACCCGCCAAAGCCGGTTCCCGTCGCCGCCCCTCCGGCGCGCGAGGCGGCGCCGGCGGACGAAGGGGTGCCGGTTCTGACGGCGGAGGAAAAGGCCGCGGGTTTCCAGATCCTCGAGGTCGAGCATCACGGTGATCTGGAGGACTGGGAGCGGACCCTGAAGCTGCGCCTTCCGCGATTCGGGCCGCCGTCCACCGATGGCTTTCGTCTTTCGGTGCTGCGTGTGTTGGGCGAGTCGGATGCGATCTTCCGGGTCTGGAAGGACGGCCAGCGGGCCTACGCCCATCTGCGCTGGAGCCGGGGCAGCGCCTGGGGCTACGCCACGTTTTTCGGCGTGGCCGCCTGGCATCCGATCGGCGAACCGGTGAATGCGCCGGCGAGCGGTTCGCCGGATTCATATCTCAAGGCCGAGAATCTCGAGGTGAACCTCGGTCCGGAGAAATTTTCGTCGCGTCCGCCGCTGGCGAAATGACGCCCGCCAGGCGGGCGAAGGGAAAAGCCGGACCGGTCGCGGCGCCTTCCGGTCTTGACATTACTACAAACGTAGTAGATAGAACTACATTGTTAGGAGAAATTCACGATGGCCCGTCCCGCTGCGAAATCCCGGCTCACCCCTCTCGAACTCGAGGTCATGGAACCGCTCTGGCGTCTCGGCCACGCGTCGGTCCGCGAGCTGCTGGAGGCGCTGCCGGGGGAGAAACGCGTGGAATACACGACGGTGCAGACGATCATCTACCGCCTGGAGGAAAAGGGATTTGTCCGGCGGGTGAAAAAGATCGGCAACGCCCATTTGTTTGCCCCGGAAGTGCCCCGCCAGTCGGCGGTGGGCGCCTTGGTTGACGATCTCGTGAGGCGCCTCGGCGGGGCCGCGCCGCTGATGTCGCACCTGGTCGAGACCGGACGTCTCGGCCTGCGGGAACTGAAGGACCTGGAGGACCAGGTCCGGCTCCGGCGCGGAAAATGACACCATGATTCCGGAGACAATGATGGCGGCAGCGATCCGGCACGTCGCGCAGGGGACGGTCTTTGCCGCCCTGGTGACGATCATTCTGGCGTCCCGGTTGTCATGGTCGCCCCGCCTTGGTCGTCTGCTCGCCGGTGCGGCGTTGGCGCGGTTCCTGGTCCCGCTGGCGGTGCTGGGATGGGAGATTCCGCTGGGACGCGCTTCCATTCCGCTGGCCAGGCTTCTTGCCGGCCTCGGTGCGTCGCGCGGCGCCGGGCGGCCGTCCGCCCTCGAGTTTACGTGGGAGACCTGGGCGTTCCTCGCGTGGGGGGCGGGCGCCATCGCCTGCGGGACCGCGATGCTCGGGTCGGGCTGGGTGATGCGCCGGCGCCTGCGGCGCGTCGGCCAGCGTCCCCCGGCGGACTTGGTCCGCAGACTCGCCGAACTGGCCCGCGTCGCCGGAGTCGATCCCGTGTGGTTGGGGCTCGTGGTCACGAATTCGGACACGCCCGTGGGCGTCGACGGCATCTTTCGATCCAGAATCAACGTTCCCCGCGAACTCCTGCAATCCCTCACCGCAGCGGAGATCGACGCCGTGCTTCTGCACGAGTTGGTCCACGTCAGACGGCGGGACAACCTCTGGCGCCTGCTGCCGGCGGTGGTGACGATGCTGTTTTGGTTCCACCCGCTATCGTGGTGGCTCCAGCGGCGCTTCATCGTCGACGGCGAGCGGGCGTGCGACGAAACGGTCGTGCGTCTCATGCATGACCGCTCCGCGTATGCCAGCGGGCTGGTCAAGGCGGCGCGCTCTGCGCTCGGCCTTGGCGTGCCGGGATACTCGGGGATGTCGGCGCACGGTCTGAACGACCGCGTGGCCGCCATCATGCAACCTCAACCGCAAAAGGATCATCCCATGTACCGCCTTGTCATCACCGGAATTCTCGTGTCCGGATTTTTCCTCACCGCCAGCGCCACCGGTTCCCCGGTCGACCACGCGGACACCTATACCATTGACCAATTGAACACCCCGCCGCGGGTTCTCACCCTGGTTTCCCCGGAATATCCGGCCGAGCTGAAGGAAAGCAAGGTCACCGGCAACGTCGTGCTCGAATACATCATCGACGTGAAGGGACGGGTCACGGAAACGAGCGTCATCAGCTCGACCAACGTGCATTTTTCCGAATCGGCCGTGGCCGCAGTTCGGCAATGGACCTATGCGCCCGGTCTCCACGGCGGCCATCCGGTCAATACGCGTGTGCGACAGAACCTGGTTTTCAACCACCCTTAGCCGGAACGATGCCGTGGGTGGGCGTCGGTTTCCATACCGATGCCTCTGTCGCCGATGTGGAAATCGGCGACCACCAAAGGACCTGTCGATGCTGGGGCAAAACCAGCTTCCATTGCATCGCCACGGTTTGGGAGCAGCGGTTTTCTGGATCGAAACCCGCGGGCAACCGCGGGCCAGCAGCCGGCGCCTTCGGGCGCCGGCTTTTTTCCGGGCCGAACATCCGGCCAATATCCGCCGCGCGACGGGCGCCATGAACACACCGCGCGGGGTGGCATCCGATCGGGTTTTTAGGCGACACGGAGGCGGCGCCGGTCTTGGATCGACTACGTGCCGGTTCCACGATTCCGATTTGGACAGTGTTCCCTGGGCTTCATCGCCGCTATGCTGCTGGGAATCGCCAGCGCTGGAACGACAGAGACGCCCCGCTACGCGCCGCTGATCCGTGACGGCGATCGCGTCTTCTTCGTGGGAAACAGTTTTTTCGGCTGGCAGGACCGCAAACTGGCCGAATGGGTGGCGGCCATCGGCCTGGCGGTGAAGCCGCAGGTGCATCTTGAAACCGGCTCCGACCTCCTCTTCGGTAACACGCCGCTGCGCGATTTTCTCGACCATCCCGCGGTCAGGACGGCGCTCGCCTCGCGTCGCTATCAGGTGTTCGTGCTGGCGGGAGAGGAATACGAGCCGGTCGACCACAAGGCCGCGTTTCATCAGGCGATCCGCGACTGGAACCGCGCGATCATCAGCGCCGGCGGGCGGACCGTGTTGTTCATGACCTGGGATTTCCGCTGGCGACCGTTCATCGGGGAACTGGCAGCTTCCTATGATGAAATCGGACGCGAATTGGGTATTCCCGTGATCCCCGCGGGATTGGTCTATCGCGACTGCAACCGCGCGCCGCTGGCTGGCCATCGCGCCTTTTTTCTGAACGCCAGCCCGGAGCATCCGGATGGCGACCTGCACGAGAACGAAATGGGCACGGCGATAAACGCCTATGCCACCTTCGCGATCCTGACCGGGATCAATCCGCGCGGCGTGAATTTCCGCGTGTTCGGAAACACGAACGACGACGCGGCCATGAAATATTTTTCGGACCGGGTGTGGACCGAGGTCGAGCCGCGGCTGGTGCGAGCGCGGCCCTAGGGCGTTTTAAGAAAGGATCTACCCGCAAAAGGGCGCAAGAGACACAAGCAGAGCCCTGATTATCCAAGCCGATGGGTGGTCGTCGTTGACCCCAACGACGATCGACGGACATCCTGTAGGGCCTGGGCTCGCGCAGGCCGTCAATCGGTCCGCAACGCCACCATGGGGTCGATGCGCGCGGCGCGCCGGGCCGGCAGGTAGCCGGCAAGCGTGGCGCAGGCGAGCACGGCGGTCGCCGCGACGAGATAGGTCGTGGCGTCGAGCGCGGCGACCTCATAGAGCAGCGACTGCATGAGACGACCGGCGACGACCGATCCGACCAGGCCGGCGCCAAGCCCGGCCAGCGCCAGGCGGAGAGTCTCGCGGACCACCTGGCCCTGGACGGTGGTGGCGTCAGCCCCCAGTGCCATGCGAATGCCGATTTCCTTGGTGCGTTGATTGACGCCATAGGAGATGATTCCGTAGAGGCCGAGGCTGGCGAGCAGCAGCGCCAGCGCGGCGAATCCCCCCACGAGCCACACCATGAGCCGGCGGGAAGAGAGTGTCCGGTCCACGAGCGACTGCATCGTGCGCACTTTCGTCAAGGGCACATCGGGGTCGATGCTGCGCAGGCCCTCGCGCAGCTCCGCGGTCAGGGTCGTGACGGTCAGCTTCGTCCGGACGAGCAGGTCCCACGACGGCGTTTCGCCCACCTGCGGGTAGGGCAGGTACATTTCGAACCCGGATCCCGTCTCGGGTCCGTCATGGCGGACGTCCGCGACGACGCCCACGACCGTGGTAACCGTGTTGCCGCGACCGAGGCCGCCGACCGGTCGCCCGATCGGATTTTCCGCCCCCCAGAACGACCGGGCAAGGGACTGGTTGATGATGACGACGGGCGTCGAGTCCATCCGATCCAGGTCGGTAAAGTCCCGCCCGGCGAGGAGCGGCGTGCCCATGGCCGCGAACAGTCCGCGACTGATGAGGCGGACGTGCGCGCCCGCGTAGCGCTGGTCCTTCGGGTTTTCCCGGTTGACCGGATAAAGGCCCCAGCTCCGGTCCCGCTCGACCGGGATGCAATCGGTCAGGCCGGCGTGTTCGACGCCGGGCAACGCCGCGACCTTCGCGAGGAGGGCGTTGACGTTCTCCGGCCGGTTGGAATCGCCGATCAGGTCGAGGCGCACGGCAATGAGATCGCGGGGTTGGAAGCCGAGATCGACGTGAAGCAGTTGGAAGAAACTGCGGACGGTCAATCCGGCCGAAACCGCGAGAACGGCGGCCAGCGCGACTTCGCTCACCACCAGCATGCCGCGCAGGCGTGAGCGTTGCCGGCCGCCCGTGCTGCCGCGGGCATCCTCGCGCAGCGACTCCTGCAGGTCATCGACCTGCGCCAGCTTCCAGGCCGGCAGTGCGCCGCACAGGAAGGTGGTGAGCGCACCGAGCACGACGGTGAATCCCAGTGCGGCGCCGTCGAGCCGCAGGTTCTGGAGCAGGGGAATCTCGACGGCCGAGCGCACCGAGAGGAAGCGGATGAATCCGGCGGCCAGGCTGGCACCGAGCAGGGACCCGGTGGCGACGAGCAGTCCACATTCGGTGAGAAGCTGGCGGGCCAGCCGGTGCCGGCCCGCGCCGAGGGCGCAGCGGACCGCCATTTCGCGCCGGCGCGCGGCACCGCGGGCAAGGAGAAGGCCGCCAAGATTGAAGCAGACGATCCCGAGCACCAGCCCGGCGGCGATCCAGAGGAAGGAGAGGGGACGGCGCAGGTTGCCCGAGATCCATTCCTGCAGCGGCATGGCCTTGATCGAGCAATACTGGTCGCGGCGGGAGTCACGTTTCTTCGCCAGGGCCAGCGCGAGGGAAAGGTCGGCGCGGACCGCGTCGATCGAAAACCCGGGCTTGGCGCGGCCGATCTGAACCACGGTGTTGCCCCAATCGCGCTCGACATCCTTGCGCAGCGCCTGAAAAAAATCGATGCGCACGGCAGGGAAGAAGGCCGAGCTGAAGGGGTCGATGTGGGGCATGACGCCGACGACTTCCACGGCGGCGCCGTTGATCAGAATCGTCCGACCCACAAGCGTCGGGTCCGCATGATACCGCCGGCGCCAGAGCTGGTCCGAGAGCACGATCCGTCCGGGCGCGTTTTTGAGCGCATCGCCGTTTTCAAACAGCCGGCCCACCTGAGGGCTGACCCCGAGCAGCGGAAAAAGGCCGGGCGAGACGTTCAGGCCCAGCACCGTCTCCGGTTCGCCCGATCCCGTCAGCCGATAGGTCTGGCGCACGGAAAACGGATCATAGGCCTCGATTTGCTCGAGCGAGCGATTGGTTTCCTGGATCCCTTCCCAGGTGGCAACCTGCGAGGTGACGCCCGACAGATCGTGAAAGGAGATCCCGTCGTACCAATTATGGATGAAGACGAGCCGGTCGGCCTGGGCGAACGGAACGGGCCGAAGCAGCACGGTGTCGACCAGGCTGAACACGGTCGTGTTCAAGCCGATCCCGATCGCGAGAATGAGCAGGGCAATCGTGGCAAAGCGTGGTTCGCGGCGCCCGAGGCGCAGCGCGAAGGCGAGGTCGCGTCCCATCTCTTCGAGGATCGGCAGGCCCCGCGTCTCCCGATGGAGTTCGCGCGCCTGCGTGACGCCGCCGAAATCCGCCCGGGCCCGCTGGCGGGCCTCGGCCTCGCCGACTCCCGCGCGGCGATACTCGTCCGCCGTCATCGCGAGATGGTGTTCCACTTCGGCCTCGAAATCATGATCGAGCTCGCGGCGCGCGAACAAGGCCCGGCAGCGGGAGGCGAGGCGGTCGAGCCAGGGTGTCACGGCGTTTGGGGATCCGCGAGGACGCGCCCGACCATGGCCGCCGTGCGCCGCCAGTTTTCCGTTTCCAACTCGAGGCGGCGCCGGCCGCGCGCCGTGAGCGCATAGAACTTGGCGCGGCGATTGTTGTCGGATGCGCCCCATTCGGCCTCGATCCACCGGCCCTGCTGCAGCCGGACCAGGGCGGCATAAATCGTCCCCTGGTTGAGGATGAGGGCATCGCATGAAGCCTGCTCGATGCGGCGCGCGATGCCGTAGCCATGCATCGGCCCGAGGCCGGCGAGCGTGCGCAGGACCAGCAGGTCCAGGGTTCCCTGCAACAGCTCGATTTTTTCCTTCGGCATGATCTTATGTGGCATAACCACAGGAACACCGTATTCCTGTGGCATGTCAACAGGAAACCGTCCCCGCCCGCCAAGGTTACCGACTATTTGATGGACGGGTCGGGCGGCGGAATCTTGCCCTCTTGCACGAGCGCCTCGGCCTGGGCGATGGCGTCCTTCTCGGCGATCGGCTTGAGGCCATGGATCGTGATCAGATCGTAGTGGTCCTGCGCCTGGCGCATCCGGTCGCGCACGGCGTGCATGTAGGCGGCGTTGTATTGCGTCAGCAACTGGTCCTGCGCCCTGGCCTGCGCGTCCTTCTTGTCGCGTCCCGTGGCCCGCGCCTTTTTTCCGATCATCGCCTTCGCGAGATCGCGGGCAATGACGTCGGCTCCCTTGTAGTAGTCCTCGCAGATCTGGCGGTGGCCCTCCTCGTGCTGGCCGAGTTTCGGCGGCGTGCCGATCCCGACCCAGACGTCGATGGGCAGGCTGAGGACGGCGTCGACCGAGTCCACCTCGACCTCGACAGTGTGCGGATCGATCGTATCGACGAGGAAACCGATGCCGGCGTCGCACGTCACCTCGAAGTGGCACACGCCGGACTCGGCGGCGGTGAGCTTCGGCATCTGCGGGGGCGGCCGCTTGCGGTCAAACGGCCGCCGGGTGATTTTGGGCGGCAACTGCTTGATCGTGACGGGATGGTCCTCCCCGGCGGCGAACAGGGCGACAGTCGTCAGGGCTGTCGCGAAAATGAGCGCGATACGGGCCTTCATCCGCGGTTTTCTATTCTTCGGCCGGCGCAGGCACAACTTTCTAAATGCACCGGATGATCAGGGCGGAACGGGCACATGGACGAAGATCGCGGCATGTTCCAACCGGGATAAATCGGTGACGAAGCGCCGGAATTCGCGGTAACGGGCCGGGGGAAGGCGGGCCGACCGCAGGGCGACGGTTCGCCGGTAGATCAAGCGAGGCCCGGACACTGAAAACGACCGGCTGAAATGGCCAAATTCGCCGGACTGCCCGATCGCCTCCGGAAGCTCGGGTCGCCAGCCCGCAGGCAGATCCAGAGTGACCTCGAGGTTTAGCTCCAGCGGTGGAATCAGCAATTCGTGCTGACGGGCCTCATCGGGGAAAATGGGCAGCATCGGATTTCGGCCGGGTTCGAGGTCGAAGATTCGCAGATCCGGGCCGACCCACTGGCCGAAGCGACGGGGCTTAAACCGGATGGTGGTGGTGTGGGACTCTCCGTCGGTCGCCGTGGACTCGGTGACCCCCTCAACGGTGCCCTCGGCCAGGAAGTTGCCGAGATGTTCGCGCCGGCGCGGTTCGAGCACGCGTTCGGACTTGGCGGCCTCCTCGGCCTGCTCGCGCGCCGCGAGCTCCCCGAAAGTGGTTTCCTCAAGCTCGCCATTCCACTGGTCGTACTCGCCGAGGGAGAAACGCGCATTGGCGCTGTAGAAAAAAGTTTTCTTGCCGGAATCAATCGGAAGCCTGATCGGGCCGGACACACGGGGATCGCAGATCAAGGCGACGCTGCCCTGCAGCGACCAGGAAAGATGGCCGGCGGGCAGCCACGTGTCGGTCGGATCCACAAAGAGCACGCGGCCAAGTCCGGGCACCTCGGTGCCCTCCAGCGCCGCGGCACCGGGCGGCAGCTCGATGGCGACAATGGCATGGTTGAACTGTTGAGGAGACGGCCAGTTCGGGGAAACATCCCCGGGATCACCGACTTTGACCGCGACCAGGTGGCTTTGCAGGTTTGTTTCACGCAGGAGCGCCTTGAGCAGATTCGACTTGTCCTTGCAGTCGCCGCAGTCGGCCGCGAGGACCTCCGTCGCCCGGTGGGGGCGGTAGCCGAAGCCCAGGCCGTCATTCCGATTGACTTCGATGTAGCGGAGTTTCCGGACGAAGAGATCCAGGGCCTCGATTTTCTTTTCGATCGAATCCAAACCGCGAACCGCATGCGCCGCCACGTTCGCGAGGGCCGCATTGCGATCACATTGCGGCTCCTGGATCTGGAAGAGACGGCTCGCGACCTCGGTCCAGCTCTGGGGCGGGCGCTCGCTGCTGCGCCGCCGGCCTGCCGGCGGGACGACCGCCAGACCCAGCCGCGGAGCCGTTGCGCCGCCGGACCAGAGCTCCTTTTTTTCCGCCGGCACGTCGCGCATGGTCCACCGATAGGTCGCGTGGTCGGCGGAGACGACCGGGTCGGGTCCGGGGCGTGACAACCAGCTCGATTGCAGGCTCCACCCCTTGGGGATGCGCACCTCGAGCGCCGTCTCGCGCGTGGGATAGGGCGAGCGAAAATCGGCAACCTCCTGGCCCGCTGCCGCCGTGGTGTGAAGGACGACCTCGCCGCCGAACACATCTCCCGCGGCGGCCATCGGCGCGGCCGCGAAAATGCTCCGGAAATCGGAATACAGGGTGGTGCCGTCATCATCCGCCTTGTCGATCCAGTCCCGCCGTTTGAAGGTCTGGATGGTCCCGCCGGCGCGACAGAGCCACGCCTCCGCTCGCACGATTTCGTCGGCGCCCTGAATGAACGCGGCGCCGATCACGGGAGGTTTGTTCGGGGTCGGATGGTTGATCCGCAGCACATAGCGAATGCGTCTTTCCCACGAGCCGTCTGCGGAGACCGTGACGAGCATGTCGCGGCGAAGAATATCAAGGGTGTCTTCGCTCGAGGTCGCGGTTCCGCTCCGCTGCATTGCGGCCGCCAGCCATTCGGGCGCGGCGGCGCGCGCATGGTGGTCCGTCGCGAGGAAAAAAGCGATTGCGATCATCGCCCGAAACGCGGATCGGATGACTCCCGTCGGCACGAATTCCATGGTCGGCCCAAGGTCGCTCACGGCGTGCCGGGAGGGTCTGCCTTCGCCGGAACCGGGGCATCGGGGCGTTGCAGGATGACGGTGCGATGATCCGCCTCATCGATCTCATCGAAGGCGGCCCGCAGCGTCGCATAGGATTCAGTCGTGAACGTCGTTTCGCCGGTTCGTCCGACCTTTTGCCGCCGCTCGTAGATCAGGCGCCGGGGCGACGCGTCCTCGGACATCCTGACCGTCTCGGCGATCAAGCCGTCGCCAACGTTGATCGGAGGCGGCACGGAGGCTCTTGCAATCTCGAATCCGGGAGGCAGCACATATTCCAGATTCTCGTTCTCCATCCAGGGATGCGACCAGCGAATGGGATGAATCCGGGTCTTTGCGGTGTATCGTGGCTGCGCGTGCAACTGGAACAGGCCGGGTGCGACGACCATCCGGCTGCCGGCGACGGCGCCGAAGGCGGCAAGATGCAGATGGAAGCGCAGGAGCAGGGGCTCCTCGGTTTCATGCAGGTTCGCGACGGAGATGCCGGTCACCTCGGCCTCCGGCAGCCGCGCGAGCACGTCGTCCCGCACGGCGTTTTTCAAACCGACGTCATCGTCGGACCAGTGGGTCTCCCGCCAGGCGATGCCGAACTGGCCCTCGAGCACCTGCGTAATTTCGCCGGACAGCGCTCCGGAGGCGTCCACCGCCAGGCGGCCGGTCCATTGCTGGGTGGCGCGGTCCTTGAGCGTCGTCTCAAATTTCACCCATTCGATGGCCGGATCGTCGTTGAGGAAACAGGATTCCATCTCCTCCCGCTGCCAGCGGCACAATCCGAACGGCACCGCGCGGTCGCCGGGAGAAAACGGCCGCCACTCCCCATCGACGCGGACGAGCGCGCCGGGGTTGCGCATGAAATACCAGCCGTGGGAGAAATGGACGTCCATGATTTCGTCCCGGTTCGCCGAGAACGACAACCGGGCCTCGAAACCGGCGGCCTGGGCCAGTGCCACGAACAGGCAGTCGATCTCGAGTGGGTTGCCGCGCTTCAGCTTCCAGGTCTCCTCGGCCGTCCGCGGTTCGTGAAAAGTGAACCGTTCGTCCAGGGCCTCGGGGGTGTCTGCATAGGCGATGTTCACGATCTCGGACTGGCAGAAATCGTAGATCTTCTTCAGTTGTTCGTCGCGGTAGGTGAGCCCGGCGGCCATCTTTCTGGCCCTGGCCGTCATGTCGGAAGTCGGGGCACATTTTGTCTTTTCGTAGAAACCGAGAAGGATGGCGCCGATCAGCCATGTTTCCTCCTCGGAGTCGGGTAGTTCCCCGTAGACGAGGAGCATGGTCGCGCGGGAATTGAAGGCGGGCGGCATGTCCGGCTCCTCGACATAGGGGGGCAGATTTTTCATCGTGACCCGGATATCCTGCGTGCCCGTGCCTTCGATCCTGCCCTCGTGCGCGCCGAAGGTCGCGACGTTCATGGGGCCGCTGTGCGAGTTGTGGACCTTGAATTCGAAGAACCGCACCGGGATCGTGCGCTGGCAGTTGACGAAGCGTGCGCCCTTGAACCGGCCGTCGGCGTCGACGCGCCATTGAATGTCGACGATGTCGCCCGGAGCGAGCCGGGGAACGACGAGGCGCTTGGAAAGCTGGCGCCCGTGATTCCAGCGGCCCAGGACGGATTCCTGAAAGGCGGACTCCGGCAGGACGGCGGATTCGCCATCGGGATGGACCACGCGGGCCGCGAGGCCGCTGACGCGTTCGGAGTCGGAATAGTCGATGCCGATCTTGCCGACTTCATCGATCGCTCGTTCGGAGTAGATCTTGATGCGGATGAAACTCCGCTGCACCGCCTTGTAGTCTTTCACGAGCAGATTCACGCGCTCGGACAATATCTCCGCGGGCGCGTCGGGCGCTCCGGCGGGCGGCTTGGCGTTGCGATCCTCCGCCGGGACGGATTCCCAAGTGATGGCCTTGGCCGCGACCGCGGAGCCCGGAAGCGCGAGGAGAGCGAAAAGCAGGACCCCGAATCGGCGCGTGGGCACGGCCAAGCGTCGGTTATCAGAGCAGATTGATGCCATGGGATTGATCCGGCCCGATCGGAGGGAAGTTTTAGGAAAATCGTGGCGGTGACCAGATCGAAGAAAACCGGCTTCCCCCCGGCGGGCGGAGACGGGCGCGCCGTTTTGGCCGTCCTCCCGCCGAAGAATCAGTGGAGGGGGTGGATTTGCCCCGGGTGGGTTTCCCCGGACTAACGGGCGGGCGAAATCGGCGTCACAGTATGGTATGAAAATGCGAATCATGTCCCTTTCCCTGGTGCTGGGCCTGACCGGGACGGCCTTGGCGGGATTGCGTGAGGAACCGTCCTCCCGTCTGTGGGCGGAGATCGCCCGTGAGAACAGCCAGCCACCGGTCCGTCCGACCGATGCGGTGAAGAAAATGGATTTCCAAGTATCGGCCCCACCCGAGAATCACCGGTTCACCCGCGACAAAGGCGGTTTCCTGGCGGTCGAACGGGTGGGTCCGATCGACCTAAAGCTCGGGGTATGGCCGGGAGTGGAATCATTCATTGCTCATTCCCCGCCGGTGGAAGCGACGCGGGTGGATTTTGAATTCGCGAAGCTGTCATGGTAGCCTCGCGGTCTGCGTCATGGGGCGATTGATCGCCGTCACGGGAGATCCGGAGATTGGAGAACGGTATGTTGCAGGTCGCTGAGTTCGCGGAGACCCGTCATCAAAACCGACAGGACGACGCTTGACGGGTGAATAACGAGTCCAGGCAATTTTACAGGAGAACGAAGGAAACAGAGACGAACCGTCCTCCATTAACTCTGTTTTCTCCTGTGAAAATTCCGGTGGTTTGCCCAGCAATCTCTGCGTACTCCTGTGAAATGCAGGGATTGAGGAATTAAATTTTGCAGGAGGTCGCTGAGTTCGCCGAGACCAATTCCCAAGCCTGTCGGGACGCGTGCCTCTTCGGTTCTGCGAATCCAGCTTATTCCGCCGGCAAGGCCTCGACGTTCGACAGCTCGAACGTGACCGACTTCGAGCCCCAGCGGGACTCCTCGACGGCGGTGAGCCGGCCGTAAAAGGTGAAAGTGGCGCCTTTTGTCAATTGAGCGACGATCTCGGGGTCATTGCGCGCGGAGGCGCCAAGCTTCGCCGCGAGGTGGTACCGGCAGAATTCACTGTCGGTCTCCGCAAATTCCACTTCTCCGGTCTCCTTGTTATAGGCCTTCACCATGGCGGTGGCGCGGTAATGTTTTTGCATCCAATCGTTATAAAGGCGTTTGCGATTGAGGTTGTGGATATACCCGTTGTGCGGCGCGGACGGACCGGTTGTGCCGTCAAAAGGAATGGTATCGACATCGCGATTGTCCGACACCCACACGAAGCGGAGCAGTTTGGTCGGGTCGAGTTCGGGATAAGCCAGGCCGAGGGCCGGGTGCACCGCGACCTCGCCGTTGTCGGCGACGGTTATCGGCAGGACCAGCGGCGGAAATTCCCTGGTCTGCAGGGAAAGTTTCCAGGTTCCGGCCGGGAATTGCGGAATCGTCAGCGGAGTCACGCCCAGGGTCTGCCGTCCGAAAATCACCGTGGCGCCCGACGGCGAGGAATCCACGGTGAGCTTGCCATGGGGCAGACGGACGGTCGCCGCGGCGTCGACCCCCGCGACAATGGTGGTCTTGTAGGCGATGGCGGGCCACGATCCATACTGAACCGAAACCGTGCATTCCCCCGGAGGCAGCATGGGGATGGTCAGCGGCGTCTTGCCGAGATCGTTGTCGCCCATGCGCACGGCGGCGCCCGCGGGATCGGAATCGAGGCGCAATGAACCGCCCTTGAAGTTCAGGGTGAGCTGGGTCACTTGGGCCGGTTGCAGCGCCGCTTCGGCCTGGATCGGCTTCCAGCCGTCGGCGCTCGCGGTGATCGCATATTTTCCCGGCGGCAATCCGGCCAGGGTCTGACCGGGGGTGCCGGTGAAGGTCGCCACCGAGGCGTCGTCGGTGGAGGGGATGCGCTTCGCCTCGATCGTGGCAGCCGCGAGGTTCGATTTCACGACCAGCCGTCCGGTGGTCTTGGGATCGGGCTCGCGCGGTCCGCGATGGCGCGGGAAGAACGTGCATTTCGCGAGGAGCAGCAAAAGCATCATCGCAACCGCGGCGACAATGGGCGCGATGCGCCGGCGCGGCGTTCCGACCGGGAAGAGCTTGTCGTAGATATCCGCGGCCTGCGCCAGCTTCGATGGCTCTTTCGGTTCCTCGAGCAGGAAGGGCTCCTCTTCGAGAGCTGGCGACGGCTCCTCAGCCGGCGCGGCGGGAATGCTTGCGGGCGGCGTTTTGGGCGCGGGCGGGGGCGCGGTCTTTGCCGGAGGCGGCGGGGCAGGGGAAGGTGGCGCTCCCTCGGGCGGCGCGGTCCGCGAGGCCCAGGCCTGCGCCGGCGGCGGCTTCGGCGGAGGCGGTCCACCGGCCGCCTGCGCCGGTGACAGCGGAGTCAGGCGCGGCTTGCCGGCGCCCGCGGATCCCCCCGGAGTGGCCGGCTGCGGGAGCGACGAGTTTGCCGCGGTCGTCGGCGCGACCGCCGACAGAGTGTTATAGGCCTCGTTGATCGCCTGGACCATGCGCTGCGCTTCCTGCACGGCCTCTGATCCCTTCGCCGCGGCGCGGCCCGGATGCCAGCGTTCGAGCAGGCGGCAATACGCGGCATCGACGTCCGCGCGCGAGGCCCCGATCTCAAGCTCGAGCGTTCGAAAGGACTCCTGGACATCCATGGTGCGCCGTGCGGCGAATACTTTTTGGATGCCGCCAGCCGTCAGGGCAACGAGTTTTTAGCCGCCCCGGCATCGATCGGTTGGCGATTCCGCGTCCTGGCCCGTCAATCCATCACGGCTCGATTTCCAACAACGACACTCCGTCGTGCGACAGCGCGAAGTCCAGCGTGGCTGTTCCACGCTCGATCGCAACGGATTCACCGGCGCCCAGAGTCGCAAGGTCGGAGGCTTTTTGGAGCTCCTCGTACTGGCGGTCGTTCGGCGTCGCGGGCGAGCCCATCCGCTTCCAGGCCGTGACGACATCGCTGTGCGTCTCATCAATCCGATAGTGCGTGAGGTGCGCGGCCGTCGCTTCCGCGGGCAGGCCGGAGAGGTGGATCTCGATCGGGGTTTCGGGGCGTGGGACGTCGTCGTCGTGGTAGGACCAGACAAGGACCGTGACCCGATTTCCATCCCGCGCGGCGACGGCTCCGATGTCCGGTCGGTCCCCCCGCACGCCGGTGGCGACGATCTGATCAAGGGGGAGTTCGCCCGAGCTCCGGGCGGCGATCCGGACCCCTTTCATGCGGCTGAACAGGCGAAAGACATTTTCGACCGGCAGGGCGAGGCCGTTGCTCGACAGGACGCGAAAACCCGCGAAATACGGCTGGTCCTCATACTCGAACGCCCACGTGAGCGATCCATCGAGGCGCATGCCGTGGCGATCCGCGGGCGCGAGCAGTCGCGGCATCAACTCGGCGATGTAACTCGAGTACATCGGCGTGGTGCGATAGCCGAACTGCGGTCCGAGGCAGGCCGCGCAACTGTCGGGATCGGACTCCCCGATGATCACCGGAAGCGACTTGAGTTGCGAGAAGCCGGCGAGGATGCCGAGGGCGCGATCCACGGTGCGAAGATGATCGGCCAGGCCGAGGCGCACATGACCATCGACAAACTCCGGCCTGCCCTTGGCGTGAAAGGAAAGGAAGTCCATCGGCGTGCCGGTTTTTCCCGTCGCGAAATTCGTGCCGGTGGTCACGTGCGTGAGCCAGTCACGCGTGAACTGCCCGCCGTCGCCCGCGGCATCGTAGCCTCCGACCCGGGCGGTGGGCAGCGCGTGGCGCACGCCGTCGATGGCATAGTCGTGGAGCCGGAAAAATTCCTCCTCGGTGCCGCTCCAGTAACCGATGTTGGCCTCGTTCCAGGTCTCCCAATACCACTGCTCCACCTCGGCCGCGCCATAACGCTCCACGCAGTGCTTCGTCCACTGGTAAACGAGCTCGCGCCACTTGTTGTAGTCCTTCGGCGGCTGGGTCCAGCCGGTGGTCAGATCCTTGAAGTCGAGGCCCGGACGCCACCGGCTTTGATAAGGTTCGGGGTTTCGCGCCAGCGCCTCGGGCATGAATCCCATCTCCACATACGGCCTCACGCCGTGGGCGCGGTAGGCATCGAAGATCCGGTCGAGGATGGTCCAATTATGGGAGGAGTGGCCCTGGGCGTCCTCATGATAGGCGTCGGTGCTGCCCCATTTCAGCGCGGGCGTGCCGTCACCGCTCGTGAGCAGGTTGTGCGCGCGAAAATAGACCTGGTTGGGCGCGAGGGACCCCAGTTCCCCGAGAAGTTTTCGCCCGTCGCGCATCGTCGCGAAGTTCGGCTCGTCGGCGCCGAAAAAACGCCAGATCGCCGGCACCGGCCCGGAGGATTGCGCCGCGTCGACGTCGATCCGCACGCTGGGTGCCGGCGTTTCAGCCTCCAGCGCGACCACGGGCACGACGGGCGCAAGCAGGACGGCCAGGAATGAGGCGCGAATGGCGTTGGGGTGGGCCATGACGGGCTGGGGTCCTCGTGTCTGTTTCCGGTCGCACCTCGCGGCAACGGGAATTTCAGTGGACCGTCAAGGCGCGGACCGTTCGCCTTCATTTCCTCCGTTCTCCCCTGTCAGATCGTCTGGTCTGCGGACGTCGACCTTCGTCATGGTTTGATGAGTGGTCTCCGCGACCCTTACGGCCTTGTAAATCCCAATTTCCTCGATCCCTGCATTTCACAGGAGCACGCAGAGATCGCTGAGCAAACCACCGGGATTTTTCACGGGAGAAAACAGAGTTAGCGGAGGATTGTTCGTCTCTGGTTCCTTCGTTCTGCTCCTGCTAAATCGTCTGGCCGGATGTCATCCTTCACGCTTCGTCCCGGCCTTTGCTCTCTTGGCCCAGGTCGAGGCCTTGATCCGCGGCCATCGTAAGCCGTAAAAATCCAGTGGAAG
>DASYDZ010000028.1:0-28101 GCA_036499305.1 Candidatus Didemnitutus sp.
TAAGCGCCGGCCGTCCACAGAATAGGAGCAGGCATAACCCAACGCATCCGGGATTCCGGCAATAGCCTTTATGGATACATCACCTGCGTTGCCTATAAAAAATCGATCTCCCGCAGAAAAAAATATCTTATCATTGCGACCGGCTATTGTACTTACGGTGACTTGACCATCGGGTGACCGGCCATCGAAAACGGTGGCGAGTTTCCCTTTTGAGCTATCAAAACGCAGTATTCCCCGGGCCGCGCTGTTGAGCCAGATATTGTCATTTGTATCAACATAAAGCTCGGTGCAAAGATCGGGCAATTGGCAGAGTACCGCATGTTCCCACTTGTCTTCGTTGCTTTTTGTAAGCTTCACAAGACGCTGGCCTTCAATTGCATACATACTATCCTGTTTAACCTTTGATGGCGCGACCCCTAGAAAAGTAGTGGAGGGTAATGCAAATATCTCATGTGTTGATACACCATCAAAATAATCGATCCTTCCAAAACTTCCGCAAACGAAACCGTCTCTCCATTCGTGCATACTATATCCGGACGAAGGTAGATCGGGAATACGACGAAATATACTCGTTTTACGCGGCCGCACATCGAGTTTATAGGCTCCACTATCGGTGGCCGCATAGATCGTATTGCCAGACTTCACTAACGCCATTGCAGCAGAGCGAGTGTTATCGCTCCAATTAGTAAATGCAGAAACATTTCCCGACGAATCCAGCCGAGAGATACCGCTTCCTGTCGAAGGCGAAATCCAGAGCATTTGCTCGCGATCGAGAAACATGCTATTAACCAGGTTGCCTAAAAGTCCGTCCTCCTGGCGGATGATTCGTACGGATTGGCGATCCGACGTCATGATCCCAATGCCTTCTAATGTGCCAAGGGCAATGCTTCCGTCTGCTAACATCTGTGCCCCGCTCATCGGGTTTTCTTTGAGAAAATCAATCACCCTTAATGAGCAAAGAGCCTCTGCGGGCTGCCCCGCATAAAAGACACCGTCGCGACTGATCAGGAGGACTTTGAGGCCCTTTCTTTCAATCCAGAAAGGCACATGTGGTGGTAGATCAGATGAGGGAAACTCAAGATGGGGACCGTCCGAGGTGAATTGATAGAGCCCGGTTTCGATCTGGGTAAACCATAATTCGTTCCCAGATCGTACGGGAAACAGGCGAAGCCGAGTGGGAAACTGCCAATTGGTGAAGCGTACCCCGTCCCACAGGAGAATCATTGAGTCGCAGAAGAAGACGACATTGGGGCCAACGAGCCCGACCTGCCACACGGTCCCAAAATTACGGATGTTGGCAGGTAATGCGCCGGATAGTGACGTATATATATAATCGCCAAAGCGATCTTCTTTGAAAGAGCCTATTTCATTGTAGCCGCCCACCCAAACTGTTCCGTTTGAGTCGCACGTTATTGAGGTGATCAGATGATTGCCAGGAAAGGTGTTTCGTTTCCACGTTATGCCATCATACACCAATAACGCATCAGAACCCGCCAAGAGCCGCCCACTGCTATCTTGTACACATACGGCGATGGGAAATGCAGTGTTTATGTCACGAGCTAAGAACGTATCGATCGCAGGTTTACCCTGCGTGAGATCGTTCCATCCCCCTTGGGCGAGATTGGCAGAGGTCAAAAGGGCAGCAAAAAGCACCGCAAGGACGGAAGCTTTCGACGGTAAACTCACTTGTGAAGTGAACTGAGGTAGATGCTATCCGGCAAGCCCGTGACGCACCTTAATTCAGGCTCGATGGTTGGGCGTGTTTCGAGAGGGAAGCTGTTGAATAAAGGCGGTTTTGCGAATTCAGCAATGCGTCGGAATGGACGATTATTGACGCATGAACTCGATCCACTCCTCCGTTGCTGCGCTCGTCTCGAGCTTGCTTTGTTCCGTTGGTCTTATCCACGCTGCCTCTTCCATTGATCCTCTTAGCGACCGCAAGAATTCTTCAAATTTCGATGGGCGTCCCGCGTTTCCTTGTGCCGCATGCTCGCTTCCTTGCAACTGGCGCCCGGTTGCAGACTGAGTAGGGTTTAGCGGGCCTACATGATAAATTTCGCCTCGTACCGCTACCGCAAGATCATGGCCGACGCGGGCGGCCCGATCGAGCGGCTGGCGATGGTGGACACCACCGTCCTGGGCATCCGGAAGTTTCAGGCGAATGCCTTCCTCCGCCCGGAGCTGGTGGCTTGGCGGAGCGCCGGCCAGGTCTTCGGAGAGGCGGCGGGCACCGGGACCGCCGACTCGCCCATGGAGGCGCGCTTCAAGGCGATCTCCGAGGCCGTCGAGCGCTGGGCCCACATGTCGGTCCTGACGTCGGGAGAGCCGCATCGCTTCGGATTCGGCACCGATCCATCCAGCAATGGCATGGCCGCCTTCCCGGGGCTCTGGAAACGCCAGGCGCGGCCGGCCGCGCAAATGGAAGCCACCGAACGGTTTAACCTATTGTCGTGGTGGGAAGGCCGTTTGCCGATCCGTGAAATCCAGACTCCTTGGCCCGGCATTCGCGGTCTGGCGATCGAGTCCGAGGCTCCGGGCATCGCCGTGCTGCTCCACAAGCGGTGTTCCAGCGGACACTATGCTTACGGCCACGCCGCCGGCGTGGACATCGAGGCGGGCTGTCGCCGCGCGGTGATCGAGCTCGAGCGCCACGAATATGTGGTCAAGCGCTACCTGCTCGCTCACGCGGGCGCATCGCGCGGTGAGCTCCCCGCGACCGCCCATCCGATCGAGCGCCGCAGCCTGTTCTTCGCCCTGCCCGAGGGGCATGAGATCTTTCAAGAGCATGTCCGCGCCGTCCCCCGCCAGCATCAGCCGAATCCGCGCCTGGTGTTCGACGGACCCGTCACCGGACCGTGGAGCCGGTATGCCGATGTGTGGCGCGTTGTCTACGAGCCGCCGAGCGCCCGGTTCCTCGGCAACGACGAGCATTATTTCTTTTGGTAGGGCAAGGCCTGCCGCCTTCGGCCTTGTGCCCGCGGCGGGTTCGGGTGACATTGCGGCATGCCCCGCGTCCGCGTTCACGGATTCACAATCTCGGCTGACGGCCTGGGGGCGGGACCGGGGCAGGACCGCGACAATCCGCTGGGGCGGGGCGGCATCGGGCTCCACGGCTGGATGTTTCCAACGCGCACGTTCCAGCGCATGATCGGCGGCGAGGGCGGAACGACGGGTCGGGATGACGAGCTGGCGCGCGCGGGCTTTGACAACGTCGGCGCCTGGATTCTCGGCCGCAACATGTTCGGACCGGTGCGGGGTGCCTGGCCCGATGATTCCTGGAAAGGGTGGTGGGGCGAGAATCCGCCGTATCACGTGCCCGTTTTTGTGCTCACGCACCATCCCCGTGAGTCCCTGAAGATGGATGGGGGCACCACGTTTCATTTCGTCACCGGGGGCATCGAGTCCGCGCTGGAAAAGGCGCGCGCGGCCGCGGGGGACCAGGATGTGCGCATCGGCGGCGGGGTCGGCACGATCCAGCAATACCTGCGTGCCCGCCTGATCGACGAGATGCACGTGGCCGTGTCGCCCGTGGTGCTCGGTTCGGGGGAATCGCTCTTTGCCGGCATCAACTTGGTGGCGCTCGGCTATCGGGTCCGCGACCACGTCACGACGCCCGACGCCCTGCACATCACGTTGGCGAGGGGTTGAGGAGAGCTCCTGGCGTTGGTGGTTGAAAGGCCTCCGGCTCGCGAAAGTCGATTGGCAGGAGCGACCCGCGGGAGGCGTTCGGAACTGAACGCCTGGCGTCGTCTTTGGGACCCCGCGCTTATACCAAAGCGCCGATGTTTTGGAATTTGGGGCGCGAGTGCCGGGAGGAACGGACCGTCGGGCCGCCCGCGGGTATTGACGGCGCGCCCAGCGGCCGCTTCCTGCCAGCAGAAACTCCGACGACGAGTTTATTTTAGATTGGCTATTGGTATTATCTCAAGCGGCCCGGAACGATTGGCCCACCCAAGGGGGACGAGCGGTGCCGCGTTCGAGTGGCGAAACCGGTGTTATCCGCGGTCAGCCCCACTCACGCCTTCGGATCGTTCCCGAAAATACTGCCGGAAGAGATGGGAGCAGTGCGCCAGTTGAGCGTGATCGTGAGCATGCGAAAGATGAAGGTGACCGCGACGGAGGCGATGGCGGCCGAGTTGGCGGTGAGGTCGAGCGTGACGCTGCAGAACACGAACGTGACCGCTCCGCCGAGCGCGGTCAGCAGATAGAACTGGCCGGGCTTGAAAACGAGCGGCTCCTCGCGCGCGAGCAGATCGCGCAGCACGCCTCCGCCCACCGCATTGACGACACCGATGAGAATGGCGGCGGGTGCCGCGACTCCGGCGAGAAGCGATTTCTGCACGCCGAAGGCGGCGTAGGCGCCCAGCCCGAGGGCGTCGACGATCGCGATCACGCGGGCGAAGCGGTGCACGCGCGCGCCGAAAACGATGCCCCCGATCGCGGCGAGCGCCACCGCCTCGATGTATTGCGGATTGGTGAGGAGGGGAGTCGGTCCCTGGCTGAGAAAAAGCCCGTCGCGGATCAGGCCGCCACCCAGGCCGGACACCAGTGCCATCGCGAAGACGCCGACAATGTCATAGCCGCGCCTTATTCCCGCGAGCGCACCTGAGAGTGCGAAGGCGAACGTGGCCCCGAGATCGAAGCTGACCGGCAGATCGAAGCTTCCGTGCAGCATCGCGGAATTATTTTTTTGCGGGGGCGGCGGCCGCGGGCGGATTGGCCGCGGGGGGAGTGTCCGACGGGCCGAACGTCACGTCCTTGGTCGCATCGGTGATGTCCTTGAGCCCGTCGGCCAGGGCGGCGCGATCGGCGGCAGTCTGTTTCACCACGGGATGACCGGGCGAGAAATCGATGGTCTGGCCGTCGTGTTGCGCGAGATCCACCGGGGGATTGGCGGCCGACGGCACCGTCACGGGAGGCGGGCGGGTCGCGGGTGACGCGAGCGGCGGAGCAATCGTGACGGCCGTCCCGGCGGTCGGAGGCCGTGGCGGGAAAGGATGGGCGCGCCGGTAGATCACGTAGCCCAGCACGGCGACAATGGCCAGGACGAGCAAGGCGATCAGCAACTGGAGTTCCCGCGGAACGCGCACCTGGGGATGTTCGCGCAACGCCGGTCGCGGCGCCAGAGCAATTGCGGCTGTCACCCCAGGGCGAGGGCGACAATCCCGACCGCCATTGCGGCCGCTGCGGCGATGCGCCGCCTGGCATCCGCTTCCTTCAGGAATCGCGCGCCGAAGAAGGCGCCGATCACCACGCTGATCTCGCGGGCCGGGGCGATGTAGCTCACCGGCGTGAATTTCATGGCGGTCAGGATCAGGACATAGCCGGTGGCCCCGAGGACCCCGACGGTCGCCGCCTGCCGGCGATGCGTCCGCCATTCGATGGCGACCTCCTTCCGGCGGCGCCACGCGAACGGCGCGATCAGGAGGCCCATCACCACGGAGGTGCCGCAGTCGTAGAGGACCGGCGGCAGGTTCAGGTGCGAGACGGCGCGCTGGTCCCAGACGGTATAGCCGGCGATGCACAGTCCGCTGGCGAGGCCGAATTTCGCGGCCGTGCGCAGATGGGCGCGCGACTGGTGAAACAGAGCGGCTCCCCCCGTGAGTTGGAAGACGGACAGCACGATGATCGCTCCGCCGACCAGGGCGATCGGCGTCGGGCGTTCTCCGAACAGGGTGATCGCGGCGGTGGCGGACAGGAGCGGGCCGGTGCCGCGCGCGAGAGGATAGATCAGCGAGAAATCCCCGGAGCGGTAGGCTCGCTGCAGCAGGAGCGAATAGACGGTCTTGATGATGCCGCTGCCGGCGACGACGAGCCAGGCCTCGGGCGGAAGGTGGGGATGCCACCACCAGACATAGATGGAGACAGCCGGCACGTAGCACGAAAGGCCGATCAGGTTGCTCACACACACGAACGGCAGCCCGCCACCCGAGGTCTTGGCCGCGTAGTTCCACGTCGCATGGAGGCAGGCGGCGAGCAACACCAGGACGAGCGCGGCAAACGTCATGAAAATCCGACGGTGCCGGGATGGCGGCGAACTGGGAAGCGGAATTCCGCGTCCGCTGGAGAATGCGGCGAGCTGTGCCGGGCCGCAGTCGACGGCGTGGCGAATTCCGTTGAAGCAGGGGACCGGAGCGAGACGCTGGGGCGGTGGGAATACTGCTGGTCGAACTTCGCCGCACCCTGGCTCTGGCGCTGCCGATCATCGTCGCGCAGGTCGGGCAGATGCTGATCGGCATCACCGATAGCGCGATGATCGGCCGGCTGGGCACGGTTCCTCTGGCGGCGGCGGCCTTCACCAACGGCGTGTTCGGAGTATTCTTCATCGCGGGCATCGGCATGCTTTCGCCCGTCGGGGTCTTCACGGCACGTGATCACGGCGCGGGCGACCTCGCCGGCTGCGCCGCGTGGCTGAAGCACGGACGCGTAGTCGCGATTGGATTCGGCTTGGTGGCGTTCGGGCTGTTGGCGGTCATCGCGTTTCAGTTGCACCGTTTCGGCCAGCCCCCGGAGGTACTGGCAATCACGCCACCGTTCTTCCTGCTGATCGCCGCATCCCTGGTTCCCACGCTGTTTTTCCAGGTGCAGCGTCAGTTCGCGGAGTCGCTCGGACACCCATGGATTCCGATGACCATCATGCTCGCCGATGTCGGGCTGAATGCGCTGCTCAACTGGATCTTCATCTGGGGTGGCCTCGGCATTCCGGCGCTCGGGCTGGTTGGCGCCGGGGTGGCGACCCTGGTGGCGCGGTCGGTGGCCGTCGTGGCGTTGGCGCTCTGGCTGAAATTGGACCCGTCGCTGCACGAGATCCGGTCTGCGCCGGGAGAATCTTGGAGCCAAAAGCGATTCGGCGCGCTTGTGACAATGGGGTTTCCGGTGGCGGGATCGCTCATCTTCGAGTCGGGCGCCTTTGCTGCCGCCGCGCTCATGATGGGCTGGCTCGGGGCCACGGCGCTGGCCGCGCACCAGGTGGCGCTGAGCTGCGCCTCGTTTACGTTCATGTTTCCGCTCGGGCTGTCGATCGCCGTCAGCATGCGCGCGAGCAAGGCGCTGGGTGCGGGTCGAGGGGATCTGCTGCGGCCGATCGGATTTGGCGGACTCGGGGTCGCGACATTGTTATCCGTCGGTTTCGCGCTAACCTTTGCCCTGGCCGGCGGACCGCTGGCACGGGGATTCTCGCACGACCCGGCCGTCACTTCGCTCGCGTCGCGGCTCCTGATGATCGCGGCGATATTCCAGGTCTTCGATGCGGCGCAGGTGGTTGGTTCGGGAGCGTTGCGCGGTTTGACCGATGTGCGTGTGCCCACGGTTCTGACGTTCGTTGCCTACTGGGTGCTCGCCCTGCCGGCCGGCTACCTGCTGGCCTTTCGCGGAGGATTTGGCCCCGCGGGAATATGGTCCGGCCTGGCGCTGGGCTTGGCGTGCGCGGCCATTTTGCTGTGGCTGCGGTTTGATCGACGGACGAGAGCAGCACAAGGTGTGGGTTGAAAGGTATAAGGGCTGGGAGGTAGCGCATACGGCGCGCAGGTTTATTTGAACCAGCGGCGCCATGCCAACAGCCTTCAACCCGGATCTTTCACTGTCGCGCTTTCGATTCTCAGCTTGCGGCAGGAGTGAAATGGGAAACGTTTTTTGGCGCCCACCGCTGATCGCATTCGCGTTTACCGATGGCCGTTTGAGGCCAAGTCGAACGATCCCGTTTCAGGCCAGGGCTTCGCTCAGGGCCGCAATGATTTCCTCCGTCGGTTCGGTTCCGATGGACAGGCGGAGAAGGTCCGGATCGATGCCGAGTCGATGCAATTCGGCGCGGCCCCCGGGGGTCGAGACGAGGTCGTAGTGCGCAAGATACATGAACGGGCAGATGAGCGTCGTCCTCATGCCGAAGCTCGGGCCCTTCGGCAGGCGCAGGCGGTCGTAGAAGCGATCCAGCGGACTGCGGACGGTAAACGAGATCATCGCTCCGTCCGCTTCCGGGCTCCGCGCAATGCGGAGATAATTGGCGCGCGACTTCGGATGTTGGGTCCAGAAAACCTCGAGCACGCCGGGATGACCGCGAAGAAATTCCACGACTCGGGGAAGACTGCCGCTGACGCGGGCGAGGATGGACCCGGTGCGGCCAATCTGCGCCGCCAGTGCAGACACGTCGCGCGGATAGACCGGCTCCAGCGCGGCCGGAATCCGGCGCCGCAACTCGTGCGCATCGGGACCGGCCGGATTCACGGCGGCGAAGCCGGCCATCACGTCGCCGTTGCTGGCGGTGTATTTTGTCAAGCTGCCGACCACGACATCCGCGTGCGGAAGGACATCGACGCTGAGGACCGAGACGACCGAAGGATCCAGGATGAGCCGGGCGCCATGGGATCGACACAGGGCCGACAGCCGGGGGACGTCGGGTGTCTGAATGAGCGGGTTGGTGGGCAGTTCCGAGATCACGCCTGCGATGCGCGACCCGTGCGCGGCAAAGGCCGCCTCGATCGCGGTGTGATCAAACACGTCCAGGAGCGGCAGATAATCGCCCGGCGCTCCGGTGAATTTTTTCAGCAGCGCGATGCTGTCCAGATAGAGCCAGCCGACCTGGATCCAAATCGTGCGTCCGCGCGCCGCCTGCAGCTCGGAAATCGCGCGGAACGCGGCATAGACGGCGTTCATCCCGGAGTTGGCGAGAAAGAGATCACGGGGATCGGCACCGGTGAGCGAGGGCAGCAGAACGCGATCCACTTCGCCGCGCGCGTCACCGGGAAAACCCTCGTCAGGTTCGGCATGCGCGCGGAGACCGAGGCGCACCAGGGCGTCCTCGGCTTCGCGGGAAGAAATGAATCCGCCGAGATGCTGCAGAAAAAGTTTGGCGCGCGAGGCGAGCTCGGCGTCGTCAGCGCGATGCGAAACGCCGTGGACTCCGTCGGCGGAAAACACGGCGACCCCGTCGGATTTCAAATGGGCCGCGAGCGCGGCGGCCATGCCTTCGGAGGACGCCAGCCAAAGATGCCGTCCCCGCAGGCCTGGTGATTGGGCGATGAAATGACCCGCAAGCTCACGGGCGAGCGGGTGCACCACGAAACGCGGGTAGCCCGAAGTCAGATGGCGCGTGGTGTTCGGGTCCTTTTGTTCGTAGCCGTGAACATCGGCCATCGTCGGCAGGCTGCACGACACGGCGTGCTCGCTCGCCGGGATGCGCTGGCCCAGGGGCAGGGGTTGGAAGGCGGAAAGGGTCACGGCTGGCTGCTCACCATCCTGACACCATGCGCGATGACAACCATGCGATTCGTCACATGTCACGATGCAGCTGCCGGAATTTCCGGACCAACAGCGGATTGAGGCAGAAGGCGGCCATGGAGGGACAGACCCTTTCTCGCCCGAGCTCGAACAGGAGTGGCTACCTATCAGTTCATGAATCGGAAGGAATCGAGTGCAGCGCTTTAAGGGACAGGCCCTCTACCGCGGCCAGTTAAAGCGGTTAAAGGAGCAGTTAAAGGGACAGACCCTGCAACGAGCTCCGGAGGGGCACCCATTCGGAAGCCTTGGCGAGTCCGATCAGATGTCTGGAATGTTACGAAGTAGAGGCGTTTATGGGTTTATTGACGATTGTTCACCGAATTGTGGTGTCCTAAACTAATGTAATGTAATTACTTGATGAGTTTAATGGCTGTGATCAGGCCGCGGCCAGTCACCTAATACACAATACGGCTATCATTAGTTGGCATGGTGGGTGCATTCATGACCACTCATGCGCGAAACGGCGCAGACGTTCTTTAAAATCCTCCCTTTGGATCAGCATACGGAGTTACCCCGCGTCCCCAAAACGCGGCTTTCGCCTGACCGGCCGAACGAGGCCGGAGGCGAAATCGGCGTGGCGCGCATCTGCGTCACCCGGTGTTCCCAAACTGTAAGGAGAAAAAACATGAAAACCGTATCCAAACTGATCCTCATCAGCAGCCTGCTTGCCGCGCCGCTGGCCCTTCTGGCCAAGACGAACGAGCAGGCTTATCTCGAGTCCTACAAGGACCGTTCCAACACGCCGGTACCGGTGCGGGTGGTATCCCCCCGCGTCGATTCCGACTTCGCTGGCCAGACGGTCAAACTCGAGTTCACCGTCGACGCAGTCGGCAATCCGAAGGACATCACGGTCCTCGATGCCGTCTCCGACGAACTCGCCCAGGAACTCACCGTGGCGGTGGCCGGCTGGAAATTCCAGCCCCTGCTCCGCGACGGCAAGGCGGTTCCGAGCAAGGTCGTCCTCCCCATGCGCATCGTCGATGGGCTGGGCAACGCGAGCAGGTTCGCGTTGAACTAACTCACCCCCGGGGCCGGCTCCCAAAAAAGGAGCCGGCCCCTTTTCTTTGGCGGAAACGGTTTGCGGCGGAGGAAAAAACGGCCGAACTCCCGGGGGATGAAACTCGTTTCGTGGAACGTGAACGGCGTGCGCGCGGCCCTGAAGAAGGGGCTGCTCGACTGGATGAAGGACTCGAAGGCGGACGTGATCTGCCTGCAGGAAACCAAGGCGCATCCGGGCGACGTCCAGCACGTGAAATGGCCCGGCGGCTACCACGCCCATTGGAATTCCGCGGAGAAAAAGGGCTATTCCGGCACGGTGCTGTTCACACGCGAGCAGCCGGTCAAGGTCACCCTCGGCATCGGGGTGGACGACCACGATCAGGAAGGCCGCGTGATCACGGCAGAATATCCGGACTTTTTTGTCATCAATGTCTACCAGCCGAATTCCCAGCGCGGCCTCACTCGTCACGAATACCGCACCACCTCGTGGGACCCGGCCTTTCTCAGGTATCTCGGTCGCCTGGCGAAGAAAAAACCGGTCGTCTTCTGCGGTGATCTCAACGTGGCGCACATGGAGATCGACCTGGCGAATCCGCGAACGAACCGCATGAATGCCGGCTTCACCGATGCGGAGCGGGCCAATTTCACGACGCTGATCGGCAAGGGATTCATCGACACTTTCCGCGCCTTTGAAACCGCGCCGGCGCACTACACCTGGTGGAGCCAGATGATGAATTGCCGGGCGCGGAACATCGGATGGCGCGTCGACTATGTTGTCGCCTCGAAGGCGCTCGAATCGCGCCTGAAGCGCGCCTGGATCGAACCGAATGTCATGGGCAGCGACCATTGTCCGGTCGGCGTCGAACTGAAATGACCCGGCGCTTGCGGGCATCGACGCCGCGCCCCAAAGTCGAGTTCCGTTGAACCCCGCCCTCGAACTCAAGCAACTCCTGCTGGCCGAGCCGCGCCAGACGCTGGCCGCGGCCGAAAGCGTCACCGCCGGGCATCTGCAGGCGCGCATCGCCTCCGTGTCGGGTGCGTCGGGTTATTTCCTCGGCGGCATCACGGCCTACACGCTCGCGCAGAAGGTCCGGCACCTGGGGGTGAACGAGGCGCACGCGGCATCGGTGAACTGCGTGTCGCCCCAGGTCGCGGCGGAAATGGCGCGCGGCGTGGCGGAGCTTTTTGGCACGAACATCGGCGTGGCCACCACGGGCTATGCCGAACCGTCGGCGGAGGAAAAGGTGGAGTCCCCGATGGCCTGCTGGGCGATCGCGCACTTGCCGCCGTCGGGCGAAATCGTGCTGCGGTCAGGCCGGCTCGAGTTTCCGGGCGCGGCCCGCATCGAGGCGCAGGCCAGGCTGACCGAGACCGTGATCGTCGAACTTGTTTCCTACCTGAAGCGCTGGCGGCAGGATGGGTGACCGCGCCGCGGCGTGGTCAGCGGCGTCACTGCGAGAGCCGCGTCAGGTAATCCATGATGTAGTGCGTCTCCGGCGGGGGCTGAACCCAGTCGCTAAACAACAGTTCGGGGAGACGGTTGTTCGAATTGTAGAACACGCGATTGGCCTCGTCGTTGGGCGACATGTAGCCCGTCTTGATCGCGGCGCTCAGGTAAAGTCCCTCCTGCAGGCCATAGACGTAGACGTTCGCGGCGGGCAGCGGGCGCGTGACAGCCTGCGCCTCGGCGGTGCGGATGCCGGCCTCGGCGTGGGCCTCAAGGCCGATATTGAAGCGGCGCTTGAGCAGAAGCTGGACGGTGTTGTCGTCCATGACCACGAGGACGGTGTTGATCGCGCGGGCTCCGGCCTGGAAGCCGATGCTGGCCTCGCCGGCATTGAGGAAAGCGGGCACGGACCAGCGCCCGTTCGGCCGCTTCACCAGCGCGACCGCGTAACCATCCTTCACGCCGACAAAGAAACCCGCCTGCACCTGGTTGACGATCACGATCGCGCGCGCGGCGCGCAGGCGCTCCGGCGAAATCGCGGTCTTCGTGCTCGACTGGATATCCTGCAGGATCGCCTCGCACGTATCGAGGCGTTCGATCAGCGTCGCGCGGCTCACATCGGCCGCGTGGCCGGGGAGCGCCGCCGCGAAAAGAGCGGCTGCGCACAGGGCAACAGGGAGAAACTTCTTCATGATTTGATGGACAACGGAGGGGCTCAGGGGAGCCGTAAGATACGAGGGTATAAGCAGATTACGGCGCGGAATGAAAGCGAAGATTGGGGCGCGGGGAGCGGTTAGTCGAGACCGCGGCGCGCCACCTCGTCCTCGTCCCAGCCGAGATAGTGGCCGAGCTCGTGCAGGTAGGTGATGCGGACCTCGCGCCGGAACGCCTCCTCGTCGCCCTCCGCGAAGTCCCAGAGGTTCTCGAGAAAAAGGAGGATTTGCGGCGGCAAGGGATCGCCGCCGTCCGGGCCACCGGCATGAGTATGTCCCACGAAAAGCCCGAGCAGGTCGTCGTCCCCGCCGTCGGCCCAGGGTGAATGCGCGGGCCGGCCCTCGAAGCACACGGCGACCCCGTCGGCGGCGGACCGGAGATCGGCCGGCAGCGCGTGCCGGGCGACCGCGACGACCGTTTCGGCGAGGCGGTGCAAGCGGGCGGTTTTCACGGCGCACACCGACCCGGCGTCAGCGCGGCAGTTCCGTCGACAGGTCGAATGCGTCGACTTTCTGCCCGAGCCACCAGACCGCCGCGGCGACCTCGAGGCCGAGAATGGCGCTGACACACAGGGTCGTCACGACGACCGCAGTGGCGGTGCCGACGAGCTGGCTGACGATGAAGAAGGCCAATCCACCGACGGCCGCGGCCGGGAGGACAGCGACGGCGAGCACGACGACGTAGCCCGCCATGAAGATCAGGCGCTGCCCCATGACCTCGATGCCACCGCCGCGCGGCCCGGTTGCCTGCGCCCAGGCCGGAAAATAAAGCACGCCGCCGTACGGGATGCACAGGAGAAGTCCGCACAACGGCGGCAACACCAGCGCGAGACCCGCCGCCCCGGCCGCGCCGAGCACGAGCGCCAACCGCGCGTCGCCGGTCGTCACGCCGAGGGTGAGGGTCGCCACGAGCAGAATGAACCATTCGGCAAAGGTCATGAGCACGATGGGCGTGAGCAACTGGCCGGCGACGATCTGCCATCCGGGCAGGGGAAAGGCCTTCGTCATGTCCATCTGGGACAAGGTTTGCTGCACTTCGCGGCGCAGGAACATGGGTCCGAAAAGAAAGAACCAGCCGCCGATCATGATGGCGACGATCCCGATCGTCTTGAGGAGAGGCACGCGCGCCGGGTCGGCGCCGATGCGGTGAAGGAGGAAGGCTGCGATGGCGGCCGCGACGAGCCAGGTGCGCAGGCGGAACAAGGGTCCGAGCGCGATCAGGTTTTTCCACAGGAAACCTACGGCAGGCCACCCCCGGGTGCCCAGCCGGAACGGCTCGGGCCTGGCCTTTTTCGGGGCCTCCCGCGCGGTGCGCCAGCGACCGGAGCGAAGGGCCGCGATCCGCTCGGCGCGACGGGCGGCAACCTCGATGGATGCGTCCTCGAAGGAAACCGACGACTGCACCACCCAGAGATAGTGTCCGGCCATGAGCAGCAGGGCCGGCGGGAGCGCCATGAGGAATTCACGCGGGCTGGAAGCGAAATACGGATTCACGGCCCACCGAAAAGGCGCGAGCACCCAGGAGATCGGCGCCGTGTTCAGCACGCGATCAAGGTAGGCGATGATCGCGCCCGGCCCGGCGACGTCCGCATCGGTCGGCAGCACGACCACCCGCTGCACGACCCACCAGACCACGATGCCGATCGCGACGAGCACCGCACCGACGGCGAGGCGGCGCCGCACGGGATTGACGCCGAGGTCCAGCAGCCGGTCGCGGGCAAACGAGGCGACAAGGAAATGCAGGTTGAGGGTCGACAGCACCACCCACCAGCCCAGCGTGCGGGAGACCGCGCTGAACCCGTGCACGACGCTTTGCCGCACGACGAGGCCCAGAAACAGCGCCGAAATCAGGAGCGCCAGCTGCGACCGGGCCAGCCGGTAGTTGATGAGGGTCCGGCGCGAGACCGGCGCGGGAAAAAGATACGCCACCTCGGCCTCGCTGAACTGCAGGGCGGCGCGCCGGTTCGACAGGAGCCACGAGAGTGCGACGATGATGAAGAGGACGGCGGTGGCGATCGGCTCGAATGCGGCCAGCGAACCAGCGCCAGGCGACGACGAGGCGCGCAGGCCCCGGGAAAATCCGCGGAACATGAAAAAGTAGAAATACAGCCCGCCCACGATGGCGCCGACCAGATACTTGGGCTGGCGCAGGCGCCGCACGCGTTCCGCCAGGGCGTTGCGCGTCGACGTGAGGTAGAGATAAAAGAGCGCCCGCGTCACGGGACGGCCGGGGGTTCCGCACCGTCGCCGGTGGCGCGAAAGAAAACGTCCTCGAGGCTTGCATCGGGTTCGGCGGCGAAGCGATCGCGAATGGAAGCAATCGAGCCATCCGCGACCTTGATGCCCGCCTTCAGGATCAGGACGTGGGTGCACACCTCCTCGAGCAGGCTGAGCAAATGGGAGCTGAGAATGATCGCCGCGCCTTCCCGCCCGAGACGGCGCATGGTCTCCTTCATGTTGCGGATGCCGCCGGGATCGAGTCCCGTCAGCGGCTCGTCGAAGATAATCATCGACGGCTGGTGCAGCAGGCCGCAGGCAATGACGAGTTTCTGTTTCATGCCCCGCGACAGCTCGCCCGGCATGGCGTTGCGCTTGTCGTTCATGTCGAGGTTCGCGAGGATCGGCCCCGCCCGGTCGCGCCAGTCGGTCACGTGATAGATTCGCGCCACGAAGTTGAGGTGCTGCTCGACCGTCAGGTGATCGAACAGCCGCGGTTCGTCCGGAAAAAACGCGAGCTGGCGCTTGGCCGCCACCGGTTCGGCCCTCAGGTCGACGCCGGCGACGTGGACCGAGCCGAGGGTGGGGGGAATGATGCCCGTGATGCACCGCAGGGTGGTGGTCTTGCCCGCACCGTTCGGTCCGACCAGTCCCATCACCTCGCCCGCCTGAACGGTGAACGACAAGTCGTGGACCGCGGTGAAATCTCCGTAACGCTTGGTCAGGTTCGCGACTTCGATCATTCGCGGGAGCGTGGGCGAACCCGGGACGGGAGTAAAGCGGCGCTTGCGGGCAGCCAAGACGGTGGGTGCCAGGACCCGGTTACGGTCACCGAAACGAATTATTTACGGACGGCCGCGAAACCGGCCGGAGGCGGATGCGTCTCTTTCCCCATCGCCCCTTCCTCAATACCATGAACCGCCAAAAGATTCTCATCCTCTGTCTGGGCACCGTCCTGGGCATCCTTCCGGCCGCCGTGGCCGACGACGCTCCGCCGCCCCCGCCTCCAGCCGGCGGCTCCGAAAGTCTCCCGCCTCCGCCGCCACCCGAGCATGGCCATCGCAGCGAGCGCATGATCAAGGCGCTCAACCTCTCGCCCGACCAGGAGACCAAGTGGAAGGCTGTCGACCAACAGGAGAAGGATGCCATGCAGGCCGTCCATCACGACGCCAGCCTCACGAAGGAACAGAAATGGGCGAAGATGGGCGATGTCCGGAAGTCATTTGAGAGCCAGCACCGCGCGCTGTTGAACAGCGACCAGCAGACCAAGTTCGACGAAATTCTGGCCAAGATGCGCGAACGAATGCAACATCGTCACGACCAGGAAGGCGCTCCGCCGCCTCCTCCCGCCGCATCGGATTCTTCCACCGGCAAATAACTTCCCTCAAGCAGGGTTGCATAGTGTGTGCAGTGGCGCCGCGGCCTAGGGGTAGGCCGCGGCGCTTTCTTTTTCGACACGGCCTGGGGCGCTCCGCAGCCTGCGGAGCGTGACGTCCAGGCGAATCAGCATCATCGGGGGTGGGGCGGCGGGGTTCTTCGCGGCCCTGGCCGCGGCCGAAACCGACCCGTCAGCCGCGATCCGCTTGTACGAGGCCACGGCGCATCCCCTGGCCAAGGTCCGGATCTCGGGCGGCGGCCGCTGCAACATCACCCACGCATGCTTCGAACCGCGCGAGCTGATCCGGGCCTATCCGCGCGGCGCCCGGGAATTGCTCGGCGCGTTCACGCGCTGGCAGCCGAGGGACACCGTGGCCTGGTTCGAGTCGCGGGGTGTGGCGCTCAAGGCCGAGGATGATGGGCGGATGTTTCCCGTCACGGACGACTCGGCGACAATCGTGGACTGTCTCCGCCGGTCGGCATCCGAAGCGCGGATCGAAGTGCGTACGACCTGCGGCGTGAAATCCGTCCGGCGGAATTCACCCGGAATTTTTGAATTGGACCTGACTGACGGCCGCCGCGAGGAATGCGACGCCCTGCTCGTCGCCTCCGGCGGCAACCGCTCGAATGCGGGGTTCACGATCGCCCGCGAATTCGGTCATGCGATCGAGGCACCGGTGCCGTCGCTGTTCACCGTTCACTGCGATGACCCGCGCCTGCGGGACCTCGCCGGCCTGTCCGTCGAGGAGGCCGAGGTGGCTGTGCCGGCCGCGAAACTGAGCCAGCGCGGGCCGGTTCTCGTGACTCACTGGGGCCTCAGCGGTCCGGCGGTGCTCAAGCTGTCGGCGTGGGGCGCGCGGGCCCTGCATGACCTCGACTATCGTTTCGCGCTGCGCATCAACTGGGCGCCGGCCTCGCGACCCGACGACACCTTCGCCCTGCTGGCGGCGTGGCGGACCGAACATCCGCGACGGCAGGCGGGCACGGCGAATCCGTTCGGACTGCCGTCGCGACTTTGGGAGCGGCTGATCCCGGCCGCCGGTCTCGATCCGGCGGCGACCTGGTCGGGCGTCGCCAACGGGCCGTTGCGCGCCCTCGCGATGCAGGTGAACGGGGGCGATTTCGCCGTCGTGGGCAAGAGCCTCTTCAAGGACGAGTTTGTGACTTGTGGCGGGGTGCGCTTGTCCGAGGTGGATTTCCGCACGATGGAAAGCCGGCTCGTCCCCGGGCTGCATTTTGCCGGCGAGGTGCTCGACGTCGACGGCGTGACGGGGGGGTTCAATTTCCAGGCGGCCTGGACAACGGGCTGGCTCGCGGGACGCGCGATGGCGGGAGGGCGTTGACGCATCCGCCGGGCCCTGTTTCGTTCGCAGCCATGGCGCACAAGTTGAATTGGGGCATCCTTGCGACGGGCGGCATCGCGCGAAAATTCGCCACCGACCTGCCGCGTTCACGCACCGGGCGGCTGGTCGCGGTGGGAAGCCGGAACCGGGCCTCCGCGGAATCCTTTGCGCGGGAATTCGGCGGCGTGCGCGCGCACGGCACCTACGAGGCGCTTCTGGCCGATCCCGAGGTGACGGCGGTGTACGTCGCCCCGCCGCATCCATGGCATCTCGAATGGGCGGTGAAGGCCCTCGAGGCCGGCAAGCACGTCCTCTGCGAGAAGCCGCTCGCCCTGCGCCGTTCGGATGCGGAAAAAATTGTGGCGGCAGCGCGCCGCCGGGGCATGTTCCTGATGGAAGCGTTCATGTATCGCTGCCATCCGCAGACCGCCGCGCTGGCCAAACTTGTTCGCGAGGGAGCCATCGGGGAGCTTCGGCTGATCCGCAGTGCGTTTTCCGTCGTCTGCCCGTTCGATCCGGAAAACCGCATGTTCAAACGTGAGCTCGGAGGCGGTTCGATTCTCGATCTCGGATGCTATCCGGTCACGTTTTCGCGGCTCATCGCCGGCGCGGCCGCCGGCCGGCCATTTGCGGATCCGGTGGCGATCCGGGCCACGGGCCGACGGCATGCGACGGCGGGCACGGACGAATATGCGGCGGCGGTGGTCGAGTATCCGGGGGGAATCGTGGCGGAGCTCTCGTGCGGCTCGACTGTGCTCACCGATATTTCCGCGCGGATTTACGGAACGACGGGGTGGATCGACGTGCCCGTGCCATTTTTCCCGGGCCTGCTGGGACGCGACGAAAAAATCGTCATCCACCGTCCGGACGGCAGGAGCGAAGAGATCGCCTTTCCCTCGCAGGGCGTGCCGCTGTACGGCTGGGAGGCCGATGCCGTGGCCGGAGCGCTCGCCGGCGGATCGCTCGAGGCGAGTGCGATGCCCCACGCCGATTCGCTGGGAACCGCGGCGATGCTCGATGCGTGGATCGAGGCCGTCGGCGTCAACTACCGCGGCGTCTGAAGTGGAGCCCTGGAGTTGAGGGTTGAGAGACGGCGAAGGATGGGAGTTGAGGGCTTGAAGTTGAGAGGCTTTTCCCGCGCGAAAATCATCGACGCGGTCCGTGTTCAGCGCGGTTCAGGTTTTCGCGTGCCCGCGGCAACGGGGATGCAGGGTAGAGCGGGGCCGCCGGGGCCGCCGAGGATCGGGCCGCGCGGCACGGGCCTGCGATCCTTGGCGCGATTTTCCGGCGGAACGATCCTGGTGGAAGGCCGGTGATCATTGTTTCGCGATTGCACCCGGGCGACTCGCGCGTCCATATCAGGGCGTGCCTGCGTGGAGAACACTCCTCTTCGGCGGGGCGCTGGTATTGATCGCATGCAGTCCGGGCCAGGCTGCGGAAGACAAGCACTGGCACCCGGAATTCCCCATGGGGAACAGTCTCTTTCCCTCCTACATCGTGGCCACCGCCTCGATCAAGTCGGGCAGGAAAAAGCCGGAGGCGCGCCATCTCGGGGACTGGCGGGAGCTGGCCGGCATCGCCTTCCAGCCGACACACGAGGAAACGAAATTGCGCATCGAGATCAGCGGCTCGCGCTTCGTCCGGCCTTCGACCTACGAGGTCAAGCTCGTGGTGCCAGGCTACATCTACCACGTGTTTCCCCCGCTGGACTTCGACTACGACGCCCTGCGCGAGCTGACGCATCCGACACCGGAAACGGTGACGTTCAAGGTTACCGATCTCAGCTACGAAGCCGAGGGCCGGACGGTCACGACCACTGATTCGCAGACGGTGACCATGCACGCCATCAGCGACTGTCCGTTGCAACACGATGGGGAAGATTTGACCTGGATGCTCGGCGCCTACGTCAACGAGAACAGTTCCGTCATCGAAGGCATCCTGCAGGATGGCCTGAAGGCCGGCATCGTGACGCATTTCGACGGCTACCAGTCGGGCCTGCAGGATGTGAAGGACCAGATATTCGCCATTTGGTACGTCCTGCAGAGGCGCGGCATCAAATATTCGGACGTGACGACGCCCTCGGCGGGCTCGGACAAGATCGCCTGCCAGACGATCCGCCCGCTGCGGGACGCGATCACCTACCAGCAGGCGAACTGCGTGGATGGCAGCGTGCTGTTTGCATCCGCGTTCCGGAAGATCGGCCTGCGCACGTACCTCGCGGTGATTCCGGGGCACTGTTTCGTGGTGGTCCTCCTTTCCGAGCACGGACCGGGCATGCTCGCGATCGAGACGACCCGGCTTGGCGCCGGCGACCCCGCCGAGTTTCCGAACTCGCCGCACCTTTCCCTGGAAGTGGCGCGCGAACGCTCGCGCGCATCCTTCAACGAGGCGACCGTCTATTGGGCCAGTCGGACCGAGATGCTGAATCGTGGGTCCGGTCTGCACATCATCGACCTCGAGAAATGGCGCACCGACGGCCTGACTCCGTTGTGATCGCGCCGGCAGGCCCCAAGCCCACCCGGCCTTTTTGGACCCGGATGCAATTTCGAGTTCGGCGATAATGGTCGCGGGCCCGTGTCGTCGGGAGCCACGGATCCGAATTTGATCACGGCCTGAAGCTGCTCCTGCGGCGCGCGCCTGGCCTGTCGCCTCAGCGAGAATTCGTTTCCTGGAGAAGCGAAGTCAACGCGCCGCGCAACTGCTGGCGGGCCCGGTAAAGCCGCGTCTCGACGCCGCGCTCCGAACAACCGGTGATCGCGGCGATCTCGCGGTACGACATCTTGTCGTAATGGTGCAGCAGCAGCGTGACCTTCAGGTCGTGCGGCAACGCGGCAATCGCGCCGCGCACGGCGGCGATGGCTTCATCGTGGACGAGTGACGCGTCCGGCCCGGGCTGCGGTGAGGCGAGTTCGGATGGCGCGGGTGCCTGGTCGGAGGGAGCGTCGAGGGCAATGGAAGGATGCCGGCGCTTCCAGCGATGATGGTTGTGGCAAAGGTTGGTCAGGGCCGTGAACAACCAGGCGGACAGCCGCGTGTCCGGACGAAGGCGCTCGCGCTGGCGGTACAGACGGACAAACACCTCCGCGACCAGATCCTCGGCGTCCGCATGGTTCTGCACGTAGCGGTACGCGAAGCTCAGCAGCGGCCGCTCCCAGCGGGCGATCAACTGGTTGAGCGCCGCGGCCTCGCCCTGCCGCAGGGCGGCGAGGTGGACGTCGTCAGTGGAGGAGTCGTGGGGCACGGCGCGCGGGGTGATGCGCCTCAGTTGAGCAGCGAACGGCCCTGGGGTTCGAGGTGGGCGATCAGGCCGAGATAGTGCTGGCGCTGCTGGGGCGTCATGACGTCGGCGGAAGCGAGCACGAGCCGGCGGGTGGAGTCCGTGCACTCGCGATCCACCTGCCGGCGGTTCTCGACGAACTGGGCGAACTCGAGGAAGTCGACGCGATCGCTGGCCTGGCGGGTATGCTCAAAGGCGGCGAACTCCGACTGCAACTGGGCCACCTGGACAGCGAGCGCGCGCAGGCGGGGGCTCGACGTCCGGTGCAGTTCGCGGATCTGCGCATATTGGGCATCGCTGAGATGCAGCTCGGATTTCATCCAGGCGAGCTGGCTGTCGAGCGAATCTCCCGCTGCCGGCTTGTTGAGCCCGAAATAGGCGAAGTGGGAGCCGAGGCCGACCGCGAGGCCGAGGGCGAGGGTGAGGATCGTGCGCTTCATGGATGACGATCGTTGTCGGCCGTCAGCAGCGGATCGATCAACTGCAGGTAGCTGCGGGCAAGCTGCTCGCTGCGTTCGCGCTGCAGGTGGCCGACGCGGACCTCGGCCAGGAACAACCCGAGGAGTGCGCAGCTCACCACAAAGAGGGCCGCAAAGGGCGGACGCGCGAACCATCCCTCCACGATCGCACGGAGGCTCTCGGGCGCCGCGGCATTGTCGGTCAGCGCGATGCGGCGCCACACCTCCGCGCGGAGGCGCGGCGGTGGCTCAGGGGATGCATTCCAGCGGTCAAGCAGGGGGTCGAGTGGATCGGGGGGCGTGTTCATGTGGGAACGGGAGTCGCGGCCTGTCGCATAACACCGGGCCTGACCGAAGTCCTTCCAATTTTTGCAACCTTTTCATGGTCCTTTGGCCCCCGGCCGCCGCAGCGAAACCGGCCGAATGACCCGTCCGGGACCCTGGCGGGCCGAAAAGGGGTTGCGGCGCTGGCCCTGATCCGCTTAGAAAGCCGATACTATGGCGACAATGACGGCGGCGAAACCCCAGCAATCCAGCGTCCGGACGGCCCAGGCGCTGGCCAAGCAGAAGGCCCTCGAGAAGAAATCCAAGAACTACAAGCTCGATCTCGGCGAGCTTTCCATCTTCACCAACCAGCTTGCGTCGCTGCTGTCCGCCGGCCTGCCGCTCGTCTCGTGCCTGGAGGCGCTGCAGGACCAGACCGAGGACGAGGTCTTCAGCGTGATCATCCGCGATGTACGCAACGACATCTCGACGGGCACGTCGTTTTCGGGCGCGGTGAAGAAATTTCCCCGATCCTTCAACTCGCTTTTCATCTCGATGGTGGAGGCGGGTGAAGCGTCGGGCGGACTGGCCGAGATCCTGAGCAAGGTCGCGGGCTATTTTGAGTCGACGGTCAAGCTGACCAAGAAGGTGAAGTCGGCCATGACCTATCCGATCGCGGTCATCGGCCTGGCCATCGCGCTCGTCAACGTGCTGCTCATCTTCGTCATCCCGGTGTTCGCGGCGATGTTCGCGGACTTCGGCGCCAAGCTGCCGAAACCGACGCAGATGCTGATCGATCTCAGCGATTTCATGAAGCACTACTGGTGGGCGATCGCCATCGGCGCCTACGGCATCTTTTTCGTCGTCAGCAAGTATATCTCGACCCCCGCGGGCCGCCGGCAGAAGGACCAGTTCCTGGTGCGCGCCCCGATCTTCGGCAACCTCGTGCACAAAATCGCGCTGTCGCGCTTCTGCCGCACCTACGCGACGCTGATGCGCTCGGGCGTGCCGATTCTGCGCACCCTCGAAATCGTGTCGGCGGCGAGCGGCAAGGTTCAGATCGAGGATGCCTGCGCCGAGATCGCCAAGCATGTCAGCCAGGGCGGCCAGGTCTCCGAGGTGATGGCGGCGAATCCCTTTTTCCCGCCGATGATGAAGCACATGGTGAAGGCCGGCGAATCGACCGGCAACGTGGACGGCATGATGAACAAGATCGCCGATTTCTACGACACCGAGTGCGACACCACCGTCGCGGCGCTCACTTCGCTGATCGAGCCCCTGCTCATCGTCTTCCTGGGTGTGGTCGTCGGCGGCATCGTCATGGCGATGTTCCTCCCGATCTTCCAACTCGGTGCGGTGGCCGGCGGCCTCCAGAATTAAGCAGACTGGCGGTGTCACGAAAGTCGCTTGCGTGCCCTGTGCGCCCGACGCACAGTCGCGCTCGCTCGCCCACATGCCTTCCATCCTGATCGTCGATGACCTGATCTCGATTCACGAGATGCTCGAGGCCGTTATCCAGCCCACCGGGTATGCGACGGCGTTTGCGACGGATGGCGAGAAGGCGCTCGTGCGTTACAAGGCCGAGAAATTCGACCTGGTGCTGGCCGACATCGACATGAAGCCGATGGATGGCATCACGCTGCTGAAGAATCTCAAGATCTACGACCCGTCGGTGGTGGTCATCATCATGACGGCCTACGCCAGCACCGAAAGCGCGATCCAGGCGCTGAAATACGGTGCCTTCGACTACCTGCAGAAGCCGTTCAAGGTCGACGAACTCATCCAGACCCTGAAACGCGCGATGGATTTCCGCCGGCTGGCGGCGGAGCGGGACGCCATGAGCGCCTCGGGGGCGTCCCCGGCGGCCAAGCCGGGCGATTTTGAGGCCCGTTTTCCCGGCGAGAGCCAGGCCATCAAACGCCTGCTGACCCAGCTGCGAAAACTGGCCACGACCAGCACCAACGTGCTCGTCACGGGCGAGCTCGGCGCCGGCCACGAGATTGCCGCCGAACTGATTCACAACGCCAGCAACCGCGCCGGCAGCCCGCTGGTGAGCCTCGACTGCCAGTTGACGACCCCCGAGGCGCTGCGCGACGGACTCCTCGGTCCCGACGGCACCGGTGGCAAATGGGTGCAGCAGGCCAAGGGCGGCACGTTCTTTCTTCAGCGCGTCCAGTATCTGCACAAGCAGATCCAGATCGCGCTCGTCTCCGTTCTCCGCAACAACGCCCACCAGTTCCGCCTGATCTGCGCCACCGAGGACGACCTCGAGAAACTGACCGAGGAAGGGCGGTTCAACGAGGAATTGTACTACCGGATCGCGGCCATCCCGGTCCACATGCCGGCCGTGCGCGAGCGGGTGGAGGATATCCCGGCTTTGCTGCGGGACGTCGCGGCGCGCTGCGCCAATCCGGAGTTCGATGCGCGGCAGATGGAGTTCACCGACGATGCCGTGAACGCCCTGCGTTCCTACCGCTGGCCGGGAAACCTGGCGGAGTTCAACCAGTTCATCTCCCACGTGATCAGCACCTCGGAGACGCGGGTGATCACATCGGCCCAGCTCCCGCTCAAGATTCACGAGGTCAAGAATTGGCCGACCCTCGCCGATTATCTCGCGGGCCAGGACAAGCTCTACGTCGCCCGCGTCCTTCATGCCTGCCGCGGCGACAAGGCCAAGGCGGCGGCCGTCCTTGGGGTTGATATCGCCAAGCTCGGGTGACGCGGCCGGGCACGCGAAAGGTGTCCGCCGATGTCCCCGTCGGCGATTTCCAGATCCCAGGTGGGAGAAACCGGCGCCCGTTCAGGACGGCACCCGCGAATTCTTGGCGGGTTTTGGAATTGAGCGGGGTTATGCCGTGACTGCCATGATCCGTGTTCTGCGCCTCTTGCTTTGTATCGCCCTGCCTGCTGCTGCCTTGCCCGGGGTCTTCGCCGCGCCTGACGACGACAATGCCGGGATCGTCGTCCATCAGACCGGCCGGGTCCTCGTTTTTCCGCCCGATATGCTCGAACAGGGAATCGACGACGGCGAGGTCCAGGTCGTGCTGAGTGTCGACGCTCAGGGCAAGCTGAGCGACCTCCTGATCGTCGGATACACCAATCCTGGTTTCGCCGATGCCGTGGCGAAGGTGCTCCCCACGTGGACGTACGACGCTGCGCAAGTCCACGGCCGAGCGCAGGCGTCGCGGGTAGACATTGACATCAAGTTTTCCAGCGAGGTGAACATCATGGTCGTGAACCTCGGCTGGCATTATTGGGAAAACATATCGGACGGGAACTGGCGCTTCGCGTACAAGACCTACAAGCTCGGTGACCTCGACCGCATTCCCACGCCCATTCAGATCGTCCGGCCCGGTCTTCCGAAGGGCGAAGCGCCTTCCGCCGACCGCACGGTCACGGTCGAATACTTCATTGATGAAGAAGGGCACGTCAGGGTGCCGACCGTGGATCGTGACCAGGCGAATGACGCCTACGCAGGGGCGGCCATCGCCGCGGTTGAACAATGGAAATTCGAACCGCCCACGCGTCACCGGAAACCGGTGCTGGTTCTCGTTCGGGAGGATTTCACGTTTCGGGCGAAGCATTGAGGGGAGGCTCGTGCCTCGCGAGGACGCCGCTTCACTGAATCCGAATGGATCGTTGAAGCGAACATCGGCGAGCACTCTCGGGTTGTGGGGCGGGATTTCCAGATGCCGCCTCGGTTCGTCCAGGCGGGGCGCGCCGCCTGGCGCCATTGGCAGACGCCGCCGCACTTCGCGGCGGATCGATGAGGCCTCGCCAGCTTCAGGCCTTCCCCTCTTCAGCTTTTCCCTGCCCGTACCCAGGCGGCGATGATGCCTGCGGCGACCGCAGCATTCAGCGATTCCGCGTGGCCGAGCCGGGGGATCGTGATGCGTTCCGTCACGCGGCGAGCCACTCGCGGCGACAATCCGCGTCCTTCGCTCCCAATCACGATCACGACGTCCTTTGGCGGAGTCGCCGAACGGTAGTCGCGCCCGTCGATGTCGCACCCGAGCACCGGGACGCCCGCCTCGGCCAGCGCATCTGCGAGATCGGTTTGAAACACCGGCACGCGGGCAAAGGAGCCCATGCTCGCATTGATCACCTTCTGGGAATACAAGTCCGCGCAATCCGGCGACAGCAGCACGCGGTCGAAGGCGAACCAGTCCGCGATGCGCAGCAGGGCGCCGACGTTTCCGGGATCCTGCAAGCCATCGAGGGCAAGCGAGACGCCACGACGCAGGGCACCCGTGGGCAGCGCGATCCGTTCGATCCGTCCAACGGCCAGAACGCACGACGGCGTCGGAAAATGGCTGATGCGGGCCATCTCCGCCTTGCCAATCCCGATCACGGGCAGGCTGCCGCGCTTCGCGGCCGGGCGCGGCCACTCCGGTGTCGCGTAAATCTCCTCGAGCAGCCGACCCTCTTCCAGAAGCTCGCCGACGACCTTTTCGCCTTCGACGACGAAATGCCCCGCGGTTTCGCGGTGCTTCTTTTCGCGCAGCGCGCGCAACCGGGCGAGGTCGGCCTTGGACAATGGCATGGCGGTGAGCACAACAGTCGCGGGCGGCCTTGCCAATCCGGCGTTTGCGGTCCGCTTCGTGGCGGCCCCATGGCGGCGCGGTAACATTCCGGTGTCGGTCTCCGAGTGCATTTGACGGAGATGAGGTCCGCCATTCGATCGGAGATGTTCGTTTGTTCGGTTAGGCCTGTGTTGTGTGTGTGGCGACCGCCGGGTCGCTCCGCCGTGTGGATGCGTCCAGGCAGGGGTGCCCGGGCGCATCCACCGGTTCGGCGGAACGGACTTCCCTCCATCGGGCGGCCGGGGCTGGAACTTGTTCGCGCGGGCCGGACGCGTTTTCAGGTCACAGACGACGGCAACAAGTTGTTCCCGGGCGTCGAGATCATGCGCGTGCCCGTGCGCACGTACGGCCGGTTGCATCGGCCTCCCGATGGCCACGCGGTCCTTCATTGCCGCCCGCTGCTCGGCGATCCGGAAGCGCTGCGCACCCTATTGCTGCGGCCTCCGCGTTGTCTCGGGTACGGGGACGTGTTCAACCGTGTGTATCCCTTTGCTGGCACGCGCGACATCGGTCTGCGCTGGGCCTGGGCCTGGCAGCGGGAAACAGTGTTCGGGAAGAGGAAATCTCCCCGTGAGGCGGTGGTCGGCTGACGGCTCGGAAATAACTTTTTGGTTCCGGTCGCCCGGAAAGCCTGTTAATCCTCGGGAATGAGCGACGAGAATGTTCCGAAGCTGCGGCTGAAGCCCAAGCTCGCGCCCGACACGCCGGCCGCGGCGGAATCGCCGGCGTCGCCGACTCCCGCTCCCGAAATTCCGCCGATCGCGGCACCCGTCGCCGAATCGCCCGCTCCTGCGGCGCCTCGCGTCAGCCGGCTGAAACCGCGCATCGCGGCCGAGGCCGTTGCGACTCCGGTCGCCGCCGCCCCGGCTGAAATCTCCTCTGACGCGCCAGTCCCTGCAGCTGAACCGCCGGCGGATGCGACGGTTCCGCCGCGGCCCAAGCTCGCATTCAAGACCCGTGATGCAGTGGCGCCCGCCCCGGCGGAGCAGGTGCAGATGACGACCGAAATGCCGGCCGAAGCCGCACTGCATGCCGGCGCCGCCCCGGCCGCCGCTCCGAATTTTCCACCTCCCCCGGGTTTCGGCGAGCCGGCACCCGTGGCAGTCAGTTTTCCGCCGCCAACCGCGAAATTTCCCCCGCCGCCAGGTGCCAGGAAACCTGCGATATTGGCCGATGCGAAGGCAAAATCCAAGGGCAAGACAGCCTCCGGTGGGAAAAAGAGTCTCGTGCCGGTCCTTGGCGTCGTTGCAGTAATCTTGTTGGGCGGCGGCTATTTCGCATTTCGGAAATTCACCGCCGTGCCGCCACCGCCTCCGCCTCGCCCGGTTGTGGCCATGCCGCCGCCCGTGCCGGTTCAGCAGGCGATCGAAAAGGCCAAAGCCGAGCAGGCTGCGCCCTTGAACGAGGTCGTGGCGGCCGACCAAGCTTCGGCCTCGACCGAAAAACCCGCGACGACGGATGCGGCTGCTCCCGAGGTGCCGGCCATTGCCGAGCATCAGGCTCCGGCGGCCCCTCCTCCGCCGCCGCAGGCGAGTGCTGCGTTCAAGTCGTGGGTCGACAATCTCAAGATCCTGGGCATACGCGGCGGCGCGAATCCGCGCGTATTCATCGAGCACACCGCCTACAGCCCGGGTGATATCGTTAATCCCGATCTCGGCATCAGTTTCGTCAGCTTCAATCCGCGGACTCGAATGCTCCTTTTCAAGGACAAGTCCGGCGCCACGGTCGAACTGCGCAACTGAGATGGGGACCGCGTTTTTCCAACGCGTGTCTTTTCAGATTTAGTCGGGTGGTGTGGGCTTCCGTCCCGCCGCTTTTCGCATCGGCATCGGGCGAATCCGGCGCCTTGAGGGCGAGGCACGTCACCAGCGATGGATGGAAAGACCCCAATAGGACCCTAATAGGACCCCAATAGGGACAGGACCCCAATAGGGACAGGCCCTGTTCAGCAGCGGTCGCACCGGTAACAGCACCGGTAACAGGGACAGACTATATTCGGGGTATCGGGGGCGGATGCGGGGAATTCACGATGACGCTCGCTGGGGAGACTGATCCGAGGGGGCGAAGGTGGTAATGGCCCCCGAATGGTCGCTCGCTTAGAGGCAAAGCCAAGCCCGACCGGCCCGCTTGGCGGTGTCGAACGCGGTCTA
>DASYDZ010000029.1:0-2274 GCA_036499305.1 Candidatus Didemnitutus sp.
CCGCGCCATCGCCGCGCATATGCTGAAGGTCGAAGAAGCCGATTTGAAATTCGACGAAGGCGTGTTCTCGACCAACAAGACTAATCGCACGCTCACCGTGAAGGAAATCGCGGGCGCCGCGCTCGAACCGAAGAACCTGCCCAAGGACATGGAGCCGGGCCTGTTCGCGACCGCCGTCTACACCGCCCCGGTCGCCAATTATCCCAACGGCTGCCACATCTGCGAGCTGGAGATCGATCTGGAAACAGGCAATGTCGATATCGTGCGCTACAATGTGGTGGACGACGTCGGCACGGTGCTCAATCCCATGCTGCTGCACGGGCAGATCCACGGCGGCGTGGCGCAAGGCGTCGGCCAGGCGCTGATGGAGGACATCCATTTCGACTCCGCCGGGCAGCTCGTCACCGCGTCGTTCATGGACTACGCGATGCCGCACGCGCACCACCTCAGCAACATGGAAGTCGAGAGCAATCCGGTGCCGACCAAGACCAACCCGCTCGGCGTCAAAGGCGCGGGCGAAGCTGGTTGCGTCGGCGCCCTCCCCGCGGTCACGAACGCGGTGGTCGATGCGCTCTCCGAGTACGCGATCAAGCATATTGAGATGCCGGCCACGGCCGAGCGCATCTGGCGCGTGATCAACGGGAAATAGCCGCGCGTCCCGGGCGCGCCGCAGCGTTACGTCGAAACGGTGCGGCGTGGACCCGGGACCCCGGGTTTCCCGCCAGCAAGCGCCTCCATGATTCAGGCTTCGGGTTGGAAGCTTGAACGACGCGCAGACGCCAATGCCCTGATCTCACATTCGCTATTGGAGCGAAATGGGCATGGCGGGACAGGCTCTGCCGGGCATGGCGCGGTCGAAAACGACCCACTCCGGCCATGTGTGATCGCAACAGCCGTGAGCAATATTTCACCAGCGCGATATTCGTCCCATTTTGCAATTGGAATGGTGAGGGAATTTTCCGTCAAAATACAATGAACCTGCGGTCGCCTGCGCAGTTGAAGGTGCAGATTGCAATGATGGAGACTCCGTCCTTTTCATCAGTTTGATGTGCTCCACCGGCGACAACCGCGCGCTCAGCAGGAGACAAACATGAGCTTGGACAAATCCTCACACCCCGGCAGACCGGGCCTCGACGAGTTGGTTCCGTCGCGCTACGCGCTGCGCGTCGGCGAGATCGACGTGCTGGTGGTCAGCGATGGGGTGATATCGCTGCCGGCCGAGATGACGGCCACCAACGCCGACCCGGCTGTCCGCGCGGCCTGGCTGAAAGACATGTTCCTGCCGCCGGAGACGCTCGATTGGGCGCTGAACGCGGTCGTGGTGCGTAACGGCGGCCGGACCATCCTCATTGACGCCGGGCTGGGCGTAGACCCGGCCGTGAACTTGCCGCGGGCCGGACATTTGGCCCAGCGACTGGAGGCGGCCGGCATCGATCTCGCGTCGGTGACCGACGTGGTGCTGACCCACATGCACTTCGACCACATCGGCGGGCTGCTCACCGACGGGGCGAAGGATCGGCTGCGCCCGGACCTGCGGATCCATGTGTCGGCGGCCGAGGTGAAGTTCTGGGCGTCGCCCGATTTCTCCCACACCGCCATGCCGGCGGGGTACCCGGACGCGATCAAGGCGTCGGCCAAGCGGTTCATGAAAGAGTACCAAAGCAAGCTGAGGCCGTTCGAGACGGAGTACGAGGTGGCGCCGGGGGTGCTCGTCCGCCGCACCGGCGGCCACACCCCCGGGCACAGCGTGGTCCGCCTGGCGTCCGGCGGCGACCGGCTGACATTCGCCGGCGATGCCGTGTTCCAGGTCGGGTTCGAACACCCCGACTGGCACAACGGCTTCGAACACGACCCCGAGGAAGCGGCCCGCGTGCGGGTCCGTCTTTTGCGGGAACTGGCGGCGGCCGGCGAGCTGCTGGTGGCCACGCACATGTCGTTCCCGTCCATCGGCAATGTGGCAGCCGCCGGCGAGGCCTTTCGTTGGGTGCCGGCCTTCTGGGATTACTGAGCGCTTGTTGCGTTAGAGCGCGTTCGTTTTGAAGTGAAGCGGCGCCGCAAACTCAGCGCACTCCCTCTCCCAACCGAACTCGGGTAAACCCGAGTTCGGATGCGATCCGACCTCTCCCTATGGGAGAGGTGGCTCTTCACCGAGCGGAGATTCAATCCAAAACAACCATGCTCTAGGTCCGAACTATTCCCGCGGAAGCCGAAATCCAGGAATGCGCAGCATTCGGCGCACAAACGCAAATGGCCGGGCAAGCCCGGCCATTTCTA
>DASYDZ010000030.1:0-4363 GCA_036499305.1 Candidatus Didemnitutus sp.
ATTTTTTTCTGCGGGAGATCGATTTTTTATAGGCGACGCAGGCGATGTATCCATAAAAGTTATCGCCGGAATTCCGAATGCGTTGGGTTACGCCTGTTCCTTTTCTATGGACGGCCGGCGCCTATATGTTGCATTTCAAAGACACCGCACGCCCGGGACCTCTAGCTATGGTATTGGCGAGATTCCACTGAAGAGTAATGGGGAAGCTGGCCCTTGGACTGAGTTGGCTGTTCCTTACTACGATGCAGTTGGGGTTCCTAATGTCCTCCTCGCCACGCGCGAGGACAACGAGGAGGTTTTGTGGGTGGGTGGGTCCGAAGGCGTCATTCGCATCAAGCCCGACGAGCTTTCCCCGGTGCGGGCACCCGAGGCGCCATGGTTGCGGGTGAATGACCTTTCCGGCGCGCCCGTCGTCACCGACCCGGTGCCGAGCTTTCCATTTTTCCGGCATCACCTCGTGGCGCAGGTAAGCTCCCCGCAGATCGACGAGCGCAAGGATCTCTGGTTCGAGACCCGTCTCGGGGACAGCGACTGGTCCCCGGCAACCCCCCGCAGCACCTTCGAGTACAGCAACCTCGTCGACGGCTCCTACACGTTTCAGGTCCGCGCGGTGAACAGCGCCGGACTCGCCAGCCCCTCGGTCTCATATGGCTTCCGCATCCTGCCGCCCTGGTATCGCACGGCGTGGGCCTATGGGGCCGATGTCCTTCTCGGCGCCGCTGCCGTCTTCATCTTCATCGCCGTCCGCGAACGCCGCATTCGCCGGCGCAACCAGCAGCTCGAAAAGCTCGTCGAGGTCCGGACCGTCGAACTCGTCCGCGCCAATGCCGCCAAGGACGAATTCCTCGCCGGCATCAGCCACGAGATTCGCAACCCGATGAACGGCGTCGTCGGCCTCGCGGCCACCCTCGACACCTCGCGCCTCGGCGAGACCGACAAGCGGCGCATCGATAATCTCCGCCATTGCGCGATCCACCTCTCGACGCTGCTCGAGGACATCCTGGACTTCTCCCAGCTCCAGGCCGGCGCCGTCACCATCACGCCCGAACCGTTCGATCTGCCGGAGCTCATGGATTCCATCCTGGGCATCACCACCACGATCAGCACCCAGGCCGGCATCCCGGTGGAAATTGCCGTGTCCCCGGCTGTGCCGCGCTGGCTGGTCGGCGATGCCGGCAGGGTGCGCCAAGTCCTGCTCAATTTCGTCATCAACGGCCTGAAGTATGCCGGTCGCGGCAAGATCTGCGTTACGGTCTGGGGGCACCAGTCGCTGCCCGACCAGGTGGACTTGACGTTTGCCGTCTCGGACGATGGGCCCGGCATCTCGCCGGAGGAGCAGGCGCGCCTTTTCTCCCGCTTCGAACGCGGCGCCGTGGCCAAGGAGCACAACGTGGCCGGCACTGGCCTCGGCCTGGCGATGTGCAAGACCCTGGCGGAGCGCATGGGCGGACGCGTCTCGGTCGAAAGCGAAATCGGGCACGGCTCGACGTTTTCCCTGTTGCTTTCCCTTGCTGTAACCGCCGGACCCGAGAAGGCGGAGGCCCTGGACCCCGCCCTTCTTCCCGCGATCGACCCGGGCCTGCCGACCCTGCGCGCGCTCGTGGTCGACGACGAGGAATACAACCGGCTCGCCCTGACTGCGTTCCTCGAGCAGGCCGGTTTCCAGGTTGTGAACGCAGGCGACGGCAATGCCGCGATCGAGGCGGCGCGGGCGGGGGATTTCGATGCGGTGTTCCTCGACGTGAACATGCCGGGCAAGAGTGGCCTCGAGGTGGCGCGCGAGCTTCGGGCGATGGCTCGGGTGCCGGCCGCGCTGCCGATCATCGCCACGACCGCGTTCACCACGGCGGACAAGCGCGCCGAGTGCATGGCCGCGGGCATGGATTCGTTTCTGACCAAGCCGGTGTCGCTCAACAAAGTCCGTGCGTCCCTGATGGCGGCCACCGCGACACGCCGCGCCACGACGCCTTTTCATCCGCCCGGCGAGTCTGAGAGTGCCGATCCGCTCGGCACGCTGCGGCTGCTCGCATCGCGCAAAGGCGTGCCTGTGGCCCAGGAATTGGATGCCTATCTTGCGGAGCTCGACGACGAGGCGCGTCGCCTCGCACAGGCGATCGAGATGCGTGAAGCGCACACGGCCGCCGACATCGCGCACCGAATGGTCGGCCGCCTGGCATTCGTTCATGCGCGGATCGCCGAGGAGGCCGCACGCGAAGTCGAGGCCGCCGCGATCAATGAGATCTGGGACCAACTCGAGGACTCCGGCAAACGACTCGCCGCCGAGTTTCCCGCATTGCGGGACCGGCTGACAGCCGCGGTCTGACACGATGCGATAGGTGGCGGGTCCACCGGACCCAGCTCAGGTGAGATGCGGAAACCCGTGAAGTCGGACCAGCGATCCTTCGCCCCTCGCCGTGGTGTTCGTCAGGTTTTGCGCGTTGATTTCCGACCGGGTCTTCACGTCCGGCAATCTGATTGGCAGGTTCGTTCGCCACTTCTTCTGCCTCTGAACAGGGACAGACAGTGGTGGGAGCTCCAAAAAGGGACATACAGTATTTGCGGTAAAGTAAGGGATTGGCGGGCGGGAGGGTGGGATTCGAGGATGGCGGGGATGAGGGAGGCCCGAATTAAGGTGGACCCGAATATCGGTGAAGCGGTGTATCACTGCATCAGCCGGTCGGTGGCCCAGCAGTGGCTGTTCGATCCGGTGGCTCAGGAAGTCTTCCGCCGGCAGCTCTGGCTGGCGGCGGAGTTCTGCGGGTTGCAGCTCATCACCTACACGATCCTCTCCAACCACTTCCACGTCACGGCGCGAGTTCCGAGGAAGGCTCCGGTTTCCGACCAGGAACTGCTCCGGCGCCATCAGTTGCTCAATTCCCGGCCCGGAAAGCGTGGCCGGAAGAACCTTTCGATCATCAAGAGTCAGCTGGCCGCCAACGGACCCGAGGCGGAGAAGTGGCGTCAGAGCATGCTGGCCCGCATGGGTGATATTTCCGCCTTCATGAAGATCTGGAAACAAAACTTCACCATCTGGTTCAACCATGCCCACGGACGGATCGGCACGTTGTGGGCCTCCCGGTTTACCAGCGTCCTGATCCAGCCGGAGGGCCAGGCCCCGGAATTCGTCTCAGCCTACGTCGACCTGAATGCCGTCCGGGCCGATATGGTCAGGGATCCAAAGGACTACCGCTTTTGCGGCTATGCGGAGGCGGTGATCGGACACCGGAAGGCGCGGGAGGGACTCATGAGCCTGTACCGGACGCTCTCCTGGAAGCAGACCCAGGCCCACTACCGGCAGACGCTCTTCGGGATCGGAGCCGAGGCCCGGAAAGGCAAGGCATCGATCCGGTATGAGGATTTCCGCCAGGTGATCCGGGAAAAGGGACTGCTTCCCCTTTCCGAGGTGATCCTCTGCCGGTTGCGGCATTTTGTGCACGGCGGGATCCTTGGGACCAGGGCTTTCGTGCAGGAACAGATCGCCGCCTACGAAGCGCGGACCCGGAAACATCCCCGGATTGCGCCGCGGTCGCTGCCGCCCTGCTGCGAGTGGGGCGACCTGTGCACCATGCGCAAGGTGCGGGAGTCTCAAGCCGCCTGATTCGGGGCCGCGACGCACTTCTTCCGGAGAGCGGTCCCTTCGGAGTACTCGGAAGCTGCTGAAGTCGCCTGCGCGGGACTCTGCGCATCGCAGAAGAGCTCGTTCCGGGCTCTCCGGCCCTGATTTTGTCCAGTAATTGACCGGTTCGGTTGCCTGTGCTCCCTGCCGGATCCTCCCAACAGGGTCTGTCCCTGTTCGCGAGCGGGCGAAGCAAAATTGAAACGTGAACACTGTGTGTCCCTGTTTGAGAGGCTACCGGACCGGAAGATTCTTGGGCATCAGGATTCGTCAAATCTTGCGCGCTGATATCGCGCATCCTTTTCAACCGGGCCCTTCGGCCCCACCAACATCGCCAGGCGCTCTCTACGGCTTGACCACCCGGTGCGCGAGCTGTTCGGGACGCGTCAGACCGTTGACGATCGCGAAATGGATCAGCTTCGGCGTCGTGTGCACGTCAAGCTTGCGCATGATGTCGCGGCGACGCGACTGCATCGTGGCCGGACTGATCCCGAGCACCGTCGCGATTTCGTCGTCCGACTTCGACTCGCCGATCATCGAGAGGATGCGCAGCTCGTAGTCGGACAACACGCGGATGAAGGCCTTAGGATCGCGCCGCAGCGTGGCCGTCGCCTCGTTTACCATCGGCACGTAATAGATGCGGCCGGCGAGGACGGAACGGATCGCCTCGGTGAGGACCTCCGGGCGCTGCTCAAGCTTGTCGACGAACCCGTGCAGCCCCAGCCGCTGCACCTGCAGCATCGTCCA
>DASYDZ010000031.1:0-5911 GCA_036499305.1 Candidatus Didemnitutus sp.
CCGGTCTTCGCGATCGTGATGGATTACCTGCTCGCCCAGCACGCCATGATGGAGCCGCTCTACAAGCTGGAGAAGGCGGGCGGACTCAATCACGACGACGCGCCGGCGAATCCGGAGGGGGTGGCGTTCATCGAGAAACAACTCCTGGTCGGCGGCGAGATGCTCGGCAGCCTTTGGTACACCGCCTGGAAAACCGCGGCGCCGGACCCCTACCTGCGGGCGCAGTTGCTCAAGAAGCCGGCGCCGGCGGCGAAGTAGGGAAGTCATTCGCGCGCAAACGGCTCGCGCCCGAGGGAGGCCCTGGCCACCCTGCGCTCGTGCGGTTTTTTCGCCCTCTTCTGCTGATTTGCCCGGGTGCGCTCGCCGCCGTCGCGCTGGCGGCGGACGCGGTTCGCGAGGCGGATGATCTTGCGGCGAGGACGATCGTGGTCGCGAATTCCGCGGACCGCGACTCCGTGGACCTCGCTCATTTCTACGCCGCGCACCGGCATATCCCCGACGCCAACATCCTGATGCTGGCGCTGCCGGACGAGGAGACGATCACCTGGCCGGTCTTTGTCGAACAGCTTTGGCAACCGCTTCAGGACGGGCTCGTGGCACGCGGCTGGATCGACGGCGTGATCGGCCAGCGGCGCGACACCGTCGGTCGGAAGGAGGCCGTGTTTTCCGCCAGCCGGATCGCCTACATGGTCCTCTGTCGCGGCACGCCGCTGCGCATCGCGCATGACCCCGATCTCGCGCCCGAGGCGCGGACCCGGCCGTTTCCGGCGCAGTTGCGCACGAATTCGGGGGCGGTCGATTCGGAACTGAGCCTGATCGCCTCGGGCAACTACGAGGTGAACTCATTTCAGCCGAACCCGCTGTTTCGAGCCCCGGGCAACCGGCTGCCGAATGCCGCGCTGGTGGTGAAGGTCTCGCGGCTCGACGGACCGACCGCGGAGGACGCCCGTGCATTGGTCACATCAGCGCTGGAAGCGGAGCGTACCGGCGTCGCGGGCCGGTCCTACGTGGACTTGCGGGCGGAAAACCCCGAGGGCGATGGCTGGCTGGAGACGACGGCGCGTGAACTGGCGGAGCTGGGTTTCGAAGGCGATGTCGAGCGCACGTCTCGTCTTTTTGATTTGGATGATCGTTTTGACGCCCCGGTCTTCTATTTCGGATGGTACGCGGCCAACTGTTCCGGTCCGTTCATGAAGGACGGTTTCCGGTTTCCGCCCGGGGCGATCGCCCTGCACATCCACAGTTTTTCCGCCGAGACCCTGCGGTCGGCGGGGAGCGGCTGGTGCGGTCCGTTCATCGCCCGGGGCGTCACGGCCACAATGGGCAACGTTTTCGAGCCCTATCTCGACTTCACCCATCGCCCCGACGTGTTCGTGGCCGCCCTCGGCCGGGGGGAGACCCTGGGCGACGCCGCCTACGAGGCGCTGCCGGTATTGAGCTGGCAGGCGGTCCTGGTCGGAGACCCGCTTTACCGCCCGCTGGCGATTTCGGCCGCGGAGCAGATCGCGACGGACGAGAAGCTGCCGGTTGCGTTGCGACCGTACGCCTGGATTCGGCGGGCCCGGTTGCTCGCGCGCGACGGCCACTCTGCCGAAGCCGACGCGATGCTCGTCCGTGCCTTGGGACGCCTGCACCACGCGGCTCTCGCCACCGCGCGGGCCCGGATCGATTTCGAACGCGGCGATGGCGCGGCGGGTGTCAGGGCGCTCGAGACCGTGCGCGCGGATTCGGCATTTTCGCCCGGGGAATGGCCTGCGCTGGGCGAGGCGGCGCGCGAATTGGAGCAACGAGGCGAGGCCGGGGCGGCAATCGCGTTGTACGCGCGGTGGCTGAGGGCGCCGGCACCAGACGCGATGCAGCGCTCGGATCTTTTCGCGGCGGCCATCAGGCTGGCGCGAAAAGCGGGCGACGAGGCAAGCGCCCGGGAGTTCGAGCGCTGGCGGGATGATCCGGCGACGCCCTGACGGCTTCGCTCAGAAGCGGTCGACGATCTCGTCGGCCAGGCCGTAGTCGATCGCTTCCTGCGCGTTCAGGTAGAAATCGCGGTCGCTGTCGCGCGCGATCTTGTCGATCGGCTGGCCCGAGGCGGTCGCCAGGATGTGGTTCAACTCGCCGCGGATTTTCTCCATTTCCTGCGCCTGGATGTTGATGTCCGTCGCGGGGCCGATGAAACGGCCGGAAATGAGGGGCTGGTGAATCATCACGCGCGCGTGCGGAAACAGGAGCCGGCGGCCCTTTTTCGGGGCGCTGAGCAGGATGGAGCCCATCGACGCGGCCATGCCGGTGACCACGACCGTGACCGGTGAGGTGACCATCTTGATCGTGTCGTAAACCGCCATGCCGGCCGTGATCGATCCGCCGGGCGTGTTCATGTAAAACGTGATGTCCCGGCCCGGACTGGACGACTCGAGATAAAAGAGTTTCTCGGTGATGTCCTTGGCGGATTCATCGGTGACGGGGCCCCAGAGGAAGATTTTTCGCTGCTCGAGGAACTTCCGCTGGATCTGCGCGCCCACGGGGGCGGGCACCTTGCCGACGGCCGGATCCTCCGGTTCGTCATCCTCGTCGTCGAGCCGGGGGACGATCGGATTGCGGAGCTCGGAGTGGAAGTTCGAGAATAACATGGCTGGGAACGTGCGCGCCTTTTGGGGTTTTGCGAGTCGTTTTTGCGCGGGAGGCGGCGCCTTCACCCGGCCCGGATTCCGGTTCGAACAAACGGGAAACCTTCGGGGGTTGCGCTTGTCAGCGCTTGATCCTCCGCCCTCAATGTCAGCCGGTTGTCCCCCATGCTGTCGCGCGTCCTCACCCTCTTCCGTCTGCAGGAAAGCGGCCTGCTGGCGGTGATAGTCGTGCTGGGCGCCCTGCTGGCAGTCTTCGGCGGATCGGTGCGGACGCCGTTGCTGACGGTGGGGCCGGATGGCATTCGGGAGCGGGTCTTCGCGACGAATGCCGCTGGGGTACGCGCCCCGGTTTTCGTCCAGCGCAACAAGTTCCTCAATGTCCAGAATCTCGCGCAACTGGCGAAGGACACCAGCTTCATCGCCATCATGGCCGTGGGAGCCTCGATCGTGATCATCGCCGGCGGCATCGATCTCTCCGTCGGCGCGATCTACGCGCTCGCATCCGTGCTCGGCGCCATCGTCTTCAATCATTTTGGACCGGATGGGGCCGCCGCGGGTTCCCCGGGGGCGGGCGTGGTGCTCGGCATGGGCGCATGCGTGGGCACGGCCATGCTCTGCGGGCTGGTCAACGGCGGACTCATTGTCGCGCTGCGGGTGCATCCGTTCATCATCACCCTCGGTGCGATGGCCATCCTCCGCGGCATTGCGTTCGTGGTGACGAAGGGGCAGTCCGTGGGCGCGTTTCCGCATGCGTTCCGGGCCATGATCGGGTGGCAGACTTCCAACGGGCTCAGCCTCGTGCCGCCGGGAGTGATGATCCTTGTTACCTTCGCCGGCTGGATTTTTCTGGCGCGCCTCGCCGCCGGCCGGCGCGTCTATGCGATCGGCGGCAATGAGCTGGCGGCGCGCTTCAGCGGGATCGCCGTCGAGCGGGTCAAGATCGGCATCTATGTTCTGTCCGGACTTTCCGCCGGCATCGCCGCCTTGCTGGCCATTGGATATTACGGCAGCGCCAGCTCCGGCGACGGCCAGGGGTACGAGCTCAACGTGATCGCCGCGGCCGTCGTCGGCGGGGCCAGCCTCACCGGGGGGCGGGGCACCGCGCTCGGCGCCGTCCTGGGCGCGCTGGTCATCCAGATGATTTCCAGCGGCATCGTCATTCTCGGCATCGACCAGAACTACAGCCAGGTCATCATCGGCGCCGTCGTCATCGCGGCGGTCGTGCTCGACAATTTCAACCGCTGGCTCGCCCGCCGCCGCCTGGCGCGCGCCGCCTGATCACTTTCCCAACCTCCCCCTCCCATCCCCATGAAACGACTCCCCCTGTTGCTGCTCGCCGTTGCCGTCACGCTTTCCGCCCGCGCCGCCGAGCCGCGCACGATCACCATCGGCCTCGTCGCCAAATCCCAGGGCAACCCGGTCTTCCAGGCGGCCCGCGTCGGCGCCGAGGATGCGGCCCGCGAACTCGGGGCGAAAAACAATCTCCGGATCAAGATCGACTGGCGCACGCCCAACGAGGAGGACGCCCAGAAACAGGCGGAGGCGATCGAGCAGCTCGTGCTCGCCGGCGCCGACGGCATCGCGGTGAGCTGCTCCGATGCGAACAAGCTCACCGACGCCATCAACCGCGCGGTCGACAACGGCGTGCCCGTGGCGACCTTCGACTCGGATGCCCCGGCGTCGAAACGTTTTGTGACCTATGGGGTCGACGACATCGACTGCGGGCGCCAGACGATGGAGGAGCTGGCCAGGGTGATGGGTGGAAAAGGCATCGTCGCCATCCTCGCCGGCAACCAGAATGCGCCCAACCTGCAGGCGCGGGTGCGCGGCGCCCGGGAAGCCGCGGCGAAATATCCCGGGATCACGATCCGCGGGGTTTATTACCACAAGGAGACGCCGCAGGACGCCGTGGCGCGCATCGAGCAGGTGATGGAGGCGAATCCCGACATCAACGGCTGGGCCTTCATCGGCGGCTGGCCGCTCTTCACCGAGAATGCGCTCAAGTGGCCGCCCGGTTCGGTCCAGTGCGTGTCGGTCGACGCACTGCCCGCGCAGCTCGGCTACGTCCGCAGCGGCCAGGTGCCGGTGCTGCTCGCGCAGCAGTGCTACCAGTGGGGCCATCGCAGCGTGGAGCTGCTGGTCGACAAGATTGTCTTCAAGAAGGATCCGCCCGCGGTGAAGGAAGTCAGCGCGCTGATCCCGGTGACCAAGGCGAACGTCGACGCCTACGCCGCCAACTGGACCAAGTGGCTCCCGCAGTAAAAACAGGAGTTGCCGCAAAAGGGCGCAAAGGTCCAAACGGTGCGGCGTGAATTCAATTTTCGAACTCTGCGATCGTGTCCGCGAAACGGCATATGCAATCCACCTCTATCACGGACACGGGCACCTCGAGAAAGTGTACGAGAACGCATTGGCATCCCGTCTCCGACACGCTGGCATGACCGTCGCGCAACAGCTTCCGATCAAAGTCCTGGATGAAGATGGAACTCCTTTGGGTGACTACGTTGCCGATTTGTTCGTTGATGACCGTCTGATCGTGGAGCTGAAGGCGGTCCGGGTGTTGGCCGAGGAGCATACGGCCCAAATTTTGGGATATCTGAAGTCGACGCGGATCGAGCATGGTTTGCTGATCAACTTTGGATCGGCTCGATTTGAAGTCAGGAAATTCGCATTGAGCAACGCCCGCCCCGCGGACGTCACACGGACGTGATCGTCATGTGCGCCCCGATCTCTGCGTCCTTTTGCGGCTAATCCCTCATGGCATTCCTGGAATTTCGCGGCATCAGCAAGCGCTATCCGGGGGTCCTGGCGCTGGACGGGGTTTCGTTGACGGTTGAAAAAGGCTCGTGCCACGCGCTGATGGGGGAGAACGGTGCGGGCAAAAGCACGCTGGGCAAAATCCTGGCCGGCATCGTGCCCGCCGATCGCGGCGAAATCCTCCTCGAGGATCGCGTGCTCGAGCTGCCTTCGCCGCTCGCCGCGCGTGCGGCCGGCATCGCCATGGTCCACCAGGAACTCAGCGTTGCGCCCGATCTGTCGGTGGCCGAGAACGTGTTTCTCGGCCAGCAGCCGACCAATCGCTTCGGTTTCGTGCAGTGGCGACGGATGGCGCGCGAAGCGGCCGAGCAACTCAAGAGGTTCGGCATCGATGTCGACCCGCTTTCGCGGCTCGGCGACCTGCCGATTGGCCTGCAGCAGTTGATCGAGATTGCCCGCGTGCTGTCCTCTGGGGCGCGTATCATCATCCTCGACGAGCCGACCTCGGCGCTCTCGCCGCCGGAGGTGGAGCG
>DASYDZ010000032.1:0-23023 GCA_036499305.1 Candidatus Didemnitutus sp.
GCCCACGATCAAGGCAGACGCCGTCCGCAAGTTCTTTGAAGAACTTGGGTTCATAGTTATCCTTAGGTTAGTTGCTTGTGTACAGGCAGGTTGTGTGACTGCCGGTTATTTGAACGGGTTGTGTCTACACTTAGTAATCCCGAGCTCAATACTTTTCTTCAAAATACTGGCCGGCAACGTATTGTGAACATAGATACAATTCGTCTGAGCTCGATTTTTTCCAAAATACGCACGCGATTGACTCGCTTCGCCCCATCGCCAACGGTCGTCGCACCATCGTGTCATAGAGATTTTCGGCGCTCTTTCCTGACCTCGAATTGCACCTCAAATCGCGACGCGTATCCTGTCTTATGACGCTGAATAGGACTCATGATCCCGCCCGTCGCAGTTGGGTGGAGTCCGCCAACCAACCGGGGTGCGAATACCCGATTCAGAACCTCCCGTTTGGCGTGTTCACGACGGGAGAAAACGCGCAGCCGCGGATGGGAGTGCGCATCGGCGATCGCATCGTGGACCTCCGCCGGCTGGCCTTGGACGGCCGGTTGCCCGCGGCGTGCAAATTTGCCTGCGAGGGCGCAAAACTGAACGCCCTTCTGGAACTCGGGGTCGACCAATGGTCGGCCCTGCGCCTGCGCCTGAGCGAGCTTCTTGGCGAGGACACCTGCGGACCCGGCCGCGTCCGGAATTCCGTAGCCACTAAACTGATACCGCATGACGAGGTGACCATGCACCTGCCGGCCGCGATCGGCGACTACACGGACTTCTACGCGTCGATCGACCATGCCACGCGGGTTGGCTCGTTTTTCCGCCCGGACCAGCCACTTCTCCCGAACTACAAATGGCTGCCCATCGGCTATCATGGGCGCTCGTCCTCCATCGTCGCCAGCGGCGCTGAAATCCGACGTCCCAAAGGCCAGATCAAATCCGAATCCGGCGCGCCGGAATATCGTCCAACCGCCCAGCTCGACTACGAGCTCGAACTGGGTGCACTGGTGGGCCCCGAAAACCGCCTCGGCGAACCGATCCCCATCGGCGCTGCCGCGAGCCACCTTTTCGGCGTCGTGCTTCTGAACGACTGGTCGGCGCGCGATCTTCAGTCCTGGGAATACCAGCCGCTCGGGCCCTTTCTCGCGAAGAGTTTCGCCACATCGATCAGCCCGTGGGTCGTCACCTGGGAAGCGCTTGCTCCGTTCCGGAGACCGGCGAGATCGCGTCCGGCCGGCGATCCGGCGCCCCTTCCCCACCTGACCGATGAGGACGATGCGGAGCTAGGCGGACTGGACCTTTCGTTCGAAGTCGCGCTGCGCACTGCGCGCATGCGCACCAGTGGCGCAACGGAGCAACGCATCGCCGTGGGAAATTTCGGATCGATGTACTGGACGTTTGCCCAGCTCCTTTCCCACCACACCAGCAACGGCTGCAATCTCCGCCCCGGCGACTTGCTGGGGAGCGGCACGATTTCCGGGCCGGAACCCGGAGCTTGCGGTTGCCTGCTCGAGCTGACGGCTCGTGGCGCGCAGCCCATCGTTCTGCCGGATGGCGAAAGTCGCGCCTTTCTCGAGGATGGCGACGAAGTGATTCTCCGCGGCTGGGCGGAACGGCCCGGCGCACGGCGCATCGGCCTCGGCGAGTGCCGCGGTGTCATCGCTCCCGCCAACTGAGGCCGGGGGGAAGGTGGCCCGCGAAACGGGCGAAACCCCGAACCGCGGCAAGCCTGCGACGATCCCGCATTATTCACTCAAAGGAACTTAATTCACCGCCCTTGCCCGCCCGGCCGACTCGTGCTTGATCGTCCCAACCCCCGTAGTCCGTAGTCCGTAGTCCGTAGTCCGTAGTCCACCGTCCGCCCACCTCTCCCACCCCAACGCTCCATGAAAAAACTGCTCCTGCTTGTCTCTCTTGTCTTCGCGGCCACGCAACTTTCCGCCGCGCCGGACAAGGCCCGGTTGAAAAAGGAACTGGTGGGCATGGAGGACGCGTTCTGCGCCATGGCCAAGAACGAGGGTCTGCTTGCGGCATTCACGCATTTTGCGGCACCGGACGTCTCATTCCTCGATGTCGATCCGCGCAAGTGGCGTGGTTACGAGGCCGTCCGCCAGCGCATGGGCCCCGACCAACCGGGCGTTTCCGTCACATGGTCGGCCCACTTCACCGATGTTTCGGACGATGGCTCGCTGGGCTACAATTATGGACGCTACGAGTGGCGCTCACCCGGGGCCGACGGCAAGGAATCGGTGCACGGCGGGTGGTTTCTCACCATCTGGAAACGCCAGCCCGACGGCCAATGGCGGTACGTGATGGACAATGGCACGCCCGACCGCCCGGCCAAAACCTGAGCGGACCCATGCGGTTGGGGGGTGGAACGTGTTGTCTCAACACGTTCGCGAACCGAAGCGCGTTGAGGACAACACGCTCCACCATTTGATTCGCAGCTTCACAGAGCCAGTCGAGTGTTCAATTGCATGATCCCGGCGGAGCCGGACCCTGAAGGCGGGAGATGGAAATCCCGCCTGACAACCGTGAGCTTTCGCGGGGATCGGCGAGTCGCGGACCGCCCCGGATTCAGTCCTCGAGCGGCCGCAACACCAGCCGGTAGCCCATCACGGAGGTGGCCCGGACATCCGTCGCGACCTCGACCCGCGAGGCCGAGCGGCAATGGACCACGCCGACGCTCCAGTTGCCGCCGCGCAGAACGGGTTCGCGCGGGCCGCGGAAACTGTAGGCCCATTCGGAGACGTTGCCGAGCATGTCGTAGAGTCCCCAGGCGTTGGGCTTGAAACGGGCCACCGGCGACGGCGCGTCGTGGTTGGCCCCGCCGCGCGCATAATAGGCGAGCGCGTCGAGCGCGGGATCGTCCCGCTCGTTCGTCAGGTTGCTGCCATCGTTGAAGCTCGTATCCGTGGAGGCACGACACGCGTATTCCCATTCGGTCTCCGTGGGCAGGTCGACCTTGTAAGGCAGGCCCAGGCGGTGCACGGCCTCGTTCGCGCGGTCGAGCACGCCACCCGATCCGGTGATATCATACCAGGAAACCTGTTCGACGGGCCGGCTGTCATCACCCAAAGCCCGGCTGTCGCTCGGATTGCGCCCCGTCAGGGCGCGGTGCTGGCGCTGCGTCATCTCCGTCTCGGCGAAATACATGCCCTTGGGCAGGTCGAACTTCGAGCGATCGAGGTCGGAGCGCTGGTGGCCGCGATCATCGGGCAGCGAACCGAGAAAGGCGCTGCCGGCGGGGATCCACCTGAACTTGATCGAGGCGGAATCGGAAATCTTCACCACCACCTCGGCGGGGGGCGGTGTTTTCCTCATCTCCACGGCCACGGCATCCGTCGTGGCCAGAACGTCGACCGGCAATTCGAGGGCGATGTATTTCGGGGCGGAAGCGCCGACCACCACGTGTCCCGGTCGGAGCTGCAGCACCGCGGCACCACTGGCGTCCGCCGCCGCCGTCTGGTCACCCGCCTTCACCTGGGCCCGCGCCGGAAGCCCCGTGAATCGCACGGCATGCGGTGGCACCAGCTCCATCGCGACCGTTCCCTGGAGATCGCTTTCCATGGAACCCATCGGCCCCTCCCAGTCGATGTAGCCGGGCGCCCTGACCTGGATCGACTGGGGACCCGGCGGAAATTCCAGGCGCACCCGCCCGGTGGCGTCGCCCGGATAGCTCCTGCCCTGAAATGCAACCACCGCGCCGGCGGGCAAACCGGTGACGAAGAAGGTGCGCGGCAACGGGGCCGCCGGCTTGACCGGTACCGTCTCGACCGTCGGCGTTTCCCCCGCCGGAGCGGCATGTGTGACGGTGATCACTCCGGGCAGTGGTTCACCCGGGGCCGGCGCGCTCGGCTTCGGCTTGAGCGCAAAAAACAGCACACCTGCGACCACGAGCGCACTGACTGCCGCCGGCAGGATCAAATTGCGCGAGCGCGCGCCGCTGAGCAGTTGCTGAAAGCCTTCGAGCGCGGCCCCACCATTCTGATAGCGATCCTTGGGATCGTCGGCGAGGCAGCGGTTGATGAATTTGTCCCAGCGCGGATCGAGACCCTTGACGATCTCCGATGCCGGCTTGGCGATGCCGGTGGGTTTCTTGCCCGTGAGGAGAAGGTAGGTAATGACGCCGATCGCGTAGATGTCGGAGCGCGCGTCGGACATCTGCATGTTGCGCGCCTCGGGCGACATGAAATCGATCGTGCCGACGATGGCGCCGGTCGTCGTCACGCTGTCGCCCTGGAACGGCGACGCGGTCCCGCCGGCGCGGCGGTATTCCTCCTCCGCCACCGCGCGGGCCAGGCCGAAATCGGAGATCTTCGCGTCGCCCGTCTTCTCGAGCAGGACGTTCGCCGGCTTCAAGTCGCGGTGGATGATGCCGGCCTGGTGAGCGTGGGTGAGCCCCTCGAGTATCTGGGTGAGGAATTTCCGCACCTGGTCGGGGGGTGCACCGCCACCCGGCGTGCGGTTTTTCTCGAACCACTCCTCGAGCGAGCCGCCATCGACGTATTCGAGCACCAGGTACAACCGGCCCTGGTTTTCGCCGAAATCCGTGACATTCACGACGTGGTTGTGCTTGAGCACGCCGAGCGTTGTGGCCTCGCGCTTGAACCGCCGCACGAAATCCGGGTCCTGGCCGAGGTTCGCCGGGAGCGCCTTCAACGCAAATTTCTTCCCCAGGGCCGTGTGTTTCACGAGGTAGACCACGCCCATGCCGCCCGCGCCGAGCACCCGCTCAACCTTGTACTGGCCGACGATCTCCCCGTTCTGGAACAGGTGGCTCTGCGCGCCCGTCCGGGGCACAAAAACGGTTTTTTCCGGGTTGGGATCCATGCCAGTCTGCTCCGCCGAGCTTGCCGCCCCGGGCGGGCGAGGCCAGTCAGAAACAAAAATGCCGGGTTGACCGTCCTCCGCGTCTGGCGCTTGAATGGCCGGATTATGCTGCCGAAGCTTTGCCGCCTCGTTTCGGCTGGCGCGCTGGCGCTGGTCGTCGCCGGCGCCGCCCACGCCGTCACCCTCAAGGTCGCCGCAACCCCGGCCGGCGCCACCGTCACCACCGAGGACGGCGTGCATCACCCGACCCCGGGCGCGCTCGACCTCAAGCGACGCGATGAGCCGTACACTTTTGTGTTCGAAAAGGCCGGCTACCAGACGGAAACCATCACCTATTACACCAAGCAGAAGCTCAAGGAACTGGTGGTCACGCTGGAACCGCTGCAGGTGCAACGCGACGTTACGATCAAGTCCGCTCCCGACGGCGCCCTCGTGACGATCGACGGGCTGGCCGCGGGCGTCACGCCGCTGACCAGGTCCGCGACGTTCCACCGCGACAACAAGACGTCCCCGTGGAGGCCGCTCGCGGTCACCGTTGCCCTCCCCGACTACCAGACCGAATCGTTCACGGTCGCCTATGACACGCCCGTGCCCGACGCGGTGACGCTGGGCCGCCTGCGCCGGGAACGCATCTACAGCGTCGACGCCAAGGCGAGCGACGGGTCCGCGATCCAGGCCACGCTCACGCTCGACGGCAGGGATCATGGTGCTTCGCCGCAAAAAGCGACCGTCGTCTTCACCCGTTCCGACAAGACCAAGCCGTGGCCGACCTTCCCGCTCGCCGCCGAAATCCCCACCATCTACCAGCCGAGCCGCGTGGTGCTCACGCAGGATGGCGCCGAGAACATCACTTTCCAGCTCAAGCCCGTAACGGAGCTGCCCGTGGCCCTCTACGATCCGGTCGTCGAGGTCACCGCGACCGGCGCGCGCATCAATGTCGACCAGACCACCAGGGTCGCGCTGCTCGAATCCGGCGAGCGCAATGCCGCCATCGCCAGCCTCACGCGCGTCACCCGGTTTCTCCGCCACGACCAGAATGCCAAGGCGCCGCTCCAGGCGCTCAACTCCTACGCGATCACGCCGGACGGCGAATCCGCCATTCTCGCGATCACATCGCAGGACGAAGGCGGCAGGTTCTACTCCGGCCTCTTCCTGAAGAAGGTCGAGGACGACAGCGGCGGCACCGCCCGCCTGGTCGACAACAACAAGCGGTACTACGACGCGAATCCGGTCATCGCGCCCGACTCGAACAACATCCTCGTCTTCCAGTCCAACCGCGGGGAACTGCACAAGCCCGACATCTTCCGCGTGAACTTCACCGACAACCGCACCTCGGGCGGCGTGTCGCGCATCACCAACGACCAGCGCTTCAACTACGGGCCCACCTACACCGACAGCAACCGCGAGGTCGTCTATCTCTCCGTCGAGCCCAACTACCCCCTCGCCCACGCCCAGCTCAGCACGGTGAAGTTCGATGGCGCGCTGCCGACGCAGTTCCAGATTTTCGCCGACGAGGTCAGCCACCGCGAGCACACCAAGATCTACCTGACGCGCATCGACGAGTCCTCGGCGAAGCGGCAGATCCTCTCGGTCGAGCCCGACGGGCGCCTCGAGACCAACGTGATTTCCGACGAGTCGTTCCTCGCGTCGAACTGCACCAACCCGGTGGCCAGCTTCACCAATCCCGTCCGCATCCTCTTCGTGTCCGACCGCGATGTCGACGACCAGAATCGCCACAACAACAACATCTATGTGATGAACGCCGATGGCTCGCAGATCCAGCAGCTCACGGCGAACGGTTCCGACGACATGATGCCGGCGTGGTCGCCGACGGATCCGAACGTGATCTATTTCCTTTCGAACCGCGGCGGCGCCTACAACCTCTGGCGGCTGCGCCTGCGCTGATCCCTGAGCCATGGCGACGGAGAATGCCCTGCCCACGGCCTGGCTTGAACTGCCGGACGGCCGCATGCTGTTTCTCGAGGGTCCCTTCACCATCGGACGGAGCGCGACGAGCACGCTCGTCCTCGATCAGGCCGGCGTCTCGCGCAGCCACGCCATGGTGCAGCCCGGTCCGGGCGGAGGCCATCTCCTCGCCGACCTCCGCAGCACGAACGGCACCTACGTCAACGGCCTTCGCCTCGAGCAGGCGCGTCCGCTGCGGGATGGTGACACGATCCTCGTCGGCGAGGCTTCGCTGATCTACCGCTGCCGCCAGGAGCAGTCGCAGGCCACGGATTCGAGCCAGACGACATCGGTGCAGATCTATTCCGGCCCCTGCTGGCTGCTGCTCCTCGATGTCATCGGGTTCACGACGCATACGCAGAAAGTCGGCAACCACGAGGCGGCGGAGGACTTCAAGAAATGGCTCGAGGTCGTGCGACCGGTGCTCGCGCGCCAGGACGCCACGATCAATTCGTACCTCGGTGACGCGATTTTCTCATACTGGCGCCAGGATCGGCACCCGCCCGAAAAGATCGCGCAGGCCGTCCGCGAGCTGGTCGCCGCGCAGGCAGACAGTCCGCTGCCGTTCCGGATGCTCGTGCATCACGGCCATGTGCGGATCAGCGGCGGCCTGCAGGGCGAGTCGCTCAGCGGCAGCGACGTGATCTTTCTTTTCCGCATCGAAAAATCTACGAAGCCGCTTGGTTCGCCGTGCGTCCTGAGCGCCACCGCCACCCAGGCCCTTCGATTCGGTGACGTGGCGCGCCCGCTCGGCAGTCACGCCGTGCCCGACTTCGAACGGCCGCACGAGTTTTTCGGCATGCCCTGAGGTGCAGGTCGGCGTCTCCCGGGCACCGACGGCTGGCGAAGTTAGCCGAACGCCGCGTTGGTTCACCCTCCCAGCCGCGCCTGATATTTTTGCGCCAGCTCGAGGGCGAGATCGGCGTCGCGCGCCGTGACCGTGAAATGCCCCATCTTGCGGCCCGGCCGCGGTTCGGATTTTCCGTACAGGTGCAGGCGCACGGAGGGTTGGGCGAGAAGATCGGCCCAGTGGGGCTCGCCCGCCGCCCAGGCATCCCCGAGAATGTTCGCCATCACGACCGGCGAAAGCAGCGTGACGGCCCCGAGCGGCAGACCGCAGATCGCGCGCACCTGCTGCTCGAACTGGGAGGTCACGCACGCATCGATCGTGTAGTGGCCGCTGTTGTGCGTGCGCGGGGCGAGCTCGTTGATCAGCACCGCGCCGTCGCGGGTCACGAAGAATTCCACCCCGAGGACCCCGACCAGGTTGATCCTTTCCGCCACAAGGCGCGCGAGTTTTTCCGCCTGCGCGAGCACGGCGGGCGCCACGCGCGCCGGGACGACGGAGAAATCGAGGATGTGGTTGCGGTGGATGTTCTCGGCCACAGGAAACACCCGCACCGCCGCGGACTCCGAGCGGGCCACCACGGCGGAAACCTCGACGGCGAAGTCGACGAACTGCTCGACAACCACCGCCTGCTCCGCGAACCGGCCGACCGCGGCCGCCAGATCGTCCGGTGTTCTTACCTTGAACTGGCCCTTGCCGTCGTAGCCGAAGTCGGCGGTCTTCGCGATCGCAGGAAATCCAACCTCCGCGATGGCGGCGGATAGGTCGCCGCCCGGCGCGACTTCGACAAAACGGGCATGCGGAAAACCCTGGTCGCGCAGCCAGCGCTTCTCGCGCGAACGGTTTTGCGCCGTTTCCAGGATGCTCCAATGGGGATGCAGCCGGGTGAGATGCTCGATCGCGTGCAGCGGAGCCGCGGGCACGTTCTCGAATTCGTAGGTGACGACGTCACACTCGCGGGCGAACGCCGACAGCGCCGCCAGATCCTCGTAGGGCGCGTTGACTTCCTTCGCCACCACCTGTCCGGCCGGGCAACCGACCTGCGGTTCGTAGACCTGGACACGATAGCCGAGACGGGCGGCTGCCTGGGCGAGCATGCGCCCGAGCTGTCCGCCGCCGAGGATGCCGATGGTCTTGCCGGGAGGGAGCACGAGCGGAAGTTGAGGGTTGAGAGTTGAAGGTTGAAAGCAGGAAAATTCGACCGCCGGAGAGGACCTCTCGACGGTCATCAACCCAGCAGTCACCGGCCCACCACCGACCGGCCGTCCGCGAAAGAACTGATATTTGATTCGCCGGATGGGGGGAGCGGTTTTCGTTCGCTCAACTTTCAACTTCCGGCCGGCAGCCGCGCCTTCAGCACCTTCGCGGTCAAGGCGGACCGGTATTTTTTCCAGGCGCGTCGGGTCGCGACGTCGCTTTGGGATAGCAGCGAGGCGGCAAACAGCCCGGCATTGACGGCACCGGGCTTCCCCACCGCGAACGTCGCGACGGGAATCCCGCCCGGCATCTGCGCGATCGAAAGCAGTGAGTCGAGGCCCTTGAGCGCCGCGGATTCGACCGGCACGCCCAGCACCGGCAGCGTCGTCATCGACGCCGTCATGCCCGGGAGATGCGCCGCGCCGCCCGCGCCCGCAATGATGACCTTGAGCCCGCGGCGTTCGGCGGCCTCGGCGTACGAGACCATGAGATGCGGCGTGCGATGCGCGCTGACGATCTTCTTCTCGAACGGCACGCCGAGCTGCGTGAGAACGTCAGCGGCATGCCGCATGGTCTCCCAGTCGGAAGTACTTCCCATGATGAGGCCGACAAGCGCGCGAGTGGGCATAAGGCTTAAAGCCGGGAGCAGTAAGCATCGCGGCGGTCCCGCCGCAACCGAATTTCCCGTTCGAACCGCGCCAGTATTGGCGTCCCACCGATAACTTCACCCATCCATCACTCGCCGTCACCATCACCGGTTAATTCTGGAGGGCTGCCGCTGTCGGCAGCCGCGGCCGGCGCAAGCGCCGGCCCTCCAAGATGCCGATTGAACGCTTCCCTTTCGCCAGCACTCCCCCCGAAGGAAGCGCCGGGGGAATGTTCAGCATTCAATTTCGGAGATATCCGCGGGGCTCCGCACTAGATGAGCGGCGTACCCTTGGGAACACGAACGATTGTCGTGCCCGCCACCTTGTCGTGCCAGGATTGTTTTTCCGGGTCGATGGCGACCCAGATGAATCCGAGGCCGGCCGCCATGAAGGACAGCCCGGCGGCCAGGGCGCGCACAATCGCGATCGGCCAGTCGATCGGCCGTCCGTCGATCCGCACCACCTTGAGCCCGCAGATCACGCCGCCGATGGTCGAGCCGCGGGCCTTCCAGAGCGCCGCGCTGTAGGCTCCAAGGCAGAGGAAAAGAAGCCCCGGTCCACTGTGCTCCACCACGCTGTGGGCCAGGATCAGGACGATCACGGCCACGAGAAAGAAATCGAGCGCGGCCGCCGCGACACGGATCCAGAATCCTGCGCGCGGCAGCGTCAACGCCTCGAGCACGGGCGGCAAAGGCGCGGGAGCTGGCGCCACGAGGGGGGCCGCCAGCGGCGCGGGTGCGGCGGCAGGTCCAGCCACCGGCGTGATGACAGGCGGAACCGCCTCGGACGCCACGGTGGATGGAATTTCGGCGGAAGTGATGACCGGCGGCAGAGCCATCGCCGCCGACGCGGTCACCGGTGCGGGCGCCGGCTGAACGGGGGTCGCCGAAGGAGTCTTCGGGCCGGCGGCCGGCTTCGACCGCGAAGCGAAGATCGTCAGGATCGTCGCCCCGAAACCCACAAACCAGACGAGCAGCGCGAGCAGCAGGCCGGCAAACGGCACGAGGTACAGCACCACGAAGACCAGCGCGCCGAGGATCGTCGCCAGCGCCAGGTGAAATCGATCTTCCGTGATCCTCCGGCCAACGAGCGCGTAGACCGCCGCTTTGCCGAACAGTCCGCAGACCACCAACGCCACGGGCAAAAGGAACAGCGCGACCGGAATGCCGACGACCGTGATGCAGAGCAGAATGAACAGCACGGGCAGTCCGATCAGGCTGAGCACGCCCGCCAGGATCGTCATGCCGGGTTCGAGAACGATGCGGTCGCCGCAGCGCCGGACCGCGCCCGGGAACAGCAGCGCGAGCAGCGCGTAGAACGCCACGGAAAATGCGGTGAGAATCCAGAGCCACCCGAGATGCGCACCGAACGCGAGCGGGCGGCCGAGCTTCAGCGTCTTGCCCAAAAATTCGCCCAGGTGTTTGAACTCGCCGATGGATTTTTCCACCACTTCGCCCCTGACCCGTGCCCCGGGGGCGCGGTGGATTTCTCCGCCCACGCAGATCGTGCTGCCGTCAACCTCGGCCTTGGGTCCAAGGGTCAGGTCACCCATCACCGCCACGACGTCGTGATGGACGTGCCCGTTGACCGTATTGTCGCCCATCACCGCCACGGCGTCGTGCATGACCTCGCCGTTGACCGTCAGGTCGCCCATCACCGCCACGGCATCGCCTTTGACGGTCATGTCCTCGGGCACAATCACGTCGTCCATCACCCGCACCCGGTCGCGTCCGTGCGGGCTCGACACGTGGATTCCCGGCACCTTGACGTCGCCGCTCTCATCGTCCTCGGCCGGCTCCGGTTTTTCCGCCGGGGCGGCTGATTCCGGTTTGGCGGCGGAAATGGCTTCCCCTTCCTTGGCCGCCGGCTCGGGCGTCGTCGCGGGCTGGGCAACCTCCGCAGACGTGCCGGTCTCAACCAGTGGCGGCGACTTGTCGGCGCCAGCCGCGGAAGGTTCCGCGTTCCTGGCCACGGGCGCGGCCGGTGTTGCCGCGGTCTGATCGGGAGTCGTCGGAGCCGGTGTCACCTCGGCGGGCTTGTCCGCAGGCGGCGGGGCGGCCGGTGCGGCGTTCTGGCCGCGAACCGGGCCCGCGACCAGCGCGAGGGTCAGCAGCAGTGAAACGAGGATGGAGTCGAAAGGCTTCTTCATCGGACGGAGTTCATGAGGCGCGGTGGAACGCGCGATAGGCGGCGGCACCGACGCCGAAGAATGTCGCGTAAAGGGCCGCCATGGCCGCGAGGCCGCCATAGACCCACAGCGAGGGAAGGTTGGTTGCGATGCGATTGGTGAAGCCGACGAACCAGGACCCGGCCGCGTACCATTCCGCCGCCGCCGGGAAACGCGTCCCGACTTCGTGCGCCACGCGCGAGAGTTCGACCCCCTGGCCGGCGAAATAGAGCGCGACCACCGCCAGCGCCGCCACGCTGGAAGCAAGCGCAAGAAAGATAACCCGCACAGTTGCCGGCCAGTACGTCCAGCCCCGATGGTACCAGGCCACTCCGGCGCGCTGCTCGACGAGCGCGAGGACGCGGGCCTCGAGCGTGCCCGGCGCGCGGCGATCCGGCAGCGAGCGCAGCGTCGTGTGGATGAATTCCTCGAGCTCCTTTTCGTTCATCTTTTTCATGGCCGGATCTCAGGTGGGAAAGGTTTCATGGGTGGTGCCGCTTCTGGCCAGGATCCTGGCCAGGGCCTCACGGCCGCGCAGGATATCGGTTTTCACCTTGCTCAGCGACACGCCCGTCTTGCGGGCGATATCCTCGTAAGGCATGTCCTCGAAATGGTAAAGCACGAGTGGAATCCGCTGGTGATCGGGAAGCTTCTCCAGCGCCCGCTCCACCCATTCGCGGCGCTCGGACGAGTCCACTTTCGTGAAAAACGTCTCGGGCGCGGCAAACTCCACTTCCTTTTCGCCGCCCTCATCGTCGGTCTGGACGATGTCGCTGAAAAACCGCCAGCGCTTCTTGTAGCGCTGAATGTGGTTGATCGACAGGTTGGTGGCCACGGTCTTCAGCCAGCCGCCGGCCGACGGGCTCGCGCGGAGGTTGTCGAAGTGCTGGTAGGCTTTCAGGAAAACCTCCTGCGAAATATCCTCGGCCTGCGTTTCGTTGCCGATGAGACGCACGGCGGTGGAGTAAACCATGTCCTGGTAGCTGCGCATGAAGGTCGCGAAGTCAGTCGGAGCCGTCAGCTCCTCATTTGAGGTGTGCACTGGAGATTCATCGTTCACCGTCAGAACACCGCGACCCGTCGCGAAGTTGCGGGAATCTCGTGGCACGTAAATTCCTTCCCGCCAAGCCCATAAGAAGACTCCATTGCGCTTCCCCACCCGGTCCGTCCTGCCCGCGCCGGTTCATTCGCCGTGGGTCCGATACCCCGGAGCTTGCTCCCGCCTCGATGGTTGGAGGAGCGGCCTAATGCCGCGATCGAACGGGAAATCGCGGGATAAACCCGCTCCTACAGCGACAAAGAGACTTGGTGGCATGGGCGGTCTTGGTCAAAGGCCTTGGAGCTTGCTTCGGGGATCCTTATTTGGGCGCCAACACCAACAATTGCCATGGACGGCAGGTTCGGAGACCATGTTCGTCATCACACACGTGCGGGGGTTGCCAAGTCTCCGGATACCAACGTATTTTTCCCCATGCTATTGACGCAGGCGCAGAGCACCAGCGCCGGACCGGTGCGCGAAAACAACGAGGATTTCATCGCGCGCTGGCCTCCCGATGGTGATCGCCGTACCCAGACGGTGGGTCAGGTCTGGATCATGGCGGATGGCGTGGGGGGTGAAAGCCGCGGGGAGGTCGCCAGCGAGCTGGCGGTCGCGGCCGTCCTCGAAACCCTGGAGAATGCCCCGGCCTACGCACCCATCCCGGACCTCCAGAAGGACGTCGTCGAGAACGCGAACCGGGCCGTCCACGACACCGCCCAATCCACGCGCGACAAGGGACGCATGGCCACCACGCTCGCCATCTCGATCTTCCGCGAGAATTCGCTTCACGTCACGCACGTCGGCGACACGCGGGTCTACCTGGTGCGCCAGGGCATGATCCGGCAGCTCACGACCGATCACTGCTACATCGCTCCGTCCGTGAAGCTGCGCCTGACGCACGAGCACCGCGCGATGATCGATCCGCGGCGGTCCGTCCTCACCCGCAGCGTGGGACACCAGCCGACCGTCAAGTTCGACGCGAGTCGCGTCGCGCTGGCCCGCGGCGACATCGTCGTGCAGTGCACCGACGGGCTCTACGCGTTTGTGACGGCCGACGAACTCGCGAACATCGTCAGCCATCTCGAACCCGAAGCCGCGTGCCAGCAGATCATGGCCGCCGCCGAGAAGCGCCAGCTCGATGACAATCTTTCGGTGCAGATCATCAAGGTCGTCGAGCTCGACCCCATTGCCTACCGCCAGGGCGTGCCGGTTTATCGCCGCGAAGACAAGGAGCCGGTCGCGGGCGAACTGGAGGCGGGGCAACTGCTCGACGGCCAATATGAGGTGATCGAGCTGATCCATCGCAGCGCCATGGCCTCGGTCTTCAAGGCGCGCGACGTCCATGACGGGCGGATCGTTGCGATCAAGGCGCCGCTGCCCAATTCCGCCACCGACGAGAACGTCGCGAGCCGTTTCCAGCGCGAGGAGGAGATCAGCCGCCCGCTTGACCATCCGTTCGTGCTGAAGGTCCTGCCGGCAGGAGTCCGCAAAAGCAGGCCTTACATGGTGATGGAGTTTCTCGAGGGCCGGACGCTCGACGCCGTGTTGGCCGCCAATCGTCCGCTGCCGGAGGCGCAGGCCGCCCGCATCGCCGCCCAGGTGTGCGACGCGCTGGAGTATCTGCACCAGCACGGAATCATCCACCGCGATCTCAAACCGCAGAACATCATGATCTGCGATGACGGCAGCATCCGCATCCTCGATTTCGGCATCGCGCGCTCCTCCCGGATGCGACGCCTGACCTTTGTCGGATTCACTCCCGCCATGGGAACACCGGATTACATGTCACCCGAACAGGTGAATGGGCGGCGAGGCGACCTGCGCACCGACATCTACAGTCTGGGCGCCATCCTGTACGAGATGACGACGGGAAAACTCCCGTTCGAGGGCGAGAGCCCATACGTGACCATGAACCTGCGTGCCACCGGCGATCCCGCCGCCCCGCGCGTGGTCAATCCGGATCTGACACCCCAGATCGAGGAGATCATCCTTCACGCTCTCGCCCGCCAGCCTCTCCAGCGCTACGCGTCGGCGGCGCAGATGAAGGAGCACCTGGAAAACTATTCCAAGGTCGAGCTCACCGGCCGCAACGAGCGCCTCGAACCGGTCGCATCCTGGCGGCGGCGCAGCCGGCTGGTTCCGATGATCATCGCATTTGTCCTGATCCAGGCCGCCATCATCGCGGCGCTCTATTGGTATTTCTCCCGCCACGCGCACGGCTGAGCATGCCCTGATCCGGTTGGTCGACCAGGCGGTCCGGGCCGGCCCGGGTTCTCAGCCAAAATGCAGTAGAGGCTGGTTTTGATCCAGGATCGACCGGTCCGTTGGTGGTCGCCGATTTCCACATCGGCGACAGAGGCGTCGGGATGGAAACCGACGCCCACCCACGGCATCGCTCCGGCTCAGAACAGCATGAACGCGCCCGCCATCACGAGAGTGGGAATGGCCGCGGCGGCCGCCAGGCCGAGCGGCGAGACGCCGTTCGGGAAGAATTTCTGGAGGATGCTCTGCCCCGCGGGATTCGGCGCGTTGGCGATCACCGTCAAGCCACCACCGGTCACCGCTCCCGCCACGACCGCGTGCTTGAGGCCTTCGCTGAGGTTCGGCACCATGCTGGCGAGATAGGTGATCGCGGCGTTGTCGTTGAATGACGTCAGGAAAGTGGCGCCCCAGAACAGGCTTGTGCGGCCCAGGCTCTTCAGCACCGGCTCCAGCCACCAGCCCTGGAGGCCGCCATGTACCACGAGCGCCGCGAGGAAAAATCCGACCATCAGCGGCGAGCGCATGTCGAGGCGCTTCTGGTGGTGCGCCGTGGCCTGGGCGAACGCGAGGAAGAAGAGGAAGCCGCCGATCAGCAGCGGCGTGTCGTGCGAGAAGGTCACCGCGAAGACGATGAACGCCACCTGCGTCGCAATGATCCACGCCGGGATGTGCGCCCCGCCGCCGATCGTCAGGAAGCGGGCCTGCTGCAGGCGGGCTTTTTCCAGCTCCGCAAACTCCGAGCGGAAGAAAATGAAGTAAAGCAGCGTCGTGACCGTGATCCCGACCATCGCCCGCCAGCCGAAATGAAGGAAGACGTAGGCCGTGTCCCACTGCCATTGTCCGGTGACCATGATCATGGGCGGGGCGGCGAAATGGGTCAGGGTGCCGCCGACGGACACGTTCACGAAAAGCAGGCCGATCGTGGCGTAGCACAGCTTGAGCGACGGTTCGTAGTGGTAGAACTGGCGGGCGAGCAGGATCGCCGAGATCGTCATGGCGCCCGGCTCCGTGATCAGCGAGCCGAGCAGCGGACCGAAAATCAGGATCGCGAGCCACGAGGCCGCGATCGTCTCGCCTCCGAGGGCCGCGAGCAGGGAGATGATGCGCTCGGCCACGCGGGTGATCGGGCGCGTCGAGGCGAGCGCCATGATGATCATGACGAAAATCGGCTCGGTATAGTCGACCCGGTGGCTGACGTAGTCGGCCAGGGTGTTCCAGCCCTTGAAGACGGACCCGGCGATCAGGAGCACGACCACCCAGAGGCCGAACACGGCCTCCACCTCGCCGAGGAAATGCAGGATCTGGCCGGCAAAACTGACTTCCGGAACCTCCTCCCCGGTCTCGAGCGTCAGCCGGCGCTGCCCGCTTTCCCGGTGCCGGGCCTCCACGACGTGGGCCCATTTGCGGAACTGCGGCGTGAGAAAGGTGTGGATGATGGCCGCGAGAAAAATGATCGAGGCCCAAAGGTTGAACGGATCAGCCCGCACGCGATCCGCCAGGGTCTGCATCAGACCGGCGGACGACGGCGCGGGATAGGAATCCAGCGCCCGGGGAAGAAGGGACGCGGGGGCGGTCGCCACCGCGGAGATCAGCCAATTCACGCCTGAGCCTTGCGCAGGCGCAGCAGTTGGCGCAGGAGCGTCCAGCCGTAGCCGGCGAGCACGCCGCCCGAGACCCACCATTGGGTGCCATCGCGGAAGAGCAGCGGGCAGATGACCTGGACCAGTATCAATGTGACAAGGAAATATGCGACGCGGACGCCCGCTCCAGGCATAAGTGAAAATCCGCTCTTCAAGTTGCCCTGCTGCTGCCGCTTTTCGTTGCGGCGGAGGGCGGCCTGCTGGAGCAGTCCAAAACCATAACCGAGGATTCCGCCCGCAAGGACGGCGCTGACTTGGATAAGAAGCTCACTGATCATGACAGAATGGGGTTGGGGATTTCGCGAAGCCGCGCGCGGGGATACGACCCGCGCGCAGCTGCGGTTGTGTGTTGGTGTTAGGGATCAGGTAACAGGCGTTTCGGCCTTGTGGTCCATGACCATGCCGGAATAGCCCGGCGCGCCCATCTCGGGGATGTCGAGACCCTGGATCTCGACTTCCTTGCTGACGCGGTTGCCGACGATCTTCTCGATCACGAAGTAAACAAAGAGCGAGAGGAGGGACAGCGTGACGAAGCAGGTGGTGACGCCGATAAGCTCGGCCCAGAACTGGCTCAGGCCGCCACCGTAGAACAGACCGGTGACGTTGCCGGCGACGCCGTTGAAGCCGTCACCGTAAGTGCCGTCGGCAAAGAGGCCGATCGAGAGACAGCCCCAGCAGCCATTGACGCCGTGGACGGCGATGGCGCCGACCGCATCGTCGATGCCGATCTTGTCGAAGAAGAACGCCGCCTCAACCACGAGCAGGCCGGCGATGACGCCGATGAGCGCCGCACCGCCAACGCTCACGAAGGCGCAGGGAGCAGTGATGGCGACCAGGCCGGCGAGGATGCCATTGCACATCATGCCCGGATCAGGCTTCTTCGTCTTGAACCACCACATCCAGAGGGTGGCGGCCAGCGCGGCCGTGGAGCCGGCGATCATCGTGTTGACGGCGATCACCGCGATGCGGAGGTCGGTGCCGGCCAGCGTGGAGCCCGGATTGAAGCCGAACCAGCCGAAGGCCAGGATGAAGGTGCCGAGCATGACCATCGGGATATTGTGCGGCACGATCGGGTTCACGATCTTTCCAGCGCTGTCGTATTTGCCGTATCGGGGTCCGATCAGCCATGCAAAGATCAGTGCGATGACGCCACCCTGCATGTGCACGACGGAGGAGCCGGCGAAATCCAGGTGTCCGTGACCCAGGCCGAAGTTGACGCCGAGTTGGGAGAGCCAGCCGCCGCCCCAGACCCAGTTGCCGAAAACCGGGTACATGATCGTGCCGATCGCGCACCCGTAGAGCATGAATGCCGAGAATCTCCAGCGTTCCGCGGCCGCGCCGGTTGGAATGGTCGCTGTCGTGTCCATGAAGACCATCTGGAAGAGGAAGAGCGCAAAGGCCGCAGTATCGTAGCCTGCTCCCTGCAACATGAAACCCTTCCAGCCGAGAACGCCGAACGGCTTGCCGAACAGGGTCCAGGTGATCTCGTGGTTCAGGCCGGCGTAGCTTCCCATCGTGCCAAGGGCGCCAATACCGCCAAACATGAAGGCGAAGCCGCATAGGTAGAAACCGAGCATGCCCATGGGATAAATCATGAAATTCATCGCCATGGTGTGGCCGGAATTCTTCGCGCGGCACAGACCGGTTTCAACGAGCGCGAAGCCCGCCTGCATGAACATGACCAGGAATCCCGTGACCAGCGTCCACATGAAGTTGATCGCGACGCGGTTGTGGCCAACCCCATCCGCGAGCTTCACGGCGAGGGGCTCGACCGCCGCCTGTTTCGTGTAGTCGTCGAATGACTTCTTGGCGTCGTCGTAGGCCTTCGCCTTGTCCTTGTCCTTCTTGTCGTCCGCGCTCAAGTCGGCAGGAGCGGAGACCACGAAACCCGGGACATCTGCGGCCACGCCCGTGGACGTGCCGGCCGGATCGGGTTTGGGCTCGTCGTCGGCGAACATTCGTAGCGCTCCCGCGCTACAGTAAAGTGCAAGGCCCATCAGGGCTGCACGAAACCATTTTGGACCTGTATACCTGTTTCTCATTGTTGTGGTGGTGTCGTCGTTGTTTTTGGGGGTTATTGCTCCGGAAGGATCTGGAGGTGCGAATGCGCGAGCGGTGTGTCGCAACCCCCATACCAAGTATTATAAACAGAAAATATAAACTGTGTCATAAGTCGTAGACCAAATGTGAACGGCTCAATTTTCGAGAGGGAGAGAGAGCCATCAGAGGCGGACAAATTTATCCATATTGCTATCTGTTCGTGCCTTACGGACTAACGACGAACCGGTATCCGATGCCCGACTCCGTCAAAAAGTGCTTCGGGTAGCTCCAGTCGTCCTCCAGCTTGCGCCGCAGCCTCATCATATAGGTTCGCAGGTAGTGCGTTCGTCCCTCGGCCCGCGGCCCCCACAGTTCAACGAGGATCTGTCGGTGCGTGAGCGCCTTTTCCCGATGGGTGATGAAAAGCTGCAGCAGGGCATACTCCATCGAGGTGAGCTTCGCAGTTTTTCCGGATTTCGTCACCCGCCTGCGCCCGAGATCAACCTGGTTGTTGCCAAACGTGAAGAGATTGGCGGCGACACCGGGTTTGATCCGCCGCAGGAGGGCGCGGATCCGGGCGAGCAGCTCACCCGTCCCGAATGGTTTGACCAGGAAATCGTCCGCTCCGGCATCCAGCGCGGCGATCTTGGTCTGTTCCTGCCCGTCGGCCGAGAGGGCCAGCACCGGCACGGCGCTGCCGGCGCGCAGGGTTGCCACCAACGGGCCGCCGGAAAGGTCGGGCAATTCCAGGTCGAGAATCACCGCATCGGGCGCCTCCCGCTTGAGTTCATCCAGGCCCTTCCGGCCCGTGTCCGCCTCGCGGACCACGTATCCGGCGTCGCCGAGATTTGCCCGGAGCAGTCGCCGAACCTGATGCTCGTCGTCGATCACAAGCACGCTGGGCTTGGTCAGCGGCGCTCCCATCCCACCCCTTCCAACCGGCAAATTGGCGGCCGTCGCAACGCACACCGCGGGTTCGCGGTCATCCGACCGGGCCTCAATCGTGTGTTGTTCAAGCATGATACGGCACTTCCTGGCATCTCGAAGTCCACGCCCCTGTCGCAACTCCCGTACCAGTTCAGCGAAATCCTCGACGGCGCCCAGGGATGCATCGAAGCGGGCCGACTCAGGCGGGCGGCCTGCGTGCGCCTAATCGGTCAATTAAGCGCCATTCAAGCGTTCGGCGACCGCCCCCGGCAGCTTGCCAAGGCCTCCGGGTGCGCAACACTCGATCCCAAAAACCAACGGCCACTCCTCCGGCGCCGCGTTCCCATGTCTTCGTTCCTCCCTCCCCAACCCGAAATCGAATCCGCCGTCCGCGCGAAAGGCGAAAAGCTCTTCGCGCTGATGGACCAGCATCCGCCTCCCGCCCTGTTCTCCAAGAAGGGAGCTTACGCGCGGCTGATGGAATGGTCGATGAAGGATCCCGCCTTCAAGACGCAGCTTTTCCGTTTCGTCGACGTCCTGCCATCGCTGAACAGCTCGGGCGAGATCGTCCGCCACCTGCAGGAGTACTTCGGCGACAAGGCCGTCGAACTCAATCCCGCGCTCAAGACCGGACTCGTCGCCGCGTCGTTCGCGCCCGCGCTCGTCGCCGGACCGGTCAAGGCCCAGATCGTCGACATGGCCAGCCAGTTCGTGGCCGGCCGCGACGGCAGCGACCTCGTCAAACAGATTCGAAAGAACGCCAGGTCCGGTCTCGCGACCACCATCGACCTGCTCGGCGAAACCGTCGTGAGTGAAGCCGAGGCCGATGTCTTCCTGAAGCGCAACCTTGAGATTCTCGACAGCGTTTCGGCCTGGTTTGCCAAGGACCAGGAGCCGTGTTTCAGCGACATCGGGACCAAGGGTCCGCTGCCGCGCCTCAACCTTTCGGTCAAGATTTCCGCCCTCACGCCCGACGTGCACCCGGCGGATCCGGAAAACTCCATCGCCGCGCTCAAGGAGAGACTCCGCCCGATCCTGCGGCGCGCCGCGGACGCGGGCGCGTTGATCAACTTCGACATGGAGAGCTACAAGCTGAAGGATCTCACGCTCGCGCTCTTCCAGTCGATCTTCGAGGAGCCGGAATTCGCGCAAAAACCCGCCATCGGCATCGCGATCCAGGCCTATCTGCGCGATGGCGAGGCGGATCTCCGCGAACTCATCGCGTGGGCCCGGCGGCGCCAGCGGCCGCTCAGCGTGCGCCTGGTCAAGGGCGCCTATTGGGACTACGAAACCATCGTTGCGCAGCAGCGCGACTGGCCGGTGCCCGTGTGGCAGAAAAAACCGGAGTCCGATGCCAACTACGAGAAGCTCACGGTCATGTTGCTCGAGAACATCGACATCGTGACTCCCAATTTCGCGTCGCACAATGTCCGCTCGGTCGCGCACGCGATCGTGCAGGCGGAGCGCCGCGGCATCGAGCCGCGCGCCTACGAATTCCAGGCACTGTATGGCATGGCGGACGAGCTGAAGCACGCCTTGCTCGGTCTCGGTCATCGCGTGCGCGAGTACTGCGCGATCGGCGAGCTGCTGCCCGGCATGGCGTACCTCGTGCGCCGCCTGCTCGAGAACACCTCCAACGAGGGATTCCTCCGCATCAGGAACATGGGTGAGGTCTCGAAGGAACAGCTCCTCGGCAACCCGGTGAACGCCATCGCGACGGCACCCGAGCCGCTGGCGCGGAAGGCCCGTCCCGCCGGCAGCTTCGTCAATGCCCCCAACACCGACTTCACGCTCCCGGCCAATCGCGGAAAGCAGCGCGCCGCCATCGCCGCCCTGTCGTCCCGCCTCGGGGGAAAGCACCCGCTCGTCATCGGCGGCCGGCGCATCAGCGACCGGGCGTGCGTTCCGTCGGTCAACCCCGCCCGTCCGACCCAGGTGATCGGCTCGTGGGCGCGCGCGACGGTCGCGGATGCCGATGCCGCCGTCGCCGCCGCCGCCGCCGCGTTTCCCGCGTGGCGCGCCCGCCCGGTGGAGGAGCGCGCCGCCATCCTCGAGCGCGCCGGCGACCTGATGGAGCAACGCCGTTTCGAACTGAACGCCCTCGAAATCCTTGAGGCCGGCAAGCCGTGGGTCGAAGCCGACGGCGATATTTCCGAGGCGGTCGATTTCTGCCGGTACTATGCGGTCGAGATGCGCAGAATGGACCGGCCCGCCGTCACGCAGCCGGTGCCGGGCGAACGATGCGTGCAGCTCTGGACGCCGCGCGGCGTCGGCGTGGCCATCGCTCCCTGGAATTTCCCGCTCGCGATCCTCACCGGTCTGGTGGTCGCGCCCCTGGTTGCCGGCAACACGGTCATCATGAAACCCGCCGAGCAGACCTCGCTCATCGGCGCCGCCCTGATGGACATCCTCGTCGAAGCGGGCGTACCCGCGGGCGTCGTCAACTTCCTGCCGGGTTTTGGCGAGGACGTCGGCGCACATCTGGTGGCGCACCCGCAGGTCGACTTCATCGCCTTCACCGGCTCGCGCGCCGTCGGCTGCCGCATCTGGGAAACCGCCGGACGCACCGCGCCCGGACAGGCCAGCCTCAAGAAGGTTGTCTGCGAGATGGGCGGCAAGAACGCGCTCATCATCGACAACGACGCCGACCTCGACGAGGCGATCCCCGGCGCTCTCTACAGCGCGTTCGGATTCAGCGGGCAAAAATGCTCCGCGCTCTCCCGGCTGATCGTGCTCGAGGGAGTCTACGACGAATTCGTCCAGCGGTTCGTCGCCGCGTGCGCCTCGTATCCAATCGGAGATCCCTCGTTGCCGGGCACCGTCATCGGTCCGGTGATCGATGCCGAGGCCCAGAAAAAGATCCTGGGCCTGATCGAACAGGGCAAACGCGAGGCTCGCCTCGCCTTCCAGGGTCAGCCGCCGGCCGAAGGCTGGTTCGTGCCGCCGACCGTGTTCGTCGACGTCAAGCCGACGCATGCGATTGCGCGCGAGGAAATCTTCGGGCCGGTCGTCGCCGTTCTCCGCGCCAAGGACCTCGACGAGGCGTTCGCCATCGCCAACGGCACCGACTACGCGCTCACGGGCGGCCTGTTCTCCCGCAGTCCGAAGGCGTTGGAGCGGGCGCAGCGCGAATTTCTGGTCGGCAATCTGTACCTGAATCGCGGCATCACCGGTGCCATCGTCGAACGCCACCCGTTCGGCGGCTTCAAGATGTCCGGCGGCGGCACCAAGGCCGGCGGGCGCGAGTATCTGCAGAACTTCCTTTTCCCGCGCGCGATCGTGGAGAACGTGATGCGCCGCGGTTTCACGCCGCCGGAAGAAAGCTGAGATTTCATACCATTCGCCTGTAGCTTTTACGCTTAACAAGTGAGATGGAGATGATCAAGGTGGGCCATGGCAAGAACCCTACCTGATTTTGGCGAGGAACTGGTGAAAGAGATCGAAGCGGCGTGGGCGCAGCCCCAGGCCGAGTGG
>DASYDZ010000033.1:0-52360 GCA_036499305.1 Candidatus Didemnitutus sp.
GGAGGAGAAGAAACTCCGCCAGCAGGGCGCGCGCTGCATGGATTGCGGCGTCCCGTTCTGCCACACCGGCCGCCTCATCGGCGGCATGGCGTCCGGCTGCCCGATCAACAACCTGATCCCGGAGTGGAACGACCTCGTCTACCGCGGGCTGTGGCGCGAGGCGCTCGATCGCCTGCACAAGACGAATAATTTTCCGGAATTCACCGGCCGGGTCTGCCCCGCGCCGTGCGAAGGTTCGTGCGTTCTCGGCATCAACAGCCCGCCGGTCACGATCAAGAACATCGAGGTCTCGATCATCGATCGCGCCTGGGAGGAGGGCTGGGTGCTCCCCGAGGCGCCCAAGGTTCGCACCGGCAAAAAGGTCGCCGTGATCGGTTCGGGCCCCGCGGGACTCTCCGCCGCCGCGCAGCTCAACCGGGCCGGCCACACCATCACGGTTTACGAGCGCGCCGACCGCCCCGGCGGTCTGCTGATGTACGGCATCCCGAACATGAAGCTCGACAAGAACGAGGTCGTCCTCCGCCGCGTCGAGCTCATGCGGAAGGAAGGAATTGCGTTCGAGTGCAACGCCAACGTCGGCGGCAACGTGCCGGCCGAGAAGTTTCTCAACGATTACGACGCCACGGTCATCTGCACGGGCGCGACCCAGCCGCGCGACCTCCTGATCGAGGGCCGGAATCTGAAGGGCGTCCATTTCGCGATGGAGTATCTCACCGCCAACACCAAGGCGGTGCTCAATGGCGGAGCGGAGCACGCGCCGATCAGTGGGAAGGACAAGGACGTCGTGGTAATCGGCGGCGGTGACACCGGCACGGACTGCGTCGGCACGTCCATGCGGCACGGCTGCCGCAGCCTGCTCCAGATCGAGATCCTGCCGAAGCCTCCGCTGGAGCGCGCCGGCGACAATCCCTGGCCGGAATGGCCGAAGACCTACAAGCTCGACTACGGGCAGGAGGAGGCCGCGGCGCGATTCGGCGCCGATCCGCGCATTTACCTCACCACGGTGAAGAAGTTCGTGGGCGACGAGAAGGGCCACGTGAAGGAACTCGTGACGGTCGAGATCACTTGGGAAAAGAACGAGAAGGGCCAGTTCGTGCCGAAGGAAGTGCCGGGTTCCGAAAAGACCCGGCCGGCGCAGCTTGTGCTGCTCGCGATGGGCTTCCTCGGACCCGAGCAGATGCTGCTCAAGGCGCTCAACGTCGAAACCGACCCGCGCTCCAATATCAAGGCCGAGCACGAAAAGTACACGACCAGCCTCACGGGCGTCTTTGCCGCCGGCGACTGCCGTCGCGGACAGAGCCTGGTCGTCTGGGCCATCAACGAAGGTCGCGGCGCCGCGCGCGAGTGCGACCGGTATTTGATGGGTTCGACGGATTTGCCATAGCCAGAGGAGCGAGAATCGAGGAACGGGGAGCGAGTTGTAGGGCGGCATTTCCATATCCCGCCTGAATTGATCCGATACCCGCCCCGACCGGCGGGGATCGGCTCATTGACGGATTCATCGCCGATCCTGGGCCGATTTGTCCGAATGCGGCGGGATATGGAAATCCCGCCCTGCCGGATCTGCCTGACAAAATGCCGCCGGCGGTCATGCTGGGTCGCATGATCCGATCAATCTTCGCGCTCATCGCCTTCTCCTTTTCCGGTTTGCTGGCTGCCGCCGACTCCGGTCCCGTCTTCGAGCTCCGCGTTTACACCACCAATCCCGGCAAGATGCCCGACCTGCTCGCCCGGTTCCGCGAGCACACCTGCGCGATCTTTGAGCGTCACGGCATGGTCAACGTAGGTTACTGGCTTCCGGTCGATCCGGCCGACGGGAATCATCTTTTCTACATTCTTAAACATCCGAGCCGGGAGCAGGCGGTGAAGGCGTGGAAGGAATTCGGGGCCGATCCGGAATGGCAGAAAGTGCAGAAGGCGAGCGAGGCCAACGGCAGGATCGTCACCAAGGTCGACTCGACGTTTCTGGAGCCGGTGGATTATTCGCCGGCAATCGCGGTGCCGTCCGGAACCGGCCACGCCTACGAGCTTCGCATTTACACGACGAACGAGGGTAAACTTCCCGCGCTCGATGCGCGCTTCCGCGAGCACACCATCGCGCTCTTTCGTCGGCACGGCATGGAGAGCGTTTTCTACAGTCATCCGCTCGACGCAGCTCAGGGAGCCGGCCACACCCTGGTCTACCTGCTGGCCCATCCCGACCGCGCCGCCGCCGCGAGGAACTGGGCGGCATTCGAGGCCGACCCGGAATGGATAAAAGTGCGCACCGAGTCCGAGAAGGACGGAAGCCTTCTCGTGCCCCACGGCGTGAAATCCACCTTTCTGACGCCGACGGATTTCTCGCCGATGAAGTGATCATTTCGGGCGATTTGTAGCCGGGTCCGAAGGGCCGGTGACGAATGGATGTCCGGCTAGGTGGTCGTCGATGTCCCCATCGACGATCCCGGACGGCGTCGGTATGGAAAACGACGCCGACCGGACGATCTCGGACAGCGGCGACGTGGAAAACGACGCCGACCGGAGGCGTCTCGGTGCCCATAGGGATCCGGGGTCTGGCGCCCCCGGCTACACGAGGCGCAGCTTCGGTGGTGGCGCGACTTGTACGTGAGGCGTTGTTCGTGCCTTCCGGGGTGTAGCCGGGTCCGCAGGGCCCGGTAAAGGGGCGAGCGCCCGGCCAGGTGGTCGTCAATGTCCCCATCGACGATCTCGGACGGCGCCGTTATGGAAAACGACGCCCACCGGACGATCTCGGACCGCGGCGACGTGGAAACCGATGCCGACTCAGCTTCCGGGGTGCAGCAACGGCCAGTAGGCCTCGTGGATCGCGAGCCCCTCGGCTTCCATGAGCGGGCCGAGCACGACCGTGTCGGGTGCGGTGCGCGCGAACACTTCGCGACTATCGAGCGGGTGCGGATCGTTTCGTTCGCCGATCACCTTGACGAACTGCGACTCGGTGGTGCCGTAGACGACCTTCCTGATCCCGGCGAACCGGATGGCGCCGCAGCACATCGTGCACGGCTCGCTGCTGGCGTAGAGCGTGGCGCGCGCGAGCACGTCCCGGCCAAGTTTAGGAGCGAAGGCGGAGATCAGGCCCGTTTCCGCATGTTTGGTCGGGTCCTTCATCTCGAGTTCGCAGTTGTGGTACTCGGCGACGATCTTGCCGTCGACGACGAGAAGCGCGCCGAACGGGTATCCCGAATGGTCCTGAATGGCGGCCCGCGCGAGTTCATAGGCGCGAGCCATGAACGTCCGGTCTTCTGTGGTGCAACGCGGGTCGTCAGGCAACGGAGCCGGGGAGGCGCTGCAGGCCATGGCCGTGATGAAGTTGGCGAGGATCAGGACGATGCTTCGAGGCGAAAACGCCATGCGAGGGCGCGATGCATCCAACGTGCCAGCGCCCCGCCGGGATTATCGGACAACCCCGGAAGAGCCGGCGTCACCAAACGTCGTGCCCGACGTTCCAGCCATGGCGGGCGGGCTCGCGGACGATGTGCCCGAAGTCGTCGTGGTTGGTCACCTTCATCTGCGCTGCGTCCCATTCGATGTCGCGATTGGTGCGCTGGGCCATGACACCAACGAGCGCCATTTCCGTGAGGCGGGCGGAATAATCGAAATTGGAGCCGGGCAGCGGGCCGTCGCCCTTGATCGCGCGGAGCCATTCGGGGAACGGTCCGCCGATGATCCGGGGAATGACCTTGGGCGGCAGGTGCGCCTTGAAATCCTGCCAGGTGGCATCGTTCAGGAGGCGCGGGCTGTCGGGGCGCGGTCCCGTCATCAGGGTCTGTTTGCTTCCCACCATCAGCATACCGGAGTCGGGAAACGGCTTGGTCCGGTCCCAGTCGAGCGGTACCGGCGGATGCTGGCCGCCGTCGTACCAGTGCAACGACACGGGCGGCTTGGTGCCGCGAGCAGGAAACTCAAACTTGAGATGGGTCGAGCGCGGGACGTAACCCTCGTGGATCGCCTCGAGATTTTCGACCGTCACGCGGGTCGGAGCGTCGAGATCGAGCGACCAGAACGGACCATCCAGCGTGTGGCAGGCCCAGTCGCCGAGTTCGCCGCAGCCGAAATCCCAGAAACCCCGCCACGTGAGCGGCACGTACGAATGGCTGTAGTGGCGCTTCTTCGCCGGCCCGAGCCACAGATTCCAGTCGAGGGTGGGGGGCGGCATTTCGCCGTGCGGGGGAAATTCCGATGGGATGCGGAAGAACGGTGCGCCGACGAAATCGGGTCCGTTGAACCAGGCATGCACCTCGCGCACGTCCCCAAGGACGCCGGCATCGTACCATTCCTTGATGTAACGGATGCCCTCGGTCGTGTGTCCCTGGTTCCCCATCTGGGTGATGACCTTGTAGTGAGACGCGGCCCGCCGCAGCGTGCGCGCCTGCCAGATGTTATGCGTCAGCGGCTTTTGCACGAAGACGTGCTTGCCCAGTTGCATGGCCATGTAGGCCGCGGAAAAATGGATGTGGTCCGGCGTCGAGACGACCACCGCATCGATATCGCGGTGCATCTGCTCGAGCATCTTGCGGAAATCCTTGAAGCGTTTTGCGCCGGGAAACCGGGTGTAGGCGCTGGCCGCGCGGGCATCGTCGACATCGCAGAGCGCGACGAAGTTCTCGCCATCGCAACCCGAGAAGGCGGCCTCGGCCTGGCCACCAGCCCCGATGAATGCCAGGTTGATCTTCCGGCTCGGCGGCGGGCCGGCCTGGCCGATGGCAAAGCGGGGAAGGACAAAAAGCGACGATGCGGCGAGCGAGGCTTTGATGAATTCGCGACGGGTTGGAGTCGGGGAAGGCATGGGTCCGAGGGGTGGTGGGGCCGGAAGAAATCCTTACCCGAAACCAGGGCGTTGGCGAGCGCAGGTTTGCGGATATCAGGCTTTTGGAGGTTTTTCGCCGATCGTTGCCGAAAGGCGCTCATGGCCCCGCGGCCGCCCCGACGGCCTCCTGCATGTAATAAATAATGGTTTGGTCCATAGGCTGCTTCCTTGGCCAACGATGGCACCCGCCATCTTTGCCACCACCAGCCCCCAATGAAAAATACCAGCCTGTTGTTTGTCCTCGCTCTCGCGGCCGCCACTAGCGCTTCGGCGCAGACTGCTGCGACCCCATCCGCGACCGCACCTGCACCGGCCGCGACCCCCGCGCCGGCGCCGGCCGACGCACCCTCGTATTCGTGGACGCTCACTCCGGCGTTCGCCTCGCAATACATGTTCCGCGGCGTCCGCCTCGGAGGTCCGTCGTTTGAACCATCGATTGAGTTCGACGACGGCAACCTCGCCGTCGGCGTGTGGAGCAATTTTCCCCTCGCCGACAAGGTCGATGGACAATCCGACCCCGAGTTCGATTTCTACGGCTCGTACAAGCAGGAGATCATCAAGGACACCCTCTATTTCGTGCCGGGCTACACGATCTATACCTATCCCAATGCGCATAAGGACAACGGATTCTACAAGGCGACCGTGGAACCGAATGTCGCGCTCAGTTACACGGTTGGAGGAGTCACGCTCACTCCGAAGGTTTACTACGACTTCGTGCTGAAGGGAGCGACGTGGGAATTCTCCGCAGCCTACACCGTGCCGCTCAAGGATGCCGGCACCGAACTCGATTTCAGCGGAACGTACGGCACGTACCTCTGGACGGACGCGATTCCGGATGTCGATCCCGGCGTCAAGAACTGGGGCGACTACTACCTGGTTGGCGTTTCAATGCCATTCGCCGTCGGCAAGAGCGGCAAAATTACCGTCGGGGTCGCCTACACGAAAGGTTCGGAGAATTTCTACAAGCAGGGCTCGGATCCGAAGGTGGCCAATGGCGCCGCCATCGGGCGCGGAGTCCTATCGATCAGCTACGCATACACCTTCTGAGTCGACCTGCCTGAACACCAGGCCGACCCGCACTTGGGTCGGTCTTGCGAGGAGAACCGGCGCACCCGCGGGTGGCCGGTTTCTCCCCAGGAGAGGGCTGCGGCCGGCTTGATCTTGGGGCGCAAATCCGCCAGCTTGCCGGCGCAGACCTTGATCCATTCCTCTCCATGCGCTCCCGGCTCCGCTTCATCTTCCCCGCGCTCGCGGCCTATCTGATTCCCGCGCTCGCGTCAGCGCATCCGGGTCATCCCGGCCACGATCTCGAATGGGATTTCCAGGGCGGATTCCTGCACCCGCTCTCCGGCCTCGACCATCTCGTGGCCATGATCGCGATTGGCATTTGGGCGGCGCAGCTCGGCGGCCGGGCGCGATGGCTGGTTCCATTTTCATTTGTCGCCCTGATGGCGCTCGGCGGCGTGGTTGGACGGCTTGGTTGGCCGGTGCCGGCGGTGGAGCAGGCGATCGCGGCGTCGGTCATCGTGCTCGGATTGCTCATCGCCCTGGCGGTGCGGCCTCCGGTGGCTGCGGGCATGGGACTCGCGGGACTGTTTGCGTTATTCCATGGCTACGCTCACGGCGCTGAGATGCCGGCGACCGCGGGCGCGCTCGGCTACAGCTTCGGATTCGTCGTCGCCACGGCCCTCCTTCACGCGACGGGCCTGGCTCTTGGACTGGCGACGGCTCGGCTTCCCTCCGCGGCAACCAAGACCGCGGGTTGGGCCGTGGCGGCATGTGGCGTTTTCCTGCTGACGACCTGAGCCGTAGCGCTGCAATAGAAGCTGGTTTTGCTCCAGGATCGACAGGTCCTCTGGTGGTCGCCGATTTCCACATCGGCGACAGAGGCGTCGGTATGGAAACCGACGCCCACCTGCTGCCTCGTTACGGCTGAGAGCGGGCTCGGACGGTGCGGCACCAGTTCCGCGAGCGGCCGCCCTGCGGCCCGCACATAACGACACCGCGAATGGCGTCGCCTCCCGGCATGCCTTTCCAGTTAGGGGAATATCTGATCGACGCTAAAGCTTTCGGGCATTGCAGGCGAGGTGAGGAAAATCGGCGGCCAGGATTCCGCGGATGGCGCGCAGGGTGTCCCGCAGGCGAAGGCTGTCGCGAGCGACGAATTTGATGCTCCATCCGCCGAGTCGCAGCGGGCTGACGCCGACGCGGCAGTCCGCGTGGTCGAGCGCCCGCAGATTCGCGAGAGCGGATGGCTCATCGGGCGCGACGAGGACGGCGTTTCCGAAACACGCCTCGGGGCCGGAGCCGGCGAGCGCGGCCAACTGCCCGAGTTCCGGGCCGCCGTGTGCAAAACGTTCGCGCAGCACGCGCCGTCCATCGCAGCGAATGTCCGTCTCGAGGCAGAGGCGGTTCCAGGCCCAGCGTTCGCCGTGGGCGACGCGTCCCGCCATGAGCAAATCGGCAAAAAACAGCCGGCCGCCGGCGGCAACGTCGACCCGCACGGATTGGCGGTAGGAACAGCCGCGATGCGGCACAAGCGGCTCCGGGAGCACCTCAAGCCATGCGCGCGCGGCGACGGACAGGTTTTGTTCGCAGGTCGCCTCGCCGGCCTGCATTCGAAAAACGCGGCTCGCACTGGGCGTCGTGACCAACATCGCGGTATTCGGACCCGCCGTGATCGCGGAGAGCAATCGGTCCCCCGCGAGGATTCCGGCGGTGGGGTTCACGATCTGCACGACCAGGGTGCGCGAGTCCGCATCCCAGTAAGGCTTGCTGATGTGATACGGCACGCGAAACGACTGGCGGGCGAGATGGGTGCGCCCGTTCCGGGCCTCGGCCGCGATCGAGAGATGACCCGCCAGCGCCACGCCACGCCGCGCCGTAGCCGCCTCGGTATCGGTGGGGAGAACGGTCACGAAATCCTCGGGTGCATCAGGGGCGCGCGGTGGTCGCGAACATCACCTGCTTTTCGATCCATTCGAGCACGGCCGGAAGATTGTGTTCGCGCTTGAGGTCGCAGAACAGGAACGGCCGCGAGCCGCGTTGCACGCGTGAGTCACGTTCCATCACGCCGAGGTCGGCGCCGACCAGCGGCGCGAGATCGATCTTGTTGATGATCATCAAATCGCTGTGCCGGATCGCCGGGCCGCCCTTGCGCGGAATCTTGTCCCCTTCCGCCACGTCGATCACGTAGATGAAGGCGTCGACCAGTTCGGGGGAAAAAGTGGCCGTGAGATTGTCGCCGCCACTTTCCACCAGGAGCAACTGCAGGTCCGGGAAGCGCAGCTCGAGACCGCGGCACGCCTGCTCGTTCATGGTGGTGTCGTCCCGGATGGCGGTGTGCGGACAACCGCCGGTTTCCACGCCGACGATCCGTTCGGGCGCCAGCGCAGTTTGCCGGATCAGGAACTGGGCGTCCTCGGAACAGAAGATGTCATTGGTCACGACGGCCATCGACCAGCGATGACGCAGGTGCTGGCAGAGCCGAAGACAGAGCATGGTTTTTCCGGAGCCGACCGGGCCGCCGATGCCGATGCGAGGGGGACGATTCACGCGGATGGAGGAGAGGGGTTTTTCCAACCACGGATTACACGGATGGGCACGGATGGATTCATCCCCGGGCGGGTGATAGGTCTGCGGACTGGTTTATCTCCCGGGAATTGGAATTGATCCGTGGGCATCCGTGAAATCCGTGGCTAAAAACCTCGGTGGTTGTAGGTACTCTGCAAGTCACGAAATGAACAGGCGCGCGTCGGCGAACTCGTGTCGGGCGGCGGCGATGTCGAGCCAGGGATTGAACCAGCCGATTTCGTCCCGCGGCACCTTCTGCGCGAAGGCGATCGCGGCGGGAGCGAGCGCAAGGATCTCGGTCAGCAGCGACTGGCTGGCGTTCTGGCCGAGGCGGAGGAGCTTCATGGCCGCCGAGACGAGCGCCGCGATGGTCGAGTAGAAAAGCGCGGCAAGGACGGCCGTTTCGGGCGCACCAAGGACACAGCCTTCGAGTCCGGCGGAAATGGCGGCCGCATGCGGCCAGTTTTCCGCGTCGGCGCGGCGCAGGAACCCGGCGGCCAGCTCACTGCGGTGAAGGCTGGCGGCGAGTTCGGCGCGCTGCCGTCCGATTCTCTCCGCGGCGAGCCGGGCTTCACGGGCGGTTTTCAGGGCGGAGGCCAGCTCGCATAAATCGCGGATCTCGCCCCAATCCGGGCCGGCGAAGGCGCGCCGGGCGTGGGCGCAGAGAGGCAGATCCGCCTGGCGCAGGGCGGGCAACGTCGAAAGGAGCAGCAACTGGCGCAGCGATTCGCGGTCGTGCACCACGCCATTCTGCACGAGACCCTCCAGTCCGAAGGAATGGGCAAAGCTGCCCGTGGGATAAAGCGCATCCCCGGCCTGCAGCAGTCCGGCGATCCATGCGACCGGGTCAGTGGCGGTGGCTCGGTCCGAGTTCATGGGGAGCTTGCTGCGCGCGGGCGAAGCGCCCGGGTTGGAAGATCGCGGTCGTTGGACGGCAGGCGATTCCAATCCGGTCGAGCAACTGGCGCACGGCCGGTTCGTCGGGGGCCAGCAGGCGCGTCGGCTCCGCGGCGAGTTCGAGATGCAGGTTGCCGATCGCCCAGCCGACGCCCGCGATCGCCGAGGCGGGCAGATCGAGGGCGATCTCGACCACCGGCTCGGGCTGCTGGCGCAGGACGTAGCGGACCGTGTCGGTTTGCCAGAAGACCGCGCCATGCCGGAGCGGCTTTTCCAGGTCGAAGCCGAATTCGGCACCATCCGCCGCCGTGCCGCGCCAACGGCGCTTCATCACGTCGTGGCGGGCGGCGCTCAGGGCGCATTCGGGCAGCGTCGAATCCGGCGACGACACGGCAACAGTGACGATCTGCATGGACGTCGGGCGCCTCGACCTCTCAAAACAGAAAATACCGCTGCGCCAGCGGCAGCACCTTGGCGGGTTCGCAGGTCAGGTGTTCGCCGTCAGCCTTCACGGTGTATGTCTCCGGGTCGACCTCGATGCGCGGCAGGGCGTCGTTCAACACCATGTCCTTCTTGCCGATCTTGCGGCACTTCCTGACCGGCTCCAGGCGGCGGGTGAGCCCAAGGCTCTTCGGCCCGAGGCGATGGCTGAGCGAGGCCTCGCTGACAAATGTCAGGCACGTCTTTCCCCGGGCGAGACCCGCGGCGCCCCATTGCGGGCGATAAAACGTCGGCTGCGGCGTGGGAATCGAGGCGTTCGGGTCGCCCATGTTGGCCCAGGCAATGAATCCGCCCTTGAGGATGATCTCGGGCTTCACGCCGAACAGCGCGGGCCGGAAGATCACGAGGTCGGCGAGCTTGCCGACTTCGACCGAGCCGACCACGTGCGAGACGCCGTGCGTGATCGCGGGATTGACCGTGTACTTCGCGAGATAGCGCAGGACGCGGAAGTTGTCGGCCGCCGGGTGGGAGGAGCCCTTCAGGTGGCCGAACTGCGTCTTCATCTTGTGCGCGGTCTGCCACGTGCGGCAGATGACCTCGCCGACGCGGCCCATGGCCTGGGAGTCCGACGACATCATCGAGATCGCGCCGAGATCGTGCAGGCGATCCTCGGCGGCGATGGTTTCCGGCCGGATGCGCGACTCCGCGAAGGCGACGTCCTCGGGAATCTTCGAGTCGAGGTGGTGGCACACCATCAGCATGTCGAGGTGCTCGTCCAGCGTGTTGACGGTGAACGGGCGGGTCGGATTCGTCGAGGACGGCAGCACGTTGGGCTCGCCGCAGACCCGGATGATATCGGGAGCGTGGCCACCGCCGGCGCCCTCCGAGTGGTAGGTGTGGATCGCGCGTCCCTTGAACGCGCGGATCGAGTCATCGACGTAACCCGACTCGTTGAGCGTGTCGGTGTGGATGGCGACCTGGACGTCGAGGTCGTCGGCGACCCCGAGGCAGGTGTCGATGGCGGCGGGCGTAGTGCCCCAATCCTCATGGAGCTTGAGTCCGATGGCGCCGGCGAGAACCTGGTCGCGCAGCGGCCGCGGCGTGGAGCAGTTGCCCTTGCCGAGAAACCCGAGGTTGACGGGAAAACCCTCGGCGGCCTCGAACATGCGATGCAGGTTCCAGCGGCCCGGGGTGCACGTCGTCGCAAGCGTGCCGTGTGCGGGACCGGTGCCCCCGCCGATCATGGTGGTAATTCCGGAACTGATGGCCTCGTCGATCTGTTGGGGGCAGATGAAGTGAATATGGGTGTCGATGCCGCCTGCGGTGATGATGCATCCTTCACCGGCGAGCGCCTCGGTGCCGGCGCCGACGATCATCGGGTTCTTTTTCCCGGTGCGCGGATCCTTGTATAGTGAACCGATGCCCGGCTGGATGCCCGGATTGCCGGCGTGGCCGATGCCGACGATTCGGCCGGCCTTCACGCCGATATCGGCTTTGATGACTCCGAGCAGCGAATCGAGGATCAGCGCATTGGTGATGACGAGATCGAGCGACTCGGAATCGGGCGCGGTCGAGGATTGTCCCATGCCGTCCCGGATCACCTTCCCGCCGCCGAACTTGACCTCCTCGCCGTAGCCGCCGGTCTCGGCAATGAGGTCGCGCTCGACCTCGACGAAAAGATCCGTGTCGGCCAGCCGCACGCGGTCGCCCGTGGTCGGGCCATACATCTCGGCGTATTGCCGGCGGGTGAGTTTGAGGCTCATGAGGTTATTTCCCTTTTCGTGCCACGGTCCGCCCGGCTTTTCCGGCGGCGAGCTTGCCGTTCACTTTTCCATGGAATCCCCAGACCTCGCGGGCGCCGCCGAGCGCAACGAGCTCGACGCGCCTGGAATCGCCGGCCTCGAAACGCACGGCGGTGCCGGCGGGAATATTGAGCCGGAAGCCGCGGGCCGCGGCACGGTCGAATCGGAGCGCATCGTTCGTCTCGAAGAAATGGTAGTGTGATCCGACCTGGATCGGGCGATCGCCGGTATTTGCGATCGTCAGGGCGATCGTGACGCGGTCGGCGTTGGCGGCCAGTGGCGCGGCGTCGGGCGCGGGAATGATTTCACCGGGAATCATGAGGGGAGTGACAAGCGATGGGTGGCGAGTGACGGAAAGAGCGGTCTGAGTCCGGCTTCTGAAAATCGAAAAGGCGAAATCCCAGATCGAAAATCATCGGATGGGATGATGCACGGTCACGAGCTTGGTGCCGTCGGGAAACGTGGCCTCGACCTGGACCTCGGCGACCATGGCGGAGACACCCTCCATGACGTCGGAAACCTTGAGCAGGGTGGTGCCATGGCTCATGAGTTCGGCGACCGAGCGGCCGTCGCGCGCACCCTCCATGATCTCGTAGGTGATGATGGCGATCGCCTCGGGGTAATTCAGCTTGAGACCGCGGGCCTGGCGGCGGCGGGCGAGGTCGGCGGCGGTCACGATCAGCAGTTTTTCGCGTTCGCGGGGAGTCAGGTGCATGGGCTGAGGAGCGAGGAGTGAGTAGCGGGAACCGAGGGGAATTCCAAGCCTCGGCGCTTGGCGGAGGTGGTTTAGTTTCCGGTCTGGGACTTGATTGTTTCCTGAGGTCCTCCGGCTCGCTCCTCGGTCGACGACTCTCGCTTCTGTTCAGACTTGCAGGTGTTTCTTCACGACCTCGTCGGTGAGCGACGCGATCGGGCCGGAGAAAACGACGGCGCCGCGGTCCATCGCGTAGAACCGGTCGGCCACCTCGCGACAGAAATCGACGTATTGCTCGACCAGCAGGATGGCGAGACGACCTTCGGCCTTCAGGGTCTTGATCGCGCCGTGGATTTCGGCCGCCTCGGCCTGACCGAGTCCGTCAGCTTTCAGTTTCTTCAGCGTGTCGCCGATCTGGTCGATGATCGATGGCTGGATGCCCTCCGTGGGCTCGTCGAGAATCAGGATCTTCGGATCGAGCAGGAGCGCGCGCCCGATCGCGAGCTGCTGCTGCTGTCCGCCGGAGAGCACGCCACCCTTGCGTCCGCGCATTTCCTTGAGGACGGGAAACAGCGAGAACACACGCTCGAGAGAATTTTTCGCGACGGCTCCCTTGGTGCCGCGCACCACCAGCCCCACCTCGAGATTCTCCTGGATGGTCAGGTGGGGAAAAATGTCACGGCCCTGCGGAACATAGCCGATCCCGGCGCGGGCGCGCGCGTCCGTCGGAAGCTTGAGCAGATCCTGGCCATCGAAGGTGATGCTGCCGCCGCGGACCGGCAGCACGCCGGTGATCGAGCGGAGAGTGGTCGTCTTGCCGACACCGTTGCGGCCCATCAACGCGACGACCTCGCCGGCGGCGACGTCCATGCTCATGCCGCGGAGGATGCGCGAGCCTCCGATGTAGGTCTCGAGTGACGAGACCCGGAGCAGCGGGGTGGGGGCGGCGGTTGAGGCGGTCATGTCCTGCCATGCTTGCCGCGGCCCAGGTAGACCTCGCGAACCTTTTCGTTGGCCTGGACTTCGTCGAATTTTCCCTCGCACAGGACCGTGCCCTGATGCAGCACCGTCACGTTGCCGTCGCGCGCGATCTGGCGGACGAAGGTCATGTCGTGTTCGACCACGATCAGGCTGTGTTTGCCGGCGAGGGAGAGCAGCAGCTCGCCGGTCTTGTGCGTTTCCTCGTCGGTCATGCCGGCGGCGGGCTCATCCACGAGGAGAAGCTTCGGCTGGGTCGCGAGCAGCATGCCGATCTCGAGCCATTGTTTTTCGCCGTGGGCGAGCTGGTCGGCGTTCCAGTCGCGCTTGGGGGACAACCCGATGAGCTGGAGAATCTCGTCGAGCCGGTCGCGGTCCTCGGACGAGAGGCGGTAGATGAGGGTGGCAAAGACACTGCGGGGACCCTTGAGCGAGAGCACGAGATTGTCCCAAACCGAATGATCCAGATAGACGCTGGGCGTCTGGAACTTCCGCCCGACGCCGAGGCGGTTGATCTGGTATTCCTTCAGCTTGGTGAGGTCGATGCTCGGGCCGAACCGGATCGAGCCCTTGTCGGGCCGTGCGCGCCCGGTGATGAGGTCGAAGAACGTCGATTTCCCGGCGCCATTAGGCCCGATCACGGTGCGGAGCTCCCCCTCGGCGAGGGTGAAGTTGAGATTGGAAATGGCCTTGAAGCCGTCGTACGTCTTGCTGACGTCCCGGACGACGAGGAGCGCGGGCGGCATGTCAGGGCTTGGTCGGTTCGGCGGCGGCGACGGGCTCGATTTCGGGAGCGGCGGGCTTCCGGCGCAGGGCGGCGAGGCGGCCGGGGATGCTCACGATGCCGCCGGGCAGGAAGAGCACGACGAGGATGAAAAGTCCCCCGAGGATGATGAGCCACGAATCGGGATAGGCGTGCGTGGCCCAGCTCCGGAGCGCATTGACTCCGATGGCGCCGATGATCGGGCCGATGAGCGTGCCGCGTCCGCCAACCGCGACCCAGACCACGGGCTCGATTGATTTTTCCGGCGTCATTTCATCGGGGTTGATGATGCCTGCCTGCGGGACGAACAGCGCGCCGCCGATGCCGGCGATCATCGCCGCGGCGACGAAGACGAAGAGCTTGTAATCCGCGGTGGCATAGCCGCTGAAAAGGACGCGGTTTTCGCTGTCCCGGATCGCCTTGCGGACCAGGCCGAATTTCGTGCCGTTGAGCCAATAACAGGCCAGGGAAACGAGAAGGAGAACGGCAGCGGAGGCCACGAAAAGCCCGCGCATCGTGGCCGGGCCGGAAACCCGGTCGACCAGGGAGTAGTTCAGGATGAACTTGAAATCGGTGAACCCGTTGTTGCCCCCCATCGTGAAGTCATTCCGGAAAAACATCAGCGCGGCTCCATAGGTCAGCGCCTGCGTGAGGATCGAGAAATAGACGCCCTTGATCCGGGAGCGGAACGCGAGAAATCCGAAGATGTACGCCAGGAGTCCGGGAACCACGAACACCATCAGCACTGCGAATCCGAAGGAGTGAAACGGCCGCCAGAACGGAGGCAGAAAGGTATGCCCCAGGAAGACCATGAAATCCGGGAGGCCGGCGGGATTCTGACCGGCCTTGGCGTAACTGCCCAACGGGCCGATCAGCAGCATCAGATACATCCCAAACATGTAGCCGCCGAGACTGAAGAACAGGGCCTGGCCGAGGCTTAGCAGTCCGGTATAGCCCCAGAGCAGGTCGACGGATATCGCGAGCAGGGCATAGCAGAGATATTTTCCCCACAGCGTGATGGTGTAGTCGCTGAGAGTTCCCTGGATGTTGAGGATGGGAAACATGGCGCCCAGGAGCACCAGAAAGAGGGCGATCGCGGCAAACTCGGAATGGCGGGACCGGAGAAAGGATTTTCCGGCGGAGGGGGAACTCATGCGCTTTTGTCCGGGCAAGGGCCAAGGATCAATCGAGACTGCGGCTGCGCGCGGCGAAAAGTCCGGTGGGACGCCACTGCAGGAACAGGATGATGGCGGCCAGCACGAGAATCTTGCCGAGCACGGGATTGAGGAGAATCTGCTGCAGCGACTGGTCGGCGAGGCCGATGCCGAGCGCGCTGACCACCGTGCCGAAAATGCTGCCGATGCCGCCCACGACGACGGTCATGAAGCTGTCCACGATGTATTCCTGGCCCATCGACGGACCGACCGTGCCGAGCTGCGTCACAAAGACGCCCGCCAGGCCGGCCAGCCCGCTGCCGAGACCGAAGGTCAGCATGTTGACGCGCTCCGTGCGCACTCCCATGCACGAGGCCATCGTCCGGTTTTGCATGACGCAGCGGATGAGCAATCCGAGGGGCGTCCTGGTCAGCGCGAGCCAGACGCCCAGCACGATCATGGCGGCAAAGCCGATGACGAAGACGCGATTCCAGTCGAAAGTGATGTCGAAGATCGTCCAGTTGCTGCTCAGGTAGAGCGGGCTGTCGACGTTCACATTGTTGGAGCCGAAGGTGAGCTTGAACAACTGTTGCAGGATCAGCGAAACACCCCAGGTCGCGAGGAGGCTCTCGAGCGGGCGGCGGTAGAGGAAGCGGATGACGCTGCGCTCGAGCAGAATTCCAACCAAGGCCGCGCTCGCAAAGCCGGCGGGAATCGCCGCGATGAAATAACACTGGTAGAGCCAGCCCGTGAGATGCATGCCGGGCAGGTGGATGGCGATCTTGACGAAGGGGAGCGTGAAATTCATGCCTTCGCCGAAAACATTCTGGGTGATGTAGGTCGCATACGCACCGACCGTGATCATCTCGCCGTGGGCCATGTTGATGACCCCCATCAGGCCGAACGTGATCGCCAGGCCGAGCGAGACCACGAGCAGAATGCTGCCGGCGCTGAGTCCGCGGAAAAGCGTTCCGAAAAAATTGACGACGGAGCGATGCCGTTCAATTGCGGCGATCGCGGCGTCCGCCGCGGCCGCGACGGCCGGTTTGGCGGCGGCCAGCGCCTTGCCTCGGGCCGACACGATCAGGTCATGGGTGGCCGAGCTGTGCAGTTCACGCAGAGTGGCGAGCCCCTTCAATTTCACGGTGTCGTCCGGATCGGCCAGTTGGATCAGCGCAACGGCCTGCTGCAGGGCCTCGCGCGCCCTGCCATCGGTCTCGACCTGCAGGCGGGCGAGCAGGACGGTCATTTTGTCGGCATGCTGGGCGGCGCCGATCGCCTGAATGGCCCGCAGACGTTTCGTCAGGACAGGGGAGCCAAGGTCGAGGAGATCCACGACCGACTTCATGGCACGGCGAAGAGCCGCGTCGTGTTCAACCGCGGTCAGCTTGGTTGCATCGAGTCGCATGGGCCGGCCGGCGGCGTCGAGCAACGGCGCGCCGGTGTCGATGCGAACGGCAGCCTGGGTTCCCGCCCCATCCTTGTCGCCGGCGAGTTCCACGGGAATCCTGATTCCGTCCGCCGCGGCATAAACGAACAGGTTGTCCTGCCGCCAGGCGGTGAAAAGATCCCGAATTGCCTCATCTCCTTCACCTGCGAGGGAGTTGATGAGCTCACGCTTTTGGGCGGGTGTGGGGGCAAGAATGGCGCGGACGATGGTCGCACGGGGGGATTCCGGCGCCGCAACCACCCGGTTGCCGGCCAGCAGAGCGGCCAGCAGGCCGACGCAGCAGTGCAAAGGGCGGAGAACAGGTTTCCTGGCCATGAGATTACGAAGGAATTGAGCGGGGTAAGAACAACTCATTAGCAGGTGGGATGCCGACCGCCCTCCGTGTGACGAACATTCATAAAAAAGAGGGGCGGCTTCCATTGAAACCGCCCCTCGGGGAGTGACTGAAGCTCCGACGCCGCGTGCAGCCAGGCGCCGGGTTCGAAGCATTATTCCTTGGCCTTGAACGTGCCCTTCAGATGCGGTTCGCCATAGACGTCGGCGAAGGTCTGGAGGATCTTGAACTGTCCGTCCGCCTTGCTCTCACCGATGTAGACGGTCTTGGTCAGATGCATGTTGGGCTGGGTCGTGACCTTGCCGCCGGGCCCCGCGAAGGAGACGCCCGATTTCCAGGCCGCGCGGACCTTGTCGACGTCGAAGCTGCCGGCCTTTTCGACGCACGCCTTCCACAGGTAGACGCCGTCATAGCTCAACACCATCGGGGAATCCACGACGCGGCCTTCCTTGACAACGCCGTCTGCCGTGGTGCCCTTGAGCCAGCTCTGGAAGTCAGCCAGAAAAGCCTTGTTGGCGGGTGTGTCGATCGACTGGAAATAGGTCCAGCAACCGATCTGGCCGACGAGGTCCTTCGCCGGGAGACTGCGGAATTCATCCTCCGCGATCGAGTAGGAGACGACGGGACAGGTGTCAGCGGTAAGTCCGGCCGCGGCGTATTCCTTGAAGAACGGCGGGTTGGTGTCGCCGTTCAGCGTGCTGATCACGCAGGCGTCGCCGCCCGCCGCGAAATCCTTGATCTCCGCCACGATCTGCTGATAGTCCTTGTGGCCGAACGGCGTGTACTTGCCGGCCGAGATGATCTTGCCGGAGCTGTCCTTCTTGTAGCCGCCGCCGATGTTCTCCAGCGGAACGCCCTTGCTCCGGAGATACTCGAGGAGCACGAGGTTCGTCGTCTGCGGATAAACGTAATCCGTTCCGAGCAGGTAGAACTTCTTTTTGCCCTGGGCGATGAAGTAATCGACTGCCGGGATGGCCTGCTGGTTGACCGCCTCGGCGGTGTAGCAGACGTTCTGGCTCTCTTCCTCGCCCTCGTATTGGACCGGATAGAAGAGCAGGCCGTTGTCCCGTTCGAAGACAGGCAGGGCGGACTTGCGGCTCACCGAAGTCCAGCAGCCGAAAACCACCGCGACCTTGTCGACCTCGAGCAGTTGCTTGGATTTTTCGGCGAACGTGGGCCAGTCGGAACCGGGGTCCACAATCACCGGGACGATCTTCTTGCCGAGGACGCCCCCCTTGGCATTGATCTCGTCAAAGGTGAACAGCAGAATGTCGCGCAGCGAGGTTTCGCTGATCGCCATGGTGCCGGAGAGATCGTGGAGGACGCCGACTTTGACAACTTGGTCCTCGGCGCGGAGGAGGGAGGCAAACGCGGTGGCAGCAAGAGTGCCCGCGGTCAGGAGATGCCGGAATGATTTGATCATGACATTAGGTTTTTTTGGAGTGTGTGGTGAAAGCTCGCGACTTGGTCAGCGCTCTTTTGAGGGCCAGCCGGCCTGAGCCAGGGCAAAAAACCGGGATGCGACCGCCTGCGCTGCGCACCCCGGGGGAATGCCGGTCAGCTCAGAATTTCACGATCGCCTGGATGCCCCAGAACGTCGCGGAGTTGGCGCTGTAATTCGAGTAGTCGTAGTAGGAAATCTCGGCGCGGACGAGGAGGTGATCCGTGAAGTTGTAGCCGGGGCACACGGTGTACTTCGTGAATCCCTTGCCCAGGCTGATCGGATCGTCATCCATCTTCTCACCGCTGATGCGGAGCGTGGTGGTCCATTTGCCGGAATTGGCATTCAGGAAGGTGAGCCAGTTGTAGCCCTTGGCGCCGTCGCCGCCGTCCTTGTGCTGGTACTCGGCCGCCGCGGCAATGTCCTTGGTGATCTGGTACTGACCCCAGAAGTCGAGCGTGAGCACCGAGTGCGGCTCGAAGAAGCCCTTGGAGTCATAGGCGAAGCCGGCCCACAGGGTGAGGTCGCCGATCTTGTCGGTGACGTAACCCTCGAAGCCGGCGTTGTGCTTCAGCTCGCCGTCGCCGCGATCGTAGCCGTACGGGGAATACACCGAATCGAGCACCGCCCCGCCGAACGTGACGTTGCCACTCGTGTAGTCGGCCCGCAGGCCCGTGTGGTAGGCCGGAATTGCGCCGAGGAAGTCGCCGTTGGCATAGGAGATCTGCGACATCAGCGTCGGATAGAACGATTCATATCCGAGGTAGCTCAGGAATTTGCCGCCGGTGATCGACAGGCCGCCGCCGGCGTCGTAGGTCGCGTAGGCGTCGAGGATCGTGGTGCCGACCGAGGTGTTGGGGAAGTCGAACACGCTCACCACCACGGTCACGGGCTTGAAATTCCCGGTGAACGTGAGATCGATGGCGTTGGCGTCACCGGCTCCCGGGGGCGCCTTCGACGCGTCGAAGACGGAATCGAAGCTGGTGCCGGGTGAGGGGCTGTAGCTGGTGTAGGCTCCGGCGATGTAGCCGCTGATGGTGAGGTTGTCGTTCACCTTCACATCGGCGAGCACGGCGATCGGAGCGGCGAGCAAAACTCCCGCGACGCTGAGCGTGCGCAATTTCATGGTGTCTTTCGGTTAGGTGTTAGTGGGCGTGTCCAACTTTCGGCACGCGGCTCACCCGTAAGCACCTCCCTTGCCACCAAAAGGACGCATCTCCCCCGGGAGCGTGTCATAGCCTCCGTCCGCGGCGCACTCATAATATATATATTATATATACTCTATATATTTGATGGAGGTTTGTTCCGGTCTCCCCGCGCCGGCGGACAGACTGGGGCGAATCTGGCATCAAACAGGCTTGTCCGCTCGGCCGGGAGCCGCGGGACGCCCGGAACGCGTCCTTGACCTCCCGCTTGGTCCGCGAAAACGTGAGTCTTTCATCCTTGTGAGCACCCATCCCCGCAAAGTCGCCATCCTTACCGCCGGCGGGCTCGCGCCCTGCCTCAGCGCCGCCGTCGGCGAACTGATCAAGAAATACACCGAAGCCTCGCCTGCGACCGAGATCATCTGCTACCGCTCCGGTTACAAGGGACTCCTCAAGGGCGATGCCATCGTCGTCAACGACGAGCTGCGCGCCCAGGCGCACATCCTTCGCCGCTACGGCGGCAGCCCGATCGGCAACAGCCGCGTCAAGCTCACCAACGTCGCCGACTGCGTGAAGCGCGGTCTCGTGCTCGCCGGCCAGGACCCGCAGAAGGTCGCGGCCGAGCAGCTCCGCAAGGACCGGATCGAGGTTCTCCACACGATCGGCGGTGACGACACCAACACCGCGGCCGCCGATCTGGCCGCGTACCTCGCGAAAAACGGCTACAACCTTTCCGTGCTCGGGCTGCCCAAGACGGTCGACAACGACATCACGCCCATCCGCCAGAGCCTCGGCGCGCTGACGGCGGCGGAGCAGGGCGCGCGCTTCTTCCAGAATGTCGCCAGCGAGCAGGGCGCGAGTGCGCGCATGCTCATCGTCCACGAAATCATGGGGCGCCACTCGGGCTGGCTCACGGCGGCCACGACGCGCGACTACCTGCGCTGGGTGGACAGTAGCATTTTCGTGCCGGGACTCGGACTCAATGCCGAGAAATGGGCCGTGCACGGGATCTACGTTCCCGAGATTGAATTCAATCTCCAGGCCGAGGCCGACCGGCTTTCGGGCGTCATGGATCAGCTCGGCAACGTGAACATCTTCGTCAGCGAGGGTGCCGGCGTGGACACGATCATCGCCGAGATGGAGGCGCGCGGTGACAAGCCGGTGCGCGACGCGTTCGGCCACGTGGCGCTGGACTCGATCAACGTGGGGGCCTGGTTCGGCAAGCAGTTCAGCAAGCTGATCAAGGCCGAGAAGGTCCTCGTGCAGAAGAGCGGCTATTTCGCACGCTCCGCCCCGGCGAACGACACCGACCTCACGCTCATCGAGCGCTGCGTCGAGCACGCGGTCGAATGCGCGCTGCGCGGGGAGTCCGGACTGGTCGGCGAGGACGAGGAGCAGGGCGGGAAGCTCCGCGCCATCGAGTATCCGCGCATCAAGGGCGGCAAGCATTTCGATCCGCGGGTCCGCTGGTTCCAGGAAATGCTCGTGCGCACCGGCCAGAAGGCCGGCCGGCCGCGCAAGACGGGGTAGGGCGCGGCGTCGGCACCCCGCCGGCGGTGCCGGCAACCGAACTCAACGCCGCGTTCGCGGCCGGCCTTGGCGGGATTCGGAGATCCCGCCCCACCAGCCCGTCAATTCGTCATGCTGGCCGAGGCGATGGTCATCTTCCCCTCGAGGCGCAGGTCGCGCGAGGACGCGCCGACTTCGATCGCGTAGTCGCCGGCGGCGTCGACCCAGCCGTGCTGTTCGGGGGAATAATAGGCGAAGGAGCGGGCCCCGAGCGAAACGGTCACTGTCTTTTTTTCGCCGGGCTTGAGGCTGACCTTGGCAAACCCCTTGAGTTCCTTCTCCGGGCGATCGACGGGGGCGTGGGCCGGGCGCACATAAACCTGCACGACTTCCGCGCCGTCGCGCGCTCCGGTGTTGGCCACTTCGCACGCGACCGTCGCGGTGGCGCCGGGACCCGGCGTGACGCGCAGATTTGAGTACGTGAAGGCGGTGTAGCTCAGGCCGAACCCAAACGGGAAAAGCGGCTCGATCTTTTTCGTGTCGTACCAGCGATACCCGACCAGCAGCCCCTCGTCGTAATGCTCCACCCCGTTCTCACCGGGAAACTGGCGGGCCAGCCCGGAGGCGTGCGCGGGTGAGTCGGACAACTTGTGCGGGAAAGTGCAGGGAAGCTTTCCGGACGGATTGGCATCGCCGAACAGGACCGCCGCCAATGCCGGCCCGGCTTCGGAGCCGCCGTACCAGGCTTGGACGACCGCGGGCACCTCGCCGAGCCACGAGTCCATTTCGACCGGCGAGCCGGAGATGAGCGCGACAATGGTGTGGGGATTCGCGGCGACCACCCGCCGGATCAGATCGGCCTGACCCGATGGCAGCGCCAGATCCATGCGATCCACGCCCTCATCGTCGGCCAGCGACTGATGGGTGAGCCCGGCGACAAAGATGACGACGTCAGCTTCCTTGGCGGCGCGCACGGCGCGATCAGCGAGCGCCTGCGCTTCCGCGGTGGATCCGGCCGAGAGTTCGCTGGCCCGGACACCCGCCAGGTCGGCCGGCTTGATCCAGCGGCGGGCGGGTTGGTTGTAACCCTGGGAGAAACGGACATCCGCCTGATGACCCGCGCGCGCCACGATGCCCTCGAGCGCCGTTATTTCATGAAACGCCTTCACGCCGGCGGAATTTCCTCCGGCCGCGAATTTGCGCACGGCATTGTCGCCGATCACGGCGATGGTTGTGACCTTCGTTGGATCGAGCGGCAGGAGGTTGCCGGCATTCTTGAGGAGCACGATGCCGTCGGTGGCGATCCGGCGCGCCATTTCGAGATGGGCCTTCGTGTTGATCGACCCGGGCCGCCGGCCGTCCACCGCGCCGGTGGTGAAAAGGAGACGGAGGTGCCGCCGAACCTTGTCGTCCAGCACCGCCATCGGAAAGGTGCCGTCGGCCACCCCCTCGCGGAACGGCCGGGCGAGGAAGTACTCATCGTAGGGCTTGCCCGTGCCCATTTCGATATCGAGACCGTTGCGGACAGCTTGACGGGTGTCATGTGTCCCGCCCCAGTCGGAGATGACCGCGCCGGCGAAGCCCCATTCCTTTTTCAGGACCTGGTTGAGCAGGTAGTCATTCTGGCAGCAGTACTGGCCGCGAAACTGATTGTACGCACCCATGATCGCGAGGGCGCCACCTTCGCGGACGCCGGCCTCGAAGGCCGGGAGGTAGATTTCGCGCAGCGTGCGCTCGTCCATCTCGACGTCGATCATGCCGCGATCGGTTTCCTGGTTGTTGGCGGCGAAATGCTTGATGCAGGCGATCACATTCTCGGCCTGCATCCCGTGCACATAGCCGGCCGTCATGCGGCCCGCGAGCCAGGGGTCCTCGCCGAAGTAGTCATAGTTCCGCCCGCAGATCGGGGTGCGCATGATGTTCAGTGCCGGCCCGAGCATCACGTCCTTCCTCCGCTCGCGGGCCTCCTCGCCGACGACCTTGCCGTAGGCCTCGGCCAGAGTTGGATCCCACGTCGAGGCGAGCGCGATGCCCACCGGCATCGCCGTCGCGAAATCATCGGTGTGTCCGGCCGGCTCCCATGAGTCAGGGCTGACCTCCTCGCGCACACCCTGCGGTCCGTCGGCCATCCACAACGCGGGCAATCCGAGGCGGGCCACGCCGCCGGCGGAGAACTTCGAGTTCGCATGAACGAGGGAGATCTTCTCCGCCAGCGTCAGGCGCGGCAGAAGATCATCGATGCGCGACTCGACGGGCAGCGCCGGGTCGAGGTAGGGCGGACGGGTTTCACCAGCGGAGAGCATCGGGAAAAGAAGGGCGAGCGCCAGTGACGCTCCGAAACGCGGCAACGACATGGGAGGGGAATGTTGGGGTGACCGGCGCCATGCAGGGGCCGAGGGGGGGCGAGCAGAGTTCCCGCGGTCGCGGTCGACCGCAAGAGCGGAGTGCGGCCCCGGGGTGAACGGCAGCCGAGGAAAAAGACGGTCCCGGGAGTTGGACCGGATATCCGCGGACCGCTCCCGGCTCAAGGACATGTTCGGCGTCGCCGTCAGTCCGCGAGGATCCGCCGGTACAGCGATTCGTAGCGCGGAACGACCACCGCGGCGGAAAATTTCTCGTGCGCCCGCAGCCGCGCGGCCTCGCCCAGGCGCGCGCGCCGGGCCGGGTTGGCGATCAACTCCTCGATGCCCCGGGTCAGTGCTTCGGTGTCGCCGAAGGGCAGAAGCAGGCCGCTCTCCCCCGACACGACGACCTCGGGAATGCCGCCGACCGCGAACGCGACGCTGGGCCGGCCCAGGCTCATCGCCTCGAGGATGCTCAGGCAGAAGCTCTCGGTTTCCGAGGTGAACACGCCGAGGTCGGCCGCCTGGAGGTAGTCCTCAATCGCGGTCACCTTTTCCCGGACGATCACGCGATCACCGAGGCCGAGGCGGTCGACCTCCGCGCGGAAGGGCGAGAAGTCCGCTCCCGCGAGGATGACGAGCCGGAACGAATTCACCGGGCGAATCCGGGCGACGGAGGCGAGGAGGAGATCGATGCGCTTGAGCGCGCGCAGATTCGACGAATGCAGCAGGAGGGTTTCGGCGCCGAGGCCGAGTTCGCGGCGGACTTCGTCGCGGCTGCGGACCGCGGGTTGCGGTTCGAAGAAATTATGGATCACCTCGATCGGGCGGTTCACCCCGAGCAGGCGCACGGTCTCGCGGCGCATGAATTCCGAGACCGTGGTGATGGCGTCCGAGTGCTCCAGGGCGTGCCGGATCGCCGGGCCGTAGCCCGGATCACGACCGAGCAGCGTGGTGTCGGTGCCATGGAGGGTCGTCACGACCTTCGGCCGCAGTGCGGGCGGCAGCATCGAGCACGCGAGAAACGCGGCGGTCGCGTGCGGCACGGCGTAATGCATGTGCAGCACGTCGAGCCGATGCGCGCGGCTGACCTCGGCCAGCTTCACGGACAGCGGCAGCGTGTAGTCGGGATACTTGAACAGGTCGTAGCTGTTGACCGTGACCGGGTGAAAAAACACGCGTTCGCCGGCGGGGAGGCGAAACGGCGGCTCGTAGCTGACGAAATGGACTTCATGGCCGCGTGCGGCCAGTTCGGCGCCGAGCTCGGACGCGAGGATGCCGCTTCCGCCGACCGACGGATAACAGGTGAGGGCGATCCGGAGCGGGCGATCAGGCATGCAGGGGGCCGCCGATGTCACCCACCGCGGCAAAGACCAGCGGCTCGTTCGGATAAAGGACCTGGGCGTGCCCGACTCCCACGCGCGCGCCCCAGGCGCGGGCGCGCACGAGCTGCAGGTCGACGTAGTTTCGCGTGCGCATCTGCGAGGCGTGGGCGTTCATCGCCGCGGTCCACGTCCGGACTACCTCGGACGCCGAGATGTCGATCGCCACGGGCGGGAGGGTCGTCGATTCCGCCTCGGGCGCGATCGCATAGAAGAAGAGGCGCCCGGTGCGATGGACCGGCCGGGACTTCAATTCCCTGACTCCGCCGAACCGCGCGAGGCGGGTCGCATCGACGACGATCTGTCCGAGGCGCCAGTGGTCGGGGTGCTGGTTGCGCTCCAAGGTCGGGGCCAGCACGACCAGCGGCCGCTGGCGGCGGATGATTCCCGCGATGCGAATCGAGTGTGCCGCCCGGATTTCCAGATGGGCATCCCCGTCGAGCGTGAGAAACTCGATCGTCGCCCCGAGGGCCGCGGCTCCCGCGCGGGCCTCCGCGAGCCGTTGCCGGGGCCTCCCGTTCGTGCCGGCTTCGCCCTGCGAGCAAACCACGAAGTGAACGTGCCGTCCCGCGGCCGCCTCGCGGGCGATGATGCCGCCGCAGCCGAATTCGATGTCGTCGGGATGGGCGCCGAAGGCGAGGAGCGGCCCGGGGCTCGCGGCGTTCATGGCTGGATCCGGATCCTGACGCTTATGGGCCGATATAGGCTTCGTCCGATCGCTCGATCGTGTCGCGTGGGACAAACGTGATTTCGGGGGCATCTTCCTGGTGGAGGTAGGCTTGTTCACTGGCGCCGCAGACATAATGCGTGCAGTGAACCACGCTTTGCATCCAACGCAACCGGGTGTCGCGGGCCGGGCTGATCTGGTCGGCCTGCAATGGCCCGCGCGGCAGGGCGATATAGCGGTCGCCGCCCTCATGCAGACGCGGCTCGCCGTCCACGATCCGGGCGCGGACGATTTCCTGCTCAAACGGGACGTCGGCGAAATAGTCGTCGATGGCGCAGGCCATCCGGCGCACCGCCGGATCGCCCGAGCGCACGACGCGGATGCCCTCGAGCAGGCCCATGCGCGCATACATTCCCAGGCAGAAATCGGCCACGTTGTCCGCCGACGAGGCCCGAAACGCCTCCACGAGCGGCGCGTCGACGTAGGCCGGGAGCTGGCGAAGCGTGTTGGCCTGCCAGTCGGGCAGGACGCGCTTGCGGAAGAGGGGCGACCAGCGGCGCTGAATCTTGTTCGCGAAGGCGAAGTTCAGGGTCGCCTCGGCGCCGGTCGTGCGGTGACGCAGGATCGTCTGGGTCTCCCGCGGGTCATGGTCGCTGTCGTGGCAGAAAAAGACGATCTCGCCGCCCAACTCCGCCTGCAGCCGCCGGGCCGTGACGATCTTCGCATGCAGGAAACGCCGTGGAAAGATCCCGCACGGTTGCTGGCCGAAACAGATGACGGGCGTGTTCATGCCTCAGGCGGCCGCGACCGCCATTTCGCGGCGGTTGGGAAGAAAAAGTTGAAGCAGAAGGCTGAAGCCCATGCATGCCGCGCAGCCGATCACGTTGTACCAGAGATAGGAGATGTTGAGGCTCGCGTAGAGCGCGAAGACGAGGATCTGGCTGGCGACGGCGGCCCAGAACACCGCCGTGCCGCCGACCCAACGGCAAAAGAAGGCCGTGAGAAACAGGCCAAGCACGACGCCATAAAAGATCGAGCCGATGATGTTCGTGGCTTGAATCAGGTTTTCGACCAGATGGGCGAACAACGCGAAGCCGATCGCAAAGAGGCCCCAGAACGCCGTCAGCCAGCGCGATGCGACCAGGTAATGGTCGTCACCCGCGTCCCGACGGACGAGGTGCCGGTACACATCGACCGTGCTGGTGGAGGCGAGGGCATTCAGTTCGGCGGCCTTGGACGAAAATGTGGCGGCGAAGATCACCGCGACCAGAAGGCCGATGAGCCCATGCGGGAGCTGGTCGAGGACGAAGGTGATGAAAACATAGTCGGCGTCGTTGGTCCCGATCCGGGAATCGGCGGCCGCGAGAACTTTCCTGGTCGCCTCCCGGGCGTCGGCAGCCTGCGCCTGCGCGGCTAAGGCGGCCGTCTGCTCACGGTCGGCTTTCGCGCGGTCGCCCGTCCGGCGCGCCTGGGCGAAGGCATGCAGGTGCCGGGCCTCGTCATCGTGGGCGGACTGATACTGCGCCGCCAGGTCATGCAGTTTTCCGCCGAGCGGCCCGTTCGCCTGCTGCTGCCAGGCGGCGCGGTTGAAGAAAACCGGCGCGGGCTCCAGTTGATAGAAGACGAACAACAGCGAGCCGAGCAGCAGGATGAGGAACTGCATCGGAATCTTGAAGACCGCGTTGAACATCAGGCCGAGGCGGCTTTCCCGCAGGGAGCTGCCGGACAGGTAGCGCTGCACCTGAGACTGGTCGGTGCCGAAATACGAAAGCGCCAGAAACAGGCCACCCAGGAGCCCCGACCACAGGGTGTACCGCCGGTGCGGGTCGAACGAGAAGTCGACCGCTTCCAGCCGGTGAAATCCACCCGCAATCGCGAACGAGGCGGGCAGGCCGACGTCCGTCGAGAGGCGCACCAGCAGGATGACGAACGCCGCGACCATTCCGGCGAAGATGACCGCCATCTGGTATTTCTGGGTGACGTTCACCGCGGCGGAGCCCCCGGATACGGTGTACGCGATGACGAGCAGGCCGCTGGCGATGATCGTCGCGTCGAGCGGCCAGCCGAGGACGGTGGAGAGCACGATCGCGGGGGCGTAGATGGTAATGCCGGCACCGAGCCCGCGCTGGACGAGGAAGAGAACGGCGCCGAGCAGGCGCGTCTTGGCATCGAAACGCCGTCCGAGATATTCATAGGCGGTGTAGACATTCAGGCGCCGGTAGATCGGCAGGAACACCGCGGCGATGATCACGAGCGCCAGCGGCGCGCCGAAATAGTTCTGCACAAAACCGAGCCCGCTTTCATAGGCCTGTCCCGGCGTGGAAAGGAAGGTGATGGCGCTCGCCTGGGTGGCCATGACGGAAAGCCCGATGGTCAGCCACGGCGTATGCTCGGCGCCGCGCAGGAATGTCCGCAGGCCCTTTTGCCGCCGCGTCGCCCAGATCCCGAAGGCGGTGATGCCGAGAATGACGCCGAGCAGGACGACGTAGTCGATTGCGTTCACGAATAGGCGACGGTGAGCGCGATGAGCAGCGCGATCGAGAGAGCGCACAATGCGATCACGATCGCGTAAACCGACCGCCAGGTCGGCAGGGCGGGCAGGCCCGTGCCCGCGTCATCGGGTGCCGCGGCCTCGTTCGCGTCTGGTCTCGCCGGCTGGCCCATCAGGGTTTTCCGAGGGAAAGCAGGTTTGCAAACAGGCGATAGGCGCCGGGGTTTCCGGCCGGGAGCTGACGAAAAAACGAAAGTCCCGTATACACAAAATAGCCTTTGCCATCCCGGGCGACCAGCAGGCTGCCCTGGAGCGGCGCCTCGCCGGGATCGTTCATCGCCAAGATGGCGGTGTAGCGAGATTCGTCCCACTGGCTCGGGAAATAGGCGCCGCGTTCCTGCACCCAGCCCGCGAAATCCTCCGCTCCGATGCGGTTGGGACGATTCAGGGCGGAATGGTCGGGTGCGAGGAAAGTCACTGGCGCGGTCTCATCCGTGACGCGCAGACGCGGGGCATTGCCCGCGATCGAGAGTTCGTACGGCCCGAGCGGCGTCGCTTTCAGGCCGTTGGGCCGGTTATACTGGACGATCACCGTGCCGCCGGCCTCGACCCATGTCCACAAGGCGGGGAGATGCCCGGTGAGGTCGGACCGCTCGTTGAACGCGCGCACGCCGAAGACGACCGCGGAGAGACCGGACAGTTTTTCCGGCGCGAGATCCGCCCCGGTCAGGGGCACGACCGCGCAGCCGAGCGCGGCCATCGCGTCCGCCACGCTGTCGCCCGCGCCGGCCACATATCCGACTTTCGGGGCCTCGACCTTGACGTCGAGCGACACGACGTGGAGGGCCGCATCGGACTGCAACAGTTCCAGCGGGAGGTGGGCGTAGCTCAGCATCTGCCGGCCGCGGTGGTAGTGCCGCGGGCCAACCTGGGCCAGGACGGAGATGTGTTCGTCGCCCACGGCCCCGGGTGCCGTGACCTCAAAATGGAAACGGTGACTTTCCCCCGGCGCGCCGAGCGCGAACTCCTGTCGGACCGGCGCAACCTGCCAGCCGTCGGGTGTCTTCACCTCCAGGGTGCCGCTGACTCCGGGCCGGGCGGGAGTAAGTTCCAGATCGACCGCGTGGGTCGATCCCGGCGCCAACAACGCCAGCGGATGGTCCCAGGCGAGCGACACCGGACCGATCACGGTGATCGGACGCCGCGCCGCTGCTTCCGCCGCGCCCGCGACGAGCTGCACCGGATCGGTTTCGACCGCGAATTCCTGGCCGCCGATCTCCAGCAACTGTTCGACGGGGAATTCCGGGGGATTTTCAGGCCGGCCGATCAACGTGGGCTCGTTGACCGCATACAATCCGGTCGCGGGTGCTTCGCGCAGCCAATAGGGCTGGCTGAGCGGGGCATCCGACGGAATCTCGGCGCCGCTTTCCCGGCGAACGGTTTCGCCTGGCGACAGGCTGACGATCTGCCCGGCCGGCCAAACGGTCGAGCCCGCATGACGGACGCCAATCCAGCGCACCGGGACCGCGGCCTGCACCGAGATTTCGTGGTGGAGCACGAATTTTTCGCCCGGCACCAATTCGGCCTGGTCCACGATCGTCTCCGCATGGAGCCCGATGCAATCGAGGATGAGTTTATCGAGATCGTGCCTTTTTTCCGCGACGAGCGGATCGGTCGGCAGCGCGGCCAGTTTCGCGCGCACCGCGAGCAGCGCCGGCACCGAGGCCGCCGGGTTGTCGTCGTGGAAACCGGCGAGCGCGGCGGCCGCGAGCGATCCGATTTCGGCGCCTCCGGCCACCCGGTTCCAGCTTGTGTCGACGCCGTCAAAAAAATCGTGTGCGGCCGGTTCACCGCCGAGCAGCAGGAAATTCTGCACGTTGGGACCGCCGCCGACCCGGCTCGTGAAACCGCCCAGGCCCTGCGTCTTGTGCATGGCTCGGCTGCGTGCGGCGATGGAGCCGAAGGACTCGCCCGTGACCGGATCGCTGCCGGCAATATCGACCTGGAACACGGGACCCGACAGTGGCAATGGGCCGCCGCCGAAATTGAAGGCATTCCAGAGGATTCGCTTCGGCGTCCAGGAGGCGAGGCCTTCCACGATCTGCTCGGGGAACGCCTTCGGGTCGCCGGCGATCCGGAATGCCTCCACGGCGAGGATGGCCGAGGCCGTGTGATGCCCGTGGCCGCCGCTGCCGGGCGGAATGGGAAAACGCGTGATGATCACGTCCGGCCGGAACTCGCGGATGACGCGGACGACATCGCCGAGCACGGCCTGGTGGTCCCAGATGCGCAGTGTTTCCTCCGGGGATTTCGAGAAACCGAAGTCGATCGCCCGCGTGAAGAACTGGCGCCCGCCGTCGAGCCGGCGCGCCGCGAGCAGCTCCTGCGTGCGCAGGACCCCGAGGCTGGCATCGAAGTCGCGCCCGAGCTCGTTCTGCCCGCCGTCGCCGCGCGTCAGCGACAGGTAGGCTGTGCGCATGCCCCGGCCGCGGGACAGGTAGGTGATGAGCTCCGTGTTCTCGTCGTCCGGGTGGGCGGCCAGGTAAAGCACGCCGCCGGTCTCACCGAAACGGCGCAGTTCATCCCGCAGCGCGGCTGGCGATTCCGCGGCGGCGGACCCGGCCAGCCAGAGCAGGCTGGACGCCGCCAGGGCGTTCCGGACGAGCGGCGCCAGGCTCACTGCAGGCGTTCGATGAGGGCTTCGTTCAGCCGGATGTATTCGTCGCGGACCGCGCCGCCGGCCTTCTTGGCGCCTTCGATCGAAGCCCTGGCGGTGGCAATGGCGCCGGCCTTGTCGCCCATTTTCTCCTGGATGAGGGCCTTGCGGTAGACGAAATAGAACGCATTCGGATCAGCGGCGATGGCGGCATCCATCCAGCCGAGGGCCTTCGGCAGCTCGATGCCGTGCTCGAGATAGAACATGGCGGCCGGGACGTAGAATTTCTTGGCGTCGGCGGAAGCCATGGCGGCCTCGATCTGCGGCACGACGAGGCTGACGACATCGACCGTGATCTTCAAGGGCACGCGGGTGTTTTCCCACATCAGATTGAGCGTCGCGGATTCGTCACGCAGGTCGTTGATGCCAATGGCGAATGATTCGACCGATTGCGCCAGCGCCTCGGGCTTGGCGGTCACGCGGGCGACGTCGTTCTTGGGGTCGTAGGTGTACGCGCCCCATTCGGACATGTCCTTGTGGATGATGAAGGTCCACTCCGTCCGTCCGGGAATGGTGAACAGTTCGTATTTGCCGGCGGGTACTTCGGTGCCGTTGAACTTGGCCGGAGTGCTGAGAATCAGCTTCGTCGCGTTGTTCGCGCCGGTGCGCCACACCTCGTCAAAAGGGACGAGGCCGCCGAAAACCTTGCGCCCGCGCGCGCTGGGTCGCGAGTAGTCGATTTCGATGTCGGTGACTCCGACGCGCTGCTTGACGACGCCAGCGGGGCTGGGAGCGGGAATTTCGAGTTTCGGGGCCTGGGCCCACAAGCCGGTCGCGGTGACCAGCCCGGCGAGAACAAAGCAGGAGCGGAGCAATGGGGTTGTCATGGGGAAAGAGTGGAGACGCCGGACAAGGGAGCTATTCCCGCCGGATGGAGCGATGCTGATTCAAACCGGCCGGAAGTCGCGTCAACGACCACGAGCGGTCATTTCTGGACCGTGAACGGCACCGAATATTGCGTGTTTTCCCACGCGAGGGACAAGACGCCTCCGCCGGCGGGATTCTTGGCCAGCGACATGGTGAACTGGTCGACCGGGGCGGCCAGCGAGTCCTTCTTCAGATCGATGCGCGCGAAATCCTGGCTGGGATCGTACTGGGTGCCCCATTGTCCGACCAGCCGGCTCACGATCAGCTTGGCCGATCCGTCCGCCGCGGGCAGGGTGAAAAGCGTGTAGCTGCCCGCGGGGATGCTGGTTCCGCCCAACGAAATGGGGTGCTGCGTGATCAGCAGCGTGGCCTCATCGGCGCCGGTGCGCCAAACCTGACCGGCGGGCACGAGCGCACCCCAGATCTTGCGCGGGGCACCGGTCTTCGGATCCTTGGTGTAGGGCCGGCCATAGACGACCGTGACGCGGTTGTTGTCAGTCGAAAGACTGATCGTTTCGTGCGGGCTGGTGCGGGCGGCGAGCTGAGCGGCGCCGACGGCAACGGCCGCGGAAGCAAGGACGAGACGGAGGGCTTTCATGGGGAATCCTGATGCGGGGGTTGCGCGGACGAGCGCACCACTATTGCCATTCCCCGGCCGGGCGCAAAGGGCAAATGGTTCCGTCTCTCGTCCGTCGCGGGTGCCCGCTCACTTCAGTGTGACTTTGGCCGTGGCTTTTTCCTGGGCCGAAAGATGCTCCGCGATGAGTTCCGCCGTGAACCGGGAAATCGTGTCGGGATCGGTGATGATGCTTTGGGTGTTGTTCTGCGCCTTGTAGCCCGCGCCCCCGGGAGCGGCCGCGAGGGCCGCCTTGGCGATGGCGGCGTCCTGGCCCGCTTTCGTGACGATGAATGTGCCTTCGCCGCTGACCGACCAATTGGTCGAACCTTCTGCCGCCACCTTGCCGTCGGCGACAAATCCCTTGGTGTGGCTGATCTGGCGGGTGGCGCTCTCCCCAACGACGAAATGCGTGTTGAACGCCGAAAGGTCATGCTGCCGGTCGAGATCGAGCAGTTGTTTTTCGTGCACGCCATTGCTCTGGCTCGCATCGAGGGTGATCAGCGTCGTGACCGTCGGGTCGAGCACCTTCTGAAAGATGATGTCGTTCAGTTCGTCGTCGTCATAGCCGAACATGTTCAGGTAAAGCGAAACGCGGACGCGGGAGAGCACGTGCTTGAGGATGTCGTGCACGTCGTCGCGGCCGACGAAAAACAGGTGGAAGTCGCGGCTCGCATTGGTCGCGTACTTCTTTTCGCGCGTGTACTGCTCGAGATCCGAAAGGCTGAACGTCAGCAGGCTTTGGGTCGGATCCGCGGTCTGGTTGCTTGGGCTGGTGGGCATGGCCGTTCCTCGGTTGGATTGCGATGGCGGCCCGTGATCCGGATCGTGCGCCGGCACGGCTTCGTCGTCAATCGCCGCGAGGACCTCCGCCCGATTGTAACCGGTCCCGGGCCTCCGGGGCGGTCTTCCGACCGTTCATCCCGGCCCGATGCCGGAGGAAGGTTCACAATTGCCGGTCCCGGGCAACGGGACTACGGTGCGGGGTATGCAATTCCTTCGCGGCATGGTTGCCCGGGGCGCAACGGTGGCGCTGGTCCTGGGCGGGACGGCGGGAGCCAGGGCGGCATTGCCGGCCGGGGATGACGATCCCTATCTGTGGCTCGAGGACATCAACGGGGCGAAGGCGCTCGAATGGGTGCGCACGCATGATGAAGCCGCCGACAAGCGCCTGATGGCGCAGCCGATGTACGCGGGTCTCTACCGCGACGCCCTGGCGGTGCTCGATTCGAAGTCGCGCATTCCCGAGGTCGACCAGCACGGCGACCAGCTCTACAATTTCTGGCGCGACGAGGCGCATCCGCGCGGGGTGTGGCGTCGCGTGTCGCTGGCGGGCTTTCGCGCGGAATCCCCGGTTTGGGAGACCGTTCTCGACGTCGATGCGCTATCCAAGGCCGAGGGCAAGGCCTGGGCCTTCGGCGGCGCGACGTGGCGAAAGGGCGATCATCGCCGCTGCCTGGTGCAATTGTCCGTCGCCGGCGGCGACACGATCGAGGTGCGCGAGTTCGACACGGAGACCAAATCATTCGTGCCGGGCGGATTCGCGGCGCCGCCGGCCAAGTCGCGCGTCGACTGGCTTGATGCCGACACGATTTTCATCGGCACCGACTTCGGCCCCGGCACGCTCACGTCATCGGGTTACCCCGCCCAGGTGAAGATCTGGCACCGGGGTACGCCGTTGTCGGCGGCGCAGATGCTTTATGCCGGCCAACCGACTTCCGTCAGTGTCGGCGCCTTCGTGATTCACCTCGAGACGGAGCCGATCGTGCTGGTCAGCGAAGGCGTGACCTTCTGGGAGCAAAGGAATTTTCAATATCTTGGTGGCAAACTGGTCCCCTTGAACATGCCGGCGACGGCGCGAATTTCGGGCGGCATCCAGGGCAAGCTGGTGATCGATCTCAAGTCGCCCTGGACGCTCGCCGGCCATTCCTACGCCGCGGGTTCGGTGGTTCTGGTCGATCCGTCCCTCCTGCGTGGCGAAGCGGGGTCCAGCGAATTGCTGGTCGCTCCGTCCGGCCCGTTCGTCGTCAGCGGGATCAGGGTCACGGACCACAGCGTCTACGTGCATGCGCTCGACAACGTCCGCGGGCGGCTCTTCCGGTTCGTGCCGACACGGCTGGGCTGGGCGCGCACGCCGATTGCATTTCCCGACAACGGCGCTCTTGGCCTCGTTTCGACGGACGACGAAACCGGCGACGCGTGGGTGCAGTACGAGTCGTTCCTGACGCCTCCCTCATTATATTATGTCGGCGCGACCGAGACCGAGCCGGAGTTGGTGAAGGCGCAGGCACCGGTCTTCGACGGATCCCGTTTCGAGGTTCTGCAGCTTTCTGCCACCTCGTCCGACGGCACCCGCATCCCATACTTCCTGGTGCAGCCGCGCGGCATGCCGCACGACGGCACGGCCCCGATCTGGATGTTTTCCTACGGCGGCTTCGAGAACTCGCTCGTGCCTTCATACTCCGGCTCCTACGAGGATCTGCATGGCGCCTACGGCAAGCTCTGGCTCGAGCGGGGAGGGGCCTTCGTGCTGGCGAACATCCGCGGCGGCGGCGAGTTCGGCCCCGAGTGGCATACCTCGGTCCTGAAGGCCGGACACCTCAAGACGATCGAGGACTTCGAGGCCGTCGCGGCGGATCTCGCGACCCGCCGGATCACTTCGCCGGCGCACCTCGGCATCGAGGGCCGCAGCAACGGCGGCCTGCTCGTGTCCGCCACGATGGTCCGGCATCCCGAACTCTACGGCGCGGTCGTCTGCGGCAATCCTCTCATCGACATGAAGCGTTACAGCCACCTCCTCGCGGGCGCGAGCTGGATGGCCGAGTACGGCAACCCGGATGTTCCGGAGCAATGGGAGTTCCTGCGGAAATATTCCCCGTACCAGAACGTTGTCGCGGGCCGGAAACTGCCGCCGATCCTCTTCTATACCACGACCCACGACGACCGCGTGCATCCCGGTCACGCGCGCAAGATGGCCGCGAAGATGGAGGCGCTCGGCTACCCGGTGGAATATGCCGAGAACACCGAGGGCGGCCACCACGGCAGCGTGACGAACGGGCAGCTCGCGAAACGGCTCGCCCTGAGCTACACGTTCCTTTGGGAGCATTTGAAGTAGGTGTAAGGTTTAAGGTGCAGGGTCTGAGGTTTAGGGAGAAACAAGAGGCCGGGAGTGAACGATGATGGAGAGGGCGGAAGGGCCGGCCGAACTATTACGAACTTGTAATGTTCGGGACACAGTGGGGAAAGGTGGGTGTGGCACACTGTCGTCACCATGAATGCGTTTCTCTCCAAACCAGTAGTCCGCCGTTCGGCCATGTGGTCCGGTGGCTTCCTGGGCGCGGTGGCGTTGCTCGCGGCCGTCTACGGCGCGGCGGACGCAAACCCCGCCCTTTCCCTCAAACAGGATACCCAGCCCGTGAATCGCGGCCAGCTCGAGCAGGCCAGCTTCGCCGGGGTGGTGAAACGGGTCGCGCCGAGTGTCGTGAAGATCACGGTGCAGACCAAGGCCCGCGATGTCTCGCTCAGCGACCAGGGCATCGATCTCGATAATCCATTTTTCCGCCAGTTTTTCGGCGGCCGCACGCCGCATATGCGCACGGAGCCCGAGACCGGTTTGGGTTCGGGTGTCATCATCAGCTCCGACGGCTACATCGCGACCAACAACCATGTCGTCGCCAATGCCGACCACGTCACGGTGACGCTGGCGGATGGGCGTGAGCTCACCGCCAAGGTCGTGGGTCGCGATCCGCTGACCGACGTCGCCGTCGTGCGCGTCGAGGCCAGGGACCTTCCGGCCGTGACCTTTGCGGACACGACCAAGATCGAGGTCGGCGACCGCGTGCTGGCCATCGGCAATCCCTTCGGCATCGGCGAGACCGTCACCAGCGGCATCGTCAGCGCCCTGGGTCGCCGGGTGGGCATCCTCAGCGATGTGCGCGGCTATGAAGACTTCATCCAGACCGACGCTGCGATCAACCCCGGCAATTCCGGCGGCGCGCTCGTGGACGTCGACGGACGCCTGATCGGCCTCAACACCGCGATCCTCAGCCGCAGCGGCGGTTCACAGGGCGTGGGCCTCGCCGTGCCGGCCGACCTCGTCAAGAGCGTCGCGACCAGCCTCGTCAAGAACGGCAAGGTCGTCCGCGGCTACCTGGGCGTGAGCGTGCAGGACATCACCCCCGCGCTCGCCGATTCCTTCGGGCTCAAGAGCCGCCAGGGCGCCCTGATCGCCCAGGTCGAACCCAACAGCCCTGCTTCCCGCGCCGGCCTCAAGGAAGGCGACGTCATCACCGGCGTCAACGGCGCCAGCGTCACCGATTCCAACAAGCTGACCTTTGACGTCAGCGGTTACGCGCCCGGCACCAAGGTCAATCTCGACGTGCTGCGCGACGGGAAGTCCGAGCAGCTCGCCGCGACCACAGGCACCCGCCCGCCCCGTCTCGGCGGCCAGGCGTCCGAGGTTGCTCCGGCCACGGACGACCAGGGCGTGCTGAACGGCGTCGCGGTCGACGACCTCACCCCGGAGAGCCGGCGCGAGATGAATCTCCCCGCGCAGGTCCACGGTGCGGTCATCACCGAGGTCGCCCCTGATTCCGCCTCGGCACGGGCCGGGCTCAGCGCCGGCGACGTGATCATCGAGATCAACCGCCAGCCCGTTAACTCCGCGCAGGAGGCGATCGATCTCAGCGCCAAGGCCGAAAACAAGAAGACCCTGATCAAGCTCTGGTCGCACGGCTCCACGATCTTCGTGGTCGTCGACGAGACCGGGTCCGACAAGGCCGCTTCCTGATTCCAATTTGGGTGTGCGTGCAACGGCCCCGGCGGATCGCGGCCCGGTTTCAACCGGGTGCGGCCGCCGGGGTCCTTGTTTGACGCTTTCCAAAACCGCCCTGCGCCCCACACTGGACCAACCATGCGCGTGCTCGTCGTCGAAGATGACGCCCGGATCGCCTCCTTTGTGGTCCGCGGGCTGAAACAGGCCGGTTTTGCGACCGACCACGCGGCCGACGGGGACACGGGACTCGCGCTGGCGCAGAGCACCGATTACGACGCGGCGATTGTCGACGTCATGCTGCCTCACCTCGACGGCCTCAGCTTGGTGCGGCGCCTGCGCGGCGCGCGGCGTCCGGTGCCGGTCCTGTTCCTCAGCGCCAAGAGTTCGGTCGATGATCGGATCCGCGGCCTGCAGAGCGGGGGCGACGATTACATGACCAAGCCCTTCGCGTTTTCGGAGCTGCTGGCGCGCGTCCAGGCTCTGATCCGGCGGGCGTCGCAGGTGCCGGAGTCCACCCGGCTCGCCGCGGGCGACGTGACGCTCGATCTCGTGTCGCGCGAGGTCACCCGGGGCGGCGAGGCGGTCATGCTGCAGCCGCGCGAATTCTCGCTCCTCGCCTTTCTGCTGCGCCACGCCGGCCGGCCGGTCAGCAAGACCATGATCCTCGAACATGTCTGGGACTACAGCTTCGACCCGCAGACCAACGTGGTCGACGTGGTGGTCTCGCGCCTGCGGGCCAAGATCGATCCGGAGCATGTGCGGCTCGAGACCGTGCGCGGCGTCGGGTACATTTTCCGTCCCCATGCTTGACCGGTTGCGCGCGTCCCTTGCCCTGCGCCTGGCGGTGCAGTACGCCCTCGTCTTCGCGCTGGCCTCAGCCCTGCTGTTCGGCGCGTTGTACTGGCTTCTGGCCGATCGGCTGGAAAAGCGCGAGCAGGTCGCGGTGGAGCACCGCGTTACGGAGCTGGCGGACGCGTACGGCGAGGGCGGGGTGCAGGCGTTGAGCGCGCGCGTGCATAATGACCAGTCGCCCGAGGCGCGCTCGCTTTTCGTGCGCCTCATCAGCCCGGCCAATGGCGCGGTGTTCGTCGCCGCTCCGCCCGACTGGATCGAGACCCAGGTCCAGCGCGTGCCATTTCCGGAGGCCGGCATGGTGGCGGAGCGCAAGCTGAGTGTCGTGCGCGTGCCGCAGGATGCGTTGCGCGACTACACCGTCGCCTCGGGCACGCTGCCGGATGGCTGGATCGTGCAGGTCGGCCGCCTGACCGACAGCCGGGCCGTGCTGCTGGCGCCGCTTCGCCGGGCATTTGGTCTCGTGGGCGCCGGCGCCCTGCTGCTTTCCATTGGCGTCGGCACGCTCCTGGCGTGGCGCGCCACCCGGCCCATCCGGATGCTGTCCCAGACCGCGACCCGCATTCTCGACCAGGACGACCGCTCGGCCCGCGTCACGGGCTCCTTCGCCGCCGGCGAACTGGCGACGCTGGTGCGCCAGTTCAACACGCTGCTCGACCGCAACGCCACGCACGTGCGGGTGCTGCGCGACACGCTTGACAATCTCGCCCACGACCTGCGCACGCCGCTGACCCGCCTGCGCGGCACCGCCGAGCTGGCGATGCAGGACTCCGGCGACCCGGCCGAGGCACGCGCGGCGCTGGCCGCCTGCGTCAACGAATCGGACCGCCTCCTCCATCTGCTGGAGGTCTTGCTCGACATCTCTGCCGCGGAGGGCGGGGCGTTGAAGCTCCAACGCGAGCGCCTGGACCTCCGCGCGCTGGTGGAGCGCTCCGCGGACCTGTACAGCGAGGTCGCGCAGGAAAACGGCATTGCGGTGGCCCTGGAACTTCCGGCTCCCGTCATGCTCGACGCCGATCCGGTCCGGCTCGGCCAGGTCGTCAACAACCTGCTCGACAACGCGCTGAAATACACGCCGGCGGGCGGACGCGTTTTGCTGGCGGCCCGCGCTGATGGCCCGTCGGCCGTGCTGTCCGTTTCCGACAACGGGTCCGGCATCCCGGCCGCGGAGCGCGATGCGGTTTTTCGCCGACTCTATCGGAGCGACACCAGCCGCTCGCAACGCGGCCTGGGCCTCGGGCTCAGCCTGGTGCGAGCCATTGTCGAGGCGCATGGCGGCACGGTGGCGGCCGACGCCACCCCCGGTGGTGGCGCCCGCTTCACCGTGCGGTTGCCGGTCGCCGGAACGGCAGACCGGTCGACGGGAAAGCCCTAAACCGGAACGATGCAGTGAGTGGGCGTCGGTTTCCATGCCGACGCCTCTGTCGCCGCTGTGGAAATCGGCGACCACCAAAGGACCTGTCGATCCCGGAGCAAAACCAGCCGCTATTGCATCGCTCCGGCTAAAGAATCCCGTTCACCGAGCCGGCGACAAGGTGTCACCCGGGAGGATCGCACCGGTCGGGAATCCGTACTCACAGTACGTCGGGTCGAAGAGGTCGTGCGGCTGCGACGAACGATGGCCCGGAGCGGCGCAATCAGTGCCTGTCGTTGTTAAAGGTCAGGGTGCGGGCGGTATAGACCAGGACGCCCTTGCCCTTGATTGTCGGCGGCTTGAATTCCCATTGCAACACCGCCGCGACGGCTTCGCTGATCAGCGCGGCGGAAGGCGCCGACTCAATGTTGGGGAGTCGCGCACGCCCTTTTTCGTCAACATAGAACGTCACCACGACCCGGAGCGGACTGCCCGGGCTCACCGGGTAACCGGCGGGAATCCGCGGAATCGGCAGGCGGACCGGCTGCAAATGCCCGCCGTCGATTTCCTTTTCGTCATGCGGTTGGTAAATGAACTTCGGGCCGCCCGAGACTTCCTCATGGCGCTCCTCCATGGCCTCCAGGCCGTTCTTCTGGACGTAAAATGTGGCCGGCCGGAACATGTAGGTGAAGTTGAACCGGCCGGGAACGGCGACGCCCTGCACGAGGCGGGGGGTGAAGAGTTGGCGCCGCGCGCCGCGCATCAGCGAATCCCCGAAATAGTCCTTCGTGTACCGGAGCATCAGGAAATCCGTCGCCTTCCCCTCGCGATCGACCATCACACCCACGCTCGCCGTGCCCTGGGATACGCCTTCATAGACCGCATGGCCGGGAAACTGGGCGAAGAGCGGTGCGGTCCGGGCCGAGAAATCGGCCGGGACGATCTCGGACTTCGGAAGGAGAGGCGGATCCGCCGGTCCTCGATCGCGGACCTCGTAGTTCGGCAGGCTGATCGTCGGGATCGACTCGTCCCTGGCCGCCTTCGATTCCTCCGCCCGAGCCAGGCTCAGGAACGCAAAGCAGCCGAGGAAAAGGAGGGACCCGCGCATGCCCGCATTTTGTCGCCGACGCGCGAACAGGGGAAGGGCAAAGATCCCGGGTGATCGCACATTGTTATGGCCCGGGAGGGGCCGGAATTCGTCCGCAAGATGAACCCCCGGATTTCGGTAAGACCTTCAGTCCCTGCCACCGAATATTTCTCAGACAATCCTCCCTCTCAGGGCGGAGCTCGTCAGTCCTGCGGCAGCGGCTGCCCCTTTGTCTCGGGCAGGAACGGCAGGGCGGCCAGCCCGAGAAGGAGAACCAGGCTGATCCACTGACCGGCCGTGCGGAAACCCTCCAGGTTGCTGCCGAGCGCCGCGGTCAGCCGGCTCAACGTGAACGGCGCCGTCGCCGCCACGAGCCGGCCGAAATTGTAGCAGAAGCTGACCCCGGTGCCGCGCAGGCTGAGTGGAAAAAGTTCCGGCAGGTAGACGGCGAACACCGCCAGGACGCCGAGCTGGCCGAAGCCCATCAGCGGCAGCATCCAGAAAATCTGCGAGAACTCACGGAGCGACCGGAAGACCAGCATGGTGGCGGCGAACGAGGCCACGAGCGCGCACGCGCACGCAAACCGGCGCCCGCGCACCTGGGCCAGCCAGGCGAGCGTCATCATGCCCGCGAAGCCGCCGATGTTTTGGAGGAACAGGCCGACTGATCGCCAGAACGACACCGCACTCGCGAGTTCGCCGGGACTGAGCCGGCGGGCGGCCAGATGCTGCCGGACCACGTCGCCGACGATTTCGGGATAGAAATTTCCGACGCCCCAGACGCCGACGACCCCCGCGCAGCACACCGCGAGACCGAACCACGCGTGGCGGGCCCAGCGGGGATGCCCGAGCAGGGCGGCGTACGAGCCGAAGCGCACTCCGCGGGCCGCGCCTTCCGCGCGGGCGCGGCGCCACTTTTCGGGCTCCGGCACCCGCGCAATGATGAAGCCGCACAGCAAAGCCGGCAGCGCGCCGACGAGGGAGACCGCCTGCCACGCCTTGAGCCCGAACGGGAGTCCCGGATGGGACGCCCACGCACCGATGCCCATCCCGACGATTCCGGCGAGGATGTTGCCCCAGGTCGAGAGGGCCTGTAGGAGGCCGAGCGCCGGTGCGCGCGCGTGATCGGCCACGGCGTCCGTCACCAGCGCGACGGACAGGCCGAAGACGCCGCCGACGCCAAAGCCGGTGAAAAGCCGGTACGCGCCGAAGGCGAAAAAACTGTGCGCGAAGGCCCCGAGTCCGGTTCCGATCGAATAGAGCATCACGCACAGGGCGAGCACACGGGCGCGACCGTGGCGGTCGCCGAGCGCCCCGAGCACGAGCCCGCCGGCCGACCAGCCGACCAGCAGCAGGGAGGTGGTGTAGGGCCCGAGCACCGTGGCGCGGGCGTGATTGCCGACGAGGTCGTTGACGGCGGCGTCGCGGGCCAGGTTGAAGAACTGGAGATCGAGGCAGTCGAACAGCCAGGCAAGGGCCGCCACCGCGAAAATCATCCATTGGTCGCGGGACAGCGACCGCCACCAGGGCACGGAATCGTTCGGGGCGGGCATCGGCAGCGCGGGGTGGCGCAAGCGCGATTACACGGATTTGCCGGCCCGGCACGAGGACGAATCGAACTGACGGTTCCCGGGAACTACGATCGGGCGCCATCGCCGCTTGGGGGATGCAGCGGAGCTTGGGAAAGAATCAAATCAGGCCGAATCAGCTCGAATGATCACGAACTGCAACGAGTTACGCGTAGTCGGACTGGTTTGAGAACAAAATCAGCCGATCGCCCTGAATTGCACCGGGTTTGAGAAAGCCTTGTGCTGGGTCAGTGACCTCTTCAGGATAAGGACGCACCCCCAAATGTTTTACACGGGCCAGTAAAACGTGATATATACTCAGTACCTCGAAACGCTCAAAGGAAATTTCGCTGCCCTCTCCGACGAGCGCAAAAAGCAACTTCTGCGAATCCAGAAGATCCGAAAGCGGGAGGTCTTGGTGATCGCTTCCGCGATTTCCAAAGGCCCTCAAGCCGCGATCGACCAGACTGATTTGCTGCCGATTTACGATCAGCTCGAAACGCTGAAAGGAACGGCATTAGACGTCATTCTTGAGACTCCAGGTGGTTCTGGAGAGACCACCGAGGATATCGTCAGACTGCTGCGTAAGGGGAGAAACGAGGTAAATTTCATCATACCAGGAGTAGCGAAAAGTGCGGGCACAATTATGGTGACCTCCGGCGATGATATTCTCATGGGACCGCTATCATCTCTCGGACCTATCGACGCTCAGGTTCAGCGAGATGGTAAGCTTTTTTCGGCCGAGGCGTTTATCGAAGGGTTGAATCGGATCAAAGAGGAGACCGATAAAAACTCCTATTTGAACCGAGCATACATCCCAATCCTCCAAGCAATCTCGCCCGGCGAAATCGAAGCAGCGCGGAACGCGCTAAAATTCGGGAAGAGGCTAGCTGCTTCGTGGCTCCAGCAATACAAATTCAAGCATTGGGAAACCCATCAGTCTGACGGTCGAAACGTAACCGAGCAGGAACGAGAAGAGAGAGCAAAAGAAGTCGCGGAACGTTTGGGTGCCCATTCCGAGTGGTTGTCCCACAATCGATCAATCAAGATCGAAGATTTGCAGAAAATGGGCATTCGCGTTACAAATTATGAGGATGTGCCGGAGCTGGCGGACGCGATTTTGCGCTACCACATCGTGCTGCAGATGTCCTTCGAAACGAACATCTACAAAGTTTACGAGACGCCGACTTCCCAGATTTTACGATTCCAAGGCGCACCGCCTCCGGCCAATCAGCCTATGCAAGAACTGCAGTGGCAGTGCCCTTCGTGTAAAAACCTGCTGAAACTCCAGCTTAATTTCGTGCCGAACGTGCCGATACAACACGGACGGCTACCGTTCCCACCCGATAACAAGTTGACCTGCCCTGTCTGCAAAACCCAGTCTGACCTTTCGCCGGTTCGCCTTCACCTTGAAGCATCGTCGAAGAGAAAGATCCTATGACACATGACCCTCTGAACGAGCTACTCAAATCATGCGATGAGCTTGTTGCCAGCGACACAAGTCTGGAGCGCTTAGAAGCGTTCAATGAAATCGAAAGTGCAGAGATTCGGGAACTAGGCCGAATCGTGGTTGAAACTAATACCGTCCAGATGCCGGTATATTCGACGACATAGCGTTGCGCTCATTTTCGACCAGCGGCTCCTCGGAGCCGCTTTTTTTTGCCTCACTTTTCTTGCTACCAGTGGAGACAAAAGCCCTGGGCGAGGATCCAAAATGGGTCCAGATCTCCGCTGCAACAGACACGCTTGCCCAAGGGCGCACAAATCGTAGGCTGCCGGTTCAACCCCTGCGCTTGTGCATTCCCCTCTCGCGATCGCTGCGGTCATGGCCTTGACCGCGTCCGTCGGGTCCGCCGCCGAATTCGGCCAGGACGTCGACTTTCTTCAGAAACATGTCCCGGTCGTCGTGTTATCGGACCCGGCCGGCGGCGCGCACGTTGCGGTCGTGCCGGCGTGGCAGGGGCGCGTCATGACGAGTTCGGCGCACGGCGACGGCGGCGTGAGCTTCGGCTGGATCAATCGCGACCTGATCGCCACCGACAAGCCGCAGCCGCACATGAACGCACTCGGCGGGGAGGACCGTTTCTGGCTCGGACCCGAGGGCGGGCAGTTCTCGGTTTTCTTCGCGCCGGGCGTGCCGTTCGATCTGGCCCACTGGTACACGCCGGCGGCGGTCGACACGGAATCCTACCGGGTCATCCGCCGCGAGACCGACCGGATCGAGTTCCGGCACGCGATCGAGCTCACCAATTATTCGGGCACGCGGCTGAAGCTCGAGCTGACGCGCGAGGTGCGCCTGCTCGATCCCGCGGAGGCGCTGCGCGAGCACGCGGTAACCTCGCTGCCGAAGGGTGTGGCCGCGGTCGCCTACGAATCGGTGAACACGATCCGCAACACCGGCACCCAACCCTGGCGAAAGGACACCGGCCTGCTTTCCATCTGGATCCTCGGGATGTACAACGCCTCGCCCGCGGCCACGATCGTCGCGCCCTTCCGGCGCGGGCCCGAATCCGAGCTGGGCCCGGCGGTCAACACGGCGTATTTCGGCGCCATTCCGCCCGAGCGCCTGATAGTCCGCGACGGCACCGTTTTTTTCCGGGGCGACAGCCATTACCGGAGCAAGATCGGTTTTTCCCCGCGCCGCGCGTCGCCGGTGGTGGGAAGTTACGACGCCGATTCGCACACGCTCACCCTGGTGTCGTACAGCCGGCCCGCCGGCGCGACCGACTACGTGAATTCGATGTGGGAGATCCAGAAAAACCCCTTTGGCGGCGACATCGTCAACTGCTACAACGACGGCCCGCCCGCGCCCGGGGCGAAGCAGCTCGGCCATTTCTTCGAGCTCGAAAGCTCCTCGCCCGCGCTCGCTCTTCAGCCCGGCGAGGCGGCGGCGCACACGCACCAGACGATTCACCTGCAGGGCGACGAGGCGGCGCTCGACGGCATCGCGCGCACAGTGTTGGGCGTGAGCTTACAGGGAATCAAATCGGCGTTTCCGCAATAGGAGGGTGGTTTTTCGCGGGCGATTCTTGCCGGGCGCGAATATTCGCACCAACCTGCGGGCATGAGTCACGAGCACGATCACGACGGTGGTGATCTCGCGGGAGACCTTGAACGTGGTCGCCCGCGCGACTGTCGCGACGACCCCGATCACCACCACGGCATCGGGCATGGTCACGGGCATGCGCCCGCCACGTTCGGCCGGGCCTTCGCCGTCGGGGTCGTGTTGAACAGCGGCTTTGTTGTGCTGGAGGTCGTCTATGGACTTTTTTCCCACTCACTGTCGCTGGTGGCGGATGCGGGCCACAACCTTGGCGATGTATTTGGCCTCCTGCTGGCCTGGGGTGCGGTCGCCTGGAGCCGGCGTCCCGCCACGGCGCGCCACACGTATGGCCGGCGGCGCTCGTCCATCATGGCGGCGCTGGCCAACGCGATCTTTCTTCTCGTGAGCGTGGGCGTGATCGCGTGGGAGGCGATCGCGCGGCTGCGGCACCCGGCGGGCCTCGAGGCGAGGACCATGATCTGGGTTTCGGCCGCGGGCATCCTGGTGAACACGTCGACCGCGCTGATGTTCATGGCGGGACGCAAGGGCGACCTGAACGTCCGCGGGGCGTTCCTGCACATGGCCGCCGACGCCGTGATTTCCGCCGGCGTGGTGGTGGCGGGCGTCGTGATTCTGTTCACCGGCTGGATGTGGCTCGATCCCGTCGTCAGCCTGCTGCTCGTCGCGACCATCGTGGCCGGAACGTGGGGATTGCTCCGCGATTCCTTCAATCTGGCCATGGATGCGGTGCCGCAGGGAATCGACCTGGGCGCCATCCGCGGATTTCTCGCCGGCCTTCCGTCCGTGTCCGACGTCCATCACATTCATGTGTGGGCCCTCGGGACCAGCGACGTGGCGCTGACCGTTCACGTTGTCTGCGCCAACGGCGCACTCGACAACACCCTGTTACGTACGATCGATGACGGATTGCGCGAGCGTTTCGGCATCGGTCACGCCACCATCCAGCTCGAGGCGGCGGACCAGGCACCGTGCGCCTGCCGCGACTGCGACTCGTCCTCGTAGCGCGACCGCGCCGTCAGTGCGCCAGATCGCGGACCATCCGAATGGCGGTGCGGCTCACCGGCCAGCCCAGCAGGGCGTCGGCGGACACGAGTTGGTGGAGCGCGACTATGGTCCAATAGGTCAGTTGGTATGAGCGCTTGATCGTCTTGTGGCGAAACCACTGCTGTGCGAAAAACGCGCCGGGCCAGCCGCCGAGCAGCTCGACCAGGTGCAGGCTGGACTCAGGCTCACGCGGCCCTTGGGTGCGGGCGCGACGCTTGTCGAGCGCGTACAAGACAAGGGCGAGCACGGAGAGAATTGCGCAACCCGCGCCGGCGACCGCCAGCCCTTCCCGGCCGAAAAGTTGCCAGGCCGCCATGGCCGGAAGAGCCAGGAGAACGGGGAACAGCAGTTGTCCGGCTTTCATGGGGCAGCGCCGCCGTCCGGGTTCATGAAGCGTGGTGCAGTGAATGGGCGCGGATCCGTCACATCCGCGCCGGCGTCGACGGCGATCGGGCGGTTTGTTCTTTCAACCATCCACCTTCCACTTTCAACGGCGACGATTCACGCAGCCTTTCAGTACTCCACGTCCCGACAGCGCTGGTCGAACTGCCGGGAAAACAGGTCGATCTGCGCCGGATTGAGCACGTCCGGGCGCACGGTCACGAAGCCGGCGAGGTAGCTGAGGCTGACCACGCTCACGGCGTGGCGGGCATTCGGGGGCGTCACATACCAGCAGGGAAAGGCGAGAATCGGCGTCACTTCAAGCCGCTCGCCCGTGACGACCGAAAGCCAGTCGCGCAGCCAGTCCGCGTTGCGCGCAGCCTGGGCGAGGCCGTAGCTGTCCTCGCCCCACGGCCAGCTCAGGACCTGGCCGTCATAGGAAACCTCATGCTCCTTGCGGCCCGGCCGCGCGTGGCCCTTGCGTCGCATCTTGGTCTCGATGGAAAACACGCCGCCGGGCCCGACCAGCACGTGGTCGATGTTGAACTCGAAGCCGCCCCGTTCACCCGGCACATCGTGAAAGATCCGCCAGCCGTGCTCGCGCAGCGGCTCGATTTCCTCCGCCGTCATGCGTTCACCGAACCAGCCGAGATGGTGGTTGCCGCGCCGGATCGCCTCCTTCGCCAGATACCAGGCGCCGGACAATCCCAGCAGGAGCGCCGCGCCCAAGGCGAGGCCCATCCGGGCGCCGGGCGTCGCAAAGTTTTCCGACTGCATCAGGGCCAGCAGGCTCAGCCCGATCAGGATCGGCACGAAGATCAGCGCGAGCAGGAGAAAGATCTGATTCTCGTCCATCACCTGGATCCGCTGCTGTAGCGACTCGCCGGGCCCGCGCAGGAGCCTGGCCCGCTCGGGCTTGAACGGTAGTTTGGGCCGGCGCTGGGCCTTCAGCCACTGGATCGCCACGAAGAGCGCCACGAAAACTATCAGCGCGTAAATGAGGATGAAAACGAGAAGACTCATGGGGTCGCTGCATCCCAGCGGCATTGCCGGCGGGATGCAAGGCGCCGGCGCATCGGCGCAAGGCAGGACGCGGGGTTGATCCGCGATGACACGGAAGGCGCCGTGATCTCGGTGGAACGGCCAGCGTTGGCGTCCCCCGCATGCCTCGTTGGTTTCCATTTCGGCGGGGAATCCCCGCGCCGCGGGAACGGGGCGCAATCCACGTTGGCCAAGCGCCTGGATTTGCTCCAACCTGGCGGAATGCGCTTTTCCTCCTGGTTTGTCGGAGTCCTTTTCGCCGCGGCTGCGGCGCAGATCGCCGCGGCAGTAGATGATTTTATCACCACGCCATCCGGCCTGAAATATCAGGTCACGGTCCACGGTACGGGCCCGCAGCCGAAGGATGGCCAGGTGGTGCTGGCCAATTACGTGGGCACGCTTCCGGACGGCACGGAGTTCGATCGCACCCGGGACGAGCCGTTCGCCTTCACTCTCGGGCAGCACCAGGTGATCAAGGGATGGGATGAGGGATTCGGGCTTCTGCACATCGGAGACCATGCGACCTTTGTGGTTCCTCCGGCGCTGGGGTACGGCGCCCGAGCCATGGGTTCGATCCCGGCGAACGCGACGCTGCATTTCGACGTGGAACTCGTCGCGATCAAGGACGGTGCCCTCGCGGATGCGCTGGCGGACGCGATCGACCACCATGGCCTTGTCGCGGCGCAGGGGCGCTTCGCGGAATGGAAGGCGGATCACTTCGGCCGGTTTTTCCCCAACGAGGGCCAGATGAACACCCTCGGATATCATTATCTCCAGTCGGGCAAGCTGCCCGAGGCGCTGGCGGTGCTCGGCTGGAACGTCGAACTGTTCCCCGCGTCGGCCAATGTCTACGATTCGCTCGGCGAGGCCGAGGTGAAGGCCGGTGACGGTCCGGCGGCGATCCGCGACTACGCGAAGTCACTCGCACTCGATCCGAAGAACACCAACGCCGAATCCATGCTCGCCGAGTTGCGTTCGGCGCCGGGTGCGATCGACACCATGCGCGAGCGCATGCGGTTGCAGGACGATCTCGAGGCCGCGTTCACCGCGCAGGACCAGGGCAAGCCCGTCGACCTGGTCTCGCTGCGTCGCCGCGTGGTGGATGCCGTGGCCCGCAATCCCGCAGCGGGCGCCGACGGCAATCTCGTGAACAACTTCCTGTACCTTTCGGAGTCGATCGATCTCCAGGGTGCGGTGCAGGACTGGAAGCTTTTTGTCGACAGCCCGAACGACAAAGTGCGCGAACTGGCGCACGACAAGATGGGGCTGGCCGAGGCGCTCAAGGCGCCGCTCGAGCTGAAATTCAAGGCGGCGGACGGGCGGGATGTCGACGTCGCGCAACTGAGGGGAAAAGTGGTGCTGGTCGATTTCTGGGCGACCTGGTGCGGTCCGTGCCGGGAGGAGATTCCGAATGTCGTCGCCGCCTACAATCAATTGCACGCGCAGGGTTTTGAGATCGTGGGCGTCACGTTTGACCAGGCGCCCGATCCGGCCCACCGGGCCAAGCGGCAGAAAACGGCCGGGGAGGTCCTCGCTTTTACGCAGGAGCACGGCATGACCTGGCCGCAGTATTACGACGGCACCTACTGGAAAAATCCGCTGGGCCAGCGCTTCGGCATCCGCGCGATTCCCGCGATGTTCCTCCTGGACAAGTCCGGCATGATTGTCTCGACGAATGCGCGCGGCGCGAAGCTCGCGTCGGAAGTGAAGCGCCTGCTGGCGCAGAAGGCGCCGGGGATTCAATGACCGGCGCATGGTCGGGCGGGATTTCCCCATCCCGCCCGGGTTCGCCCGGGCAGGGCGCGACCGCTGGGCGCGCCGCTTGGCGGCATTCGGCGATGCCGCCCCGCACCGTCGATGAGGATCCGATGGCGGATCAATACCGGTCCATCACCTGCCACATGATCCAGGCCAATCCGACTCCGACCAGCACCATTCCGGCGAACGCGCCGATCACCACCATGGCGTTGTGTCGGGCGAGAAACGCCACGGTGCCGAGGGCCAGTTCCATCGGCGCAAGGATCAGCCAGAAATCCCGCTTCCGGCGATAGCGGTAGCGCTCGCGTTTCTCCATTTCGATCGGGTCGGTCTGAATCTCGGCGGACCGATTGACCTGGAGCGTGGCGAATACGTCGTTGGGATCGTCGGCCTTGGGGCCGCGCACGGGCACCGGGGCGACGATCCGGCCCGCGGAGGCGACCTTGGCGAGTTCGGCGGCCGTGGGCATGCGGCCCGCTTCGGACACCGGAGCGTTGTCCCGCTTGAATTCGCGCGGTTTGAAACCGTAGGTCTTGGGAGGGGGATCCAGTTCGTCGGCCATGGGAGTGATGTTGCTTCTAACCGACACGACGAACGCGACAACCGGAATCCACCTCACCCTTGTGCGGCCGGATTTTCTGTAACTTTGGCGGCGACGGAGGGTTTTCCGGACAGCACCCATGCTCTCCAATCTGCGTCTTTCCCTGCGCGCGCTCACCCGCTCCTGGGCGTTATCCTTGGTCGCGATCCTCACCCTGGCGGTCGGCATCGGCTCGACGACAGCGATCTTTAGCGTGCTCCAGGCGCTGGTCATCTCGCCATTTTCCTACCCCAAATCCGACCAGCTCGTTCACGTCTGGTCCGGCAATGGCTGGCCGCTGTCACCCGCCGATTTCCTCGACCTGAAGAAGGAATCATCGAGCTTTTCCGACTTCGGAGTGTACCAGCCCGACACGTGCAACGTCGGCTTGGAGCACAGTCAATCGGTCATGGGCATCAGCGGAACCTGCGACGTGCTGCGCGCGTTCGGAGTGCAGCCGATGTACGGCCGATTGTTTGAGGCGGCGGACGACGTGCCGAAGGCGCCGCCGGTGGTGATCCTGGGTCATGCGCTGTGGCGGCAGCTCTTTGGCGGCGATCCCGGCGCGGTGGGCCGAAAGCTGCGCCTCAACGGCCAGGACGTCACGGTGGTCGGCGTGATGCCGGCCAATTTCGAATTCGTCAGCCCGTGGCTCACGACCGTTGACTGCCAGCTCTGGGTGCCGCGGTCGTTCGATTCGGACGAGCAGAAGAAGCGCGACAGCCACTATCTGCTGGGCATCGCGCGCCTGAAGAACGGTGCGACCGTCGGCCAGGCGGACGCCGAGATCAAGGGGATCGGCGAGCGTCTCGCCAGGATGTATCCGGATTCAAACACGGGGAAGAAATTTCTGGTCCGCTCGCTCCACGAACAGATGACCCGCGACCTGCGCGGCCAGATCTGGCTTCTCTTTGGGGCCGTCGGCCTGGTCCTGCTGGTGGCCTGCGGGAACGTCGCCAGCATGCTGCTTGCCCGCAGCGCACGCCGCCAGGGTGAGTTCGGCGTCCGCGTGGCGCTCGGGGCCTCGGCCAGCGATTTGATGACCCTCGCGCTGACCGAGAGTTTTGTTCTGGCGATCATCGGGGCGCTCATCGGCATAGCCCTTGCCTGCCTGGGCGTCGAGATTCTGCGCGATCTCTCACCGGTCACGGCCGCGCGAAAGGCGGCGATCGCCCTGAGTCCGCTCGCGCTCGGCTTCGGCGTGCTGGCGACGGCGTTGACGGCGTTCCTCGCGGGATTGCCGCCGGCGCTGGCGGCGATGCGGACATCCCTCGCGACCGTGATGCGCGCCGATGCGCGCGGCGCGGTTGGCTCGCCGGCCCGCCATCGGATGCTCCGCAACCTGATCGTCACCCAGGTCGCCGTGGCCTTCATTCTCGCGAACTGCGCGATGCTCTTTTCCCGCGCCTATTTCCGGCTGCTCGACGAGAACCGGATTCTCACCACCGACAACGTGATCGAGGGCGCCATCTCGCTCAACGGTCCGCGTTACACCGGCGATGCCCCCCAGGTCCGGTTCTGGACCGAGCTGGTTGACCGCGTGAAGGGTCTTCCGGGAGTCACAAGCGTGGGCCTCACGTCCAAGCTCCCGCTTGAAGGTGGGAGCAACACGAACGCGCTCGTCAACGACGAGAAATACGATCCCACGCAGGTGCGCCTCCAGGTCGAGCGGTCGTCGGTGACCGAGGACTATTTCAAGGCGATGGGGATCAGGCTGCTGAAGGGCCGCAATCTCCGCGCGGAGGATCGCGAGGGCGAGATTCACGGCGTGGTCGTGAACCAGAAGATGGTCGACCGGGCCTGGCCGAACAAGGACCCGATCGGCGAGATCATGCGCGGCAACAATCCCGGCAAGCCCTGGTACGTGGTGCGGGTGGTGGGCGTCGTCGAGAACGTCAAGCAATGGGGCGCGGCCGAGGAAATGCAGGCGGAAATGTTCACCACCCCCGAGGGTCACTGGGGTTCGCGCGTTTACGTCGTGATTCGCACGGCGCTGCCGCTGGCGCAGATGGCGCCCGCACTGGCGCGTGAGGTGGCGGCCATCGACCCGGAGCTGGCGGTGCGCGATTTGCGCACCATGCGGCAGGTGGTGGACGAATCCACGCAAAGCCAGCGTTCCGTGGCCGAGTTGGTGGATTTTTTCATGGCCGCGGCCCTCGGTCTCGTCGCCGTGGGGCTTTACGGGACGCTTTCCTACCATGTGCTCCAGCGGACGCGGGAGATCGGCGTGCGGGTGGCGATCGGCGCGTTGAAGGGTGATATTCTCAAGCTGGTGCTCGTGCAGGGGGGCCGGTGGGTGCTGATTGGACTCGCCCTTGGTCTGGTGGGCAGCGTCGCGCTGTCCTTTGCCCTCAAGGCCGTCGTCTATGGCGCCGAGGGTCTGGCGGTCGGACCGCTCGCGCTGGCTTGCGCCGCGGTCGGAGTCGCCGCGCTGCTCGCCTGCTGGCTGCCGGCCGCGCGCGCGGCGAAGCTCGATCCGATCGAGGCGCTGCGGGCGGACTGAGAAGGCGAAATGCCGGGCGTCGTCGCCCGTTTCCGACAATCGATCAAATCGGGAAATCAGGAACTCAGGTGCGATCGCCGGAGATCGAATGCCTCGGATGGTCTTCCCCTGAAGACCTGAGTTCCAGATGGATTGAACGGGATCATAAGTCCGGCCGTGTCTTCCGCGGTCAATTTTTGCCCGAGGCGGGCGAGGTCGCCCGCCTGCCATTGCGTTTTCCCGCGCCGTTCGGACCCGGCGGCGTCGGGATGAACGGCGCCCACGCTCGCT
>DASYDZ010000034.1:0-9609 GCA_036499305.1 Candidatus Didemnitutus sp.
ACGTTGTACGTGGCGATCGTGATCGCGCGATCCGCCTCCGCCGAATCCGTCGCCCGCACCGGAACGGCGAGAAAAATGACCGTTCCCAGCGCGTGAGGCAGAAAGCGGAAGGCGCGCCGGGCGGAAGACACGGAATCGTACCAACGACAGAGGTCGCCCGCGACAAGACGTGATTTTACGGCGCCCGGCGGAGCTGCGTTCTGCGGAACAAACACCGCCTCCATAAGCCGCCATAATTGGCCCCAAAGTTCCGCGGCATGGGTGGTCGTCGTAGTCCGCCAACGACGATGGCGAGGCGGACGGTGCAGGCTCCACATCAAGCGGGGTCATACCATGAATGCCGCCTCAATCGGGAACAACCTTGTCGACCCGGCATTCCCCTGACCGGGAATTATTTTGTGCCCTTTTGCGGCAACCGATGAATTTATTCCGCCCTAGCGGCGCACCAACGCCCGCTCACGCTCCACGATCGTCGGATGCGAATAATAAAATCCGCTGAACCAGGGATGCGGCGTCAGGTTGGAAAGATTCTTCTGCGCGAGCTTGCGCAAAGCCCCGATCATCGGTTCCGCCGCCTGCAGCGCTTCCCGCGCAAAGGCGTCCGCCTCGTATTCGTTGCGTCGCGAAAACCAGTTTCCGACCGGGGCGAACCAAAAGGTCACGAGGCCGCTGAGCAGCATGAAAAGCATGACCGTGGGAGCAAGCGCGCCGGGCGGAAGACCGAACGCCTCGTTGAACCACGGTGCGCGCATGAGCCAGGCGACGACCGCAAAACCTCCCAACTGGAGCGCGGCGGCAATCGCGAGCGACTTCGGAATGTGCCAGCGTTTGTAATGGCCGATCTCGTGCGCCAAAACGGCCTCGAGCTCGACCGGGGCCAGTTGCGCCATGAGCGTGTCGAAAAGCACGATCCGGCGAAAACGTCCAAACCCCGTGAAGAACGCGTTTGAATGCGAGGAACGCTTGCTGCCGTCCATCACCTCGATCGTCCGCGCCCGGAAGCCCGTGCGTTCCGCCAGCGCCAGCAGGCCGATGCGCAATTCCCCTTCCGGCAGGGCCGTCAGCCGGTTGAACAGCGGCAGGATCAGCTTCGGATAAAGCACGATCATCAGCAGTTGAAACCCAAAAAACAGACCGAAGCCCCACAGCCACCACGTGGCGCCGGCCCAGTGCACGACCGCCAGCAGCGCCCACGCCAGGGGAAAGCCGATCACCAGCGCGAGGAGGCCGCCCTTGATCTTGTCGGCGATCCAAAGCCCAAACGTGCTCCGGTTGAAACCGAAGCGTGCCTCCAGACGGAATTGGCCCCACCAGTCGAGCGGCAGGCCGGGCAGACTGAGCAGCACGCTCATCGCCACCAGGAAAAGGGCGCCGATCCAGGCGGTGCCGGGCGCCCGGACATCGAATCGCGTCCACAAGGCCGGCAGGAGGCCGCTGAAGAGCACAACCAGGAGGACCAGCGCGTCGTAAACGTGCTCGACGGCGGCCAGTCGTGCCTTGGCTTGCGTGTATTCGGCCGACCGGCGGAAGGTCGGTTCGTCCATCACGCCCGTCAGCGCGGCCGGCAACTGCCCCGCATGCCGCGCGGTCTCGGCGCGATTCAAGGCCTCCAGGAGAAGTTGCGCCGCCAGACGCAGTGCGACCAGGACCACGACAAGCAGGGGCAGCCATGTCATGAGGGCACTTCATACGGATTTGTTTGCCCGCCAATCACAAACTGCGGCTCCGGACCCGCTCGAAAGAGGGTTGAAATCGCGCCCTCCTGAAGCACTGTTGAAGCGTGGAATCAGACTCGCCTTCCAAGCTCTCCTTTGAATCGGCCCTGACCAAGCTCGAGACCATCGTCGACGCGATGGAACAGGGCGAGGTCCCCCTCGCGGAATTGCTCGGCCAATACGAGGAGGGCACGAAGCTCCTGCGGGTGTGCGAAGCGCGGTTGAAGGAGGCGGAGCTCAAGATCGAGAAACTCAAGAAGGAGAAGGACGGCAGCGCTTCCGCGGAAAATCTCGCCCCGGCCCGCTGATCCCACCGTGTCGACCTCTCCCCCCCGCCTGCTCGAAACCATCCATGGGCCCGCCGACCTGAAGGCGCTGCCGGCCGGTCAGCTTCCTGCGCTGGCGCAGGAAATCCGCGACGAAATCATCGCGGTCACGGCGCGCAACGGCGGCCACGTTGGTCCCAATCTCGGCGTCGTCGAGCTCACGATCGCGCTGCACCGGATCTTCGATTCCCCGACGGACCAGTTCGTCTTTGACGTGGCGCACCAGGGCTACGTCCACAAGCTGCTCACGGGCCGTGGCGGCCCGTTTTTTGCCAAGCTGCGCAAGAGCGATGGCGCATCCGGATTCCTGTACCGCCGGGAAAGCGATCATGATGCCTTCGGCGCCGGCCACGCCGGCACCGCCCTCTCCGCCGCGCTCGGCATGGCCACGGCGCGCGACCTGCGCGGCTCCGAGGAGCACGTCGTCGCCATCTGCGGCGACGCTGCGTTCACCTGCGGCGTGACGCTCGAGGCGCTCAACAATGTCGTCTCCTCCACCAAGCGCCTGATTGTCATCCTGAATGACAACGAATGGTCGATCGCCAAGAACGTCGGTGCGATCGCGAACTATCTCAACCGCATCAGCACGAGCGCCACGTACAACAAGCTGCACCACGACATCGAGGCGTTTTTCAAGAGCTTCCCGACGGGCGTCGAGATGAACCGCGTCTACAACAAGTGGAAGCGCGAGACGAAGGACTTCTTCGTCGAGTCATCCCTGTTCGAGAAGTTCGGCCTGCGCTATCTCGGGCCGGTCGACGGGCACAACCTCGACGCGCTGGCCAAGAACCTGGAGTTCGCCAAGCATTGCGACGTGCCCGTGCTGGTCCACGTGCTGACCAAGAAGGGACTCGGCCTGGAAGCCGCGCGCCAGCACCCGGAAAAATTTCACGGCGCGAGCCCATTCGATCCGGTCACCGGCGAAAGCATCCAGGCTGCGCCCGGTTCGCCGCCGACCTACCAGGATGTCTTCGGAAACGCCCTCACCCGTTTTGCGCGCGCCAATCCGAAGGTGCTCGGGATCACCGGCGCGATGCCGAGCGGAACCGGCCTGTCCATCCTGGCCCGGGAGGTGCCGCGGCAGTTTTTCGACGTCGGCATCGCGGAAGAGCATGCCGTTCTTTTTGCCGCCGGCATGGCCACAAAGGATTTTCGCCCGGTTTGCGCGATCTATTCGACGTTCCTGCAGCGTGCCTACGACCAGGTCATCCACGACGTGTGCCTGCAAAACCTGCCGGTGACGTTCTGCCTGGATCGCGCGGGACTATCCCCGAACGATGGCCCGACGCATCACGGCGTGTTCGACATCGCCTATCTCCGCTGCGTGCCCAACGCGGTCATCATGCAGCCCAAGGACGAGGACGAACTCGTCGACATGCTGCACACCAGCCTGCACCTGAATGGTCCCGGCTTCATCCGCTATCCGCGCGGCGCCGCGACCGGGCGGAAGATCAAGCCGGAGCCGGCCCTCATGCCAATCGGTCAGGCCGAGGTCCTCCGCGAAGGATCGAACATCATCATCTGGGCGCTGGGTCCGATGGTGGCCGAAGCGCTCAAGGTCGCCGACCGTCTGGCGGCCGAGGAGGGCATTTCCGTCGGGGTCGTGAACGCGCGCTTCGTGAAACCGCTGGACCGCCACCTGCTCCTCAGCCAGGCCGCTGGCGTGCCGCTTATCGTCACGATTGAGGACCACGTGGCCACCGGTGGTTTTGGAAGCGCGATCATCGAGGCACTGCAGGAAGCCGACTGTCTTACACCCGTCGAACGCATCGGCTGGCCCGACAAATTCATCGAGCACGGCAGCAATGTGGAAGTTCTGCGCGCCGCGTACGGCCTGTCCACGGATGATATTGTGCGCCGCATCAAGGAACGCGCCCGCCGGCTTGGCGCGCAGGCCGTCGAGGCCGAGGCCTGACCCCGAGCAAAGGCGTCACTGCAGGGCGGGATTTCCATGTCCCGTCAATCCCGGTGGCACTTGGCACTTTCGACAGCTTCACGGCTGGCGATGCCGCCCCTCCCATTAATCATCGATTCGCTCTCCGGTTGTAGCCGGGTCCGCAGGCCCGGTGACCGGTGCCGCGATCTGGTTGGAGGGCGGGATTTCCATATCCCGCCAAGGCCCCGTCCGGTCATTACTTCAAGACCTGTACGATGGCCGTCGCCGTTCCGTCGGAGATGAGTTTCCCAGCCACGGCGTCCTTGAACGCGTAGCCAAGAGCCATGCCGAGCGCGATAATCGCGCAGAGTCGCACGGTGCGCATGAGAGAGGAAGTTGCGGGTGACGAAGAAATCGTCCGAGTCAAGTTAAGCTCGAACGACTGGGGTTTAACAGCGTCGCCGGCCGCCCTTCCCGAGTCCATCCCAATTTTCGCCACCTGGGGCGAAAGTAACGTATCCGCAACCTCAGGCCAGGATCCCATCCTCGGTCCCTCGCGCATCGATAAGTGACTTGACCGCAATAAGGCGCGAAAACCCCCGAGGCCGGCGACGTTGCGAAGTGGTCGCGGGTCTCCGTTCTCCCGGTGACAGCAAATATCCCCGAAGCAATCTCCGGGTCATTTGATCAAGACGGCTCATGCAACCGAGTCCCTCTTTAGCTGTAGGAGCGGGGTTTACCCTGCGATTTCCGGTTCGATCGCGGCAGATAGCCGCTCCTCCAACAATCCAAGCCGGAGCAAGCTCCGGGATATCGGACCCACCGCGAATGAAAACACCATTGGCACTCATCCAACCTACCTCGTCACATTGTAGGGCCTTCGCTCGCGAAGGCGGTAAGACGATGCCGCCAGCGCCGACAGTATCGGCGGCTTTTGCCGTCCGGTCAGGCTCTATTGTCATTCCGCGAAACCAAGGAACCGGCCTCGATCGACTCCCTCTGCACCCGCCGCTTCATGTCGACAAACGCAGACTCGATGAGTTTTTTCAGCGCCGCGGCATCGACGCTTTGCCCGGGAGTGATCTTCACGTGCCGCATGAATTTGCCCGTGCCCTCCAACAGGCTCGCAGGATCCGCGATCTCGGCACCCCGAAAGAATCCGACATTCACGTGAGCGTTGAAGGCATTGACGTAGGCAAAGCCGGCATCACCCACGCACGCCGTGGGATGGCCATCGTGCAGCAACTCCCGGACTTCGTCACCACAGCCGCGCATGACCTCAAACCAACGCTGCGCAATCGTCCCCAAATCGCCCGCCCGGTCCTTCATCCAGCGGTCAACCGTCGGGTCGAGTTTTACCGAGCCGGGAAATCGCAGGAGATTTGTCATGACGCCGGGGCCGGTCAGCTTGACCCGGCGTTTCCGTAATCTGCGCAGGCGCAAGTCACAGGCCGGCCGGGGAGTAGCCACAAGTCGACCTGGTTTCCCTTGGGATCGATAATCCAGGCAAACTTGCCGCACGCGGAGTCGTCGATCTTTGAGGCCGGCAACGCGGCCCACCGACACGCGTGGACGGTGACGATATCCCTGCAGAGGCGGGTCGAAGAATATGGCTCATTATTATTCTGAGTGGGTGGCCGCGGTCCTCGGCTCTCCGGATGATGAGGCTTCCATAAGCATCCAAGCGGGTGACGTCAATCGCCTCGCAGTGCAGGGAGGAGTCGGCCCGACCGAGGGAGTAAAGATCCTCCGGGCAAACCCCGAGGCATTTGATCAAGACGGCTCATGCAACCGAGTCCCTCTTTAGCTGTAGGAGCGGGTTTACCCCGCGATTTCCGGTTCGATCACGGCAGATAGCCGCTCCTCCAACAATCCAAGCCGGAGCAAGCTCCGGGATATCGGATCCACCGCGAATAAACTATTCGGAAAAAAGCATCTGACCCTTGTCGTAGTCGATGACGGCACGGTGCCGCCACAGAAAATCCGCGCCCACGACCCCCACGACCGGCTCAACCCCGGCTTTCGCCAGCCTCGCGTTTACATGGGACAGGTCCATCGCCAACAGCTTCGTCCCGGAGAGATCGACGCCGGCCAGACGCAGATCATGCCGGGCGACCAAGTTCACCTCCAGCGGGCCGGAGCCGACGCCACCGCCCTCCTTGTGGTGCGACCGCAACTTCAACTGGAACGCGTCGGCCGCGGACACATCGACGATGGTTCCCCCTGCTCCCGTATCCACGATGAAACGGGCGGCACGCCCAGCCAGTTGCGCTTCGACCGTGATGTGCCCGCTCTTCTCCCGCGCGAGAGGCACAAGCACGAAGCCTTGCGTGGTATTCATGCTCATCGATTTGCCCGAAGTGTTGCCGGCAGCATGCGGAATTTCCGGCGCTTGTCCAATGCCTCCGCGAACGGCGCCTGGCGCCGCTTCCCGCGCGTTGCTCGCCGTCATCGGGCAAGTCGGTTGTCCCTCACCAGGCGTCGGAATTCTTCGACCTCCTCGTCGGAGAGGAACGCCGCTTTCGGTATCCAAAACGCGAGCCTCGCCTGCGGAAAGAGGAGAAAGCCGTCTCTTGCCTCGCTGATGCGGACCAGTTTTGACCACTCGAATGCCGAGTGCGAGCCCCTGGTGCTGTTGATCAGCCGCTCCGCACTGATATCCCAGGTCACCTCCAGATTGGCATTGGGGTTGCCGCGAAACTGCCGGCGGAGGTGTCGTTTCGTGTAGAACGGAAGCAGACAGAAAAATGGTCCCATGAGAAGCGGGTTGATGCCATCCCATGGTGCCACGTGTTTAAAGAACCACTCGAAGGCGAGACCAAGAGTCATGATTGCGCCAATGGCGGGAAGAAAACGGTACCATGGGAACAAGGCCCGCGTGATTGCCTGATTTGCACGTAATGCAACCGCTTCAGTGTAGCGGTAGCTGGCTTGGATCGACGTCATTCTTGGGCAAACCCAAGGGAAAAGCGGAACGAAGCGCGCCGCCTTGACCGCAAACATCCGAGACGAGCTTCGACGGGGCGCCGCCTCGCCATTGGCTCCGGCCACTTGTCGGGCGTGCTTTGCATCACGCCGGAATGCAATCATGGGCTTTGGACGAAAGGCAACCGTGTTGCCACCTGGGCGCAGCGGCACTCGGTGGATGAGTTGTCTTGCTTTGGTGATTGTTCATTTGCCGATATTCGCGCTATTAGCGGACGTTCCCCCATGCGTAAAATCCGACTCAGCGAAGCCGTGTTGGCGATCTCGTTGGCCGGCCTTGCCAGCCTCAGTTTCGTCTACGGCAATTTCGCGCCGCTCGCGGATCCGCTGGCCTGGCCGAGGGACTGGAACTACGGTCTGGGGGTTATCCTCGCGGCGGCATGCGCCGGCCTGTTCTTCACGCCAACCGTTGGGGCAAGCGCCGTCACCATCGCCGTGGTCGCCATCGGCTGGGCGGTGGCGGACACCCCACCCATCGTCCACGCTCCGCTCAGCGTTGGCTCCTGGTATGGTGCCAGCGAAGCGGTGACCCTTCTGGTGGGCGTGTGGACACTTTACGCGCTGCACCGGCGCCTCGATCATCCGGCTGCCACCACGGCGCTAACGGGCGACCGTGCGCTGCGGGTGGGACGCGTTCTCTTCGGCGCCGCCTGCCTGGTTTACGGCCTCGCGCATTTCGCCTACGCGGGGTACTCGCTGCCGTTCGTGCCGACGTGGCTCCCGGCGCGGATGCCGCTGGTTTACGTGACGGGGGCGTGCCATGCCGCCGCCGGGGCCGGATTGATCCTTGGCGTCCTGCCCCGCCTGGCCGCCACGCTCGAGGCGGTCATGATCATGCTCTTTGGCTTGCTGGTCTGGCTGCCGAGCCATTTTGCACACCCGGCGCCGAAGTGGGCCGGCTCCCCGCAGAATCAATGGTCGGAGACCTTCCTGAACTTCCTGCTGGCCGCCGTCGCCTGGATCATCGCCGACTCCCTGTGTTCGCGCGCCCGGCCGGACAAATAATTGATCAGGTCAATTGGCGCCATGGGTCCAGGCGCGTGCTCATTTCCGTCACCATCGTCGCTCCCGGCCAGTGCTGCGCGAAGACGGTGACGTGACAGCTGTGGTCGTTGGCGCCAGCGCCAGATTAGGCCTCTTGGGTTGCCCAAGAAATGGCTTCTTGTAGTGCCGTCGCGACAAAAACTTTAAACTTACCGGGCATAAAGTGTGAACCGACTTTTGTCATCCATGCCATCCATTGGGGTCCTCCGACGATTGCCATGCGCTCGACGTCGTCCTTATGCTTCAAACCAAACTTGGCATCCTCCCACATTGCCCCGAGTTCCACGCCGTCGAATGAGTCCGTAAAATAAATGACGATTCTGATTTTTTTGTGCTGCTGAATGAGCTGATCCAGCTTCGGGATAAAAATGTCTTCGTAGTCTTTGGCGGTGAGCTTGCCGGAGGCCTCCACGACCAGCGTGTCGGTTCCTGTTTCAGGTCGGATTTTGATCATTGGCGGAGATGAGTCCGATGTTGCTTGATCAACGTTTAAGCCGAGCCACGGCCACTTGTGGCCGTTGGTGCTGGCGACGGGTTAGGCATTTTTTCCATTTCGACCAGGTTTTGTGGCTCGGTTTCGAGGTGTCTTGGATCCGGTCACGAACTTCCAAGCGATGCCGAGTAAATTCCTCAAAGAGTTTCGGTCGATTCGCGACAGTCGAACGAGGACTGTCGCATAGTCCAGGTAGTGATCCGTAACATAGTATACGCTTGGATTCGCTTCCATAAGCTTCGCGCGCTCGGCATGATCAATTCGAATCGCTAGCGTATCGGGCTCAGCCGAACTGTGAAGCGCTGGACAGCATAAAAGCTTCCCACGCACCTTAAGTGATGGAGCTCCACGAATCGTGCCCTGTTCAACATGGGGTAGCGCGAGAGCCATCTCTCGAACTACATCAAAATCGATTTTCTTGCTCGGCATAGATGCGGGGTTTCTTCGCCTAGATCAACGTTCAAGATGAGCCACGACCCTGCTTGGCGCGCGGCGTGCGTCAGCACGAGGCGTAACGGACAGTGGCTCCGGCGCCTGGTCAGGCTCTTTTCTGTTTCGCGGAAAGAGGTCTCGCATCGAAAATCTTTTTTCAGGTGCCCCGACGCGCGGCAAGCGTCGGGTTACCTGGAAATGAGGAACGCGATCGCGACTCCGACCACGGCGATGATGAGGCAGATGGCGAGACCAACCTTGACGATTTTCTTAGGGCCCATGGCTGCTGGCAACAACGCCACGATGCCTGCGTCTGCTGACAATAGCCACTATTTCCTTTGATCAACGTCAGCGATGAGCCACGCGCGGAGCGCGTTGGCTCGGGCTGTTGGTTCGGCGTCTGCTGGTTCATTCTTTAGGACCGTACTTTGCCCTCATCGCGCGCAGCTTCGCAACTGCCTCTTCTAACTTTTCACCCTTCTTTCATTCGAACGTTTCCCAGCCAAACTGATTGATGAACCCTTGAGCCCCTTCTCCTCACGCCCACCGCATTTTCTCGATGTTAGCCGGGAACGGATGCCGGCAGTGAATCGCCCTGCCGCTGCAGGGACGATCACCATGCTTTCCGTTGGGCTTCGCCCATTACTTCTTCGCGGCCTTCGGTGTGAAGTATTTATTCAAATCTTTTCTGAGGTTGGAAACCCAACCCGGGACATGCGCTGCACCCTTCGCTTTGCC
>DASYDZ010000035.1:0-9619 GCA_036499305.1 Candidatus Didemnitutus sp.
TTCCGTCGGCGCCTTGAAGGTGATGTCGTCCGATTGCTTCGGTCCGAGAAGCTTCGTGTGGGCGATGACCTTGTCGGCCATCGAGGGCGGCATGTAATCCGTGGCGGCCGCGGACACGGCGGCGTCAACATAGGCCTTCGGGTCGGTGCCCATTTTCAAAAGGGTGAAATTATGCGCCATGGCCGCCTTCGGCATCGTGCCGATGTTGGTCAGGGTGAGATGTATTTCCTGCCCCGGCTTGGCCTCGATGGTGGAGAGATTATACTTCATGTTGTCGCCGGCCGTCAGGTCGACGGAGACGACGGCGGAGGCGTCAGAGGCCGCCGAGGGGGCTGCGGCAGCGGGTTCACTCCTGGAGCAACCGGCAAGGATCGCCAGGCAGCTCAATCCCGCGAGGATAAGTCCGTTCGATTTCATAGGGATGACACGGTGACACACCTTCCCATGAGGCGCAATTCCCGTTCGCCGAAATTCCTCGTGCTGGGGGATCAGTGTTGATCGTCTAATAGGTCATGTTCGCCATCTTGCATTCATTTCGCAAGTTGGGGTCGGTACGTTTTTTGCGATTGAAATGCCGCGCATTTTTCCAACCCTGACGCCTTGGCCCGGATTGGGCCGCCCGCAGCCATCGCCACGCCACTCATGACCCGATTTCGCTCCGCCTCACGCAGCTTTCCGCGTCCGGCCGTCGCCCTGATGGGCCTCGCCTTCCTCGCCCTCGCCTCCGGCTGCAGTTTCACCGAGGTTTTCGCGCTCCACGGCCCCCAATCCACCTATCACACCGGTGGCCCGGTGGCCCAGAGTCAATGGGACCTGTTCATGGTCACGGTTTACGTGACGGCCTTCATCTTCGTGATCGTCGGCGGCGCGCTCGCCTATGCGACGATCAAGTTCAAGGCGAGGTCTGCCGAGGATGAACATTTTGACGCCCCGCAGGGCCACGGCAATCCGCTGGTCGAAATGGGCCTGATCGTGGGCTCGGTTCTCCTGCTGGTGATCATCGCGATCCCAACGCTCGAAGGCATCTGGTACACCCATGACGTGCCGGAAGCGGAAAAAGGCGCGGCGATGGACGTGACGGCCACGGCCTACCAGTGGTGGTTCAAATTCGAATATCCGAATCTCAAGGTCAAGAGTATCGCCGGCGAGAATCCCCTGGCCACCGGCAACGAACTCGTCGTGCCGGCCGGAGTGCCCGTCCGGGTGCAGTTGCGGACGGTCGACGTGATTCACAGCTTCTGGGTTCCAAAACTGGCCGGCAAGGTCGACATGATCCCGAATCGCGGCAATCTCCTGTGGTTCAAGGCGGACAAGCCCGGATATTTCTACGGCCAGTGCGCCGAGTATTGCGGCGATTCCCATGCGATCATGCGCTTCCGCGTCATCGCCCTGGCGCAGGACGACTTTAAGAAATGGGTTGAGAACCAGATGGCGCCGGCCCGCTCCGTGACGGCGCAGGCGGATGAGAACAAGCCGCACGCCCAATTCGCCAATTACACGGAAAACACCGGTGCGGGCAGCGTCCTGTCGGGGTCACCGGAGTTCGACGCCGATCCGCTCGCCGCGTGGAGGAAGAAGCAGGCGATTCCGTCCGACGAGGACACCGCCCTGATCGCCGCGGGGCGCAAGCTGTTCTCCGAGAAAACCTGCATCAGCTGCCACACGATCCGGGGGCACGAGGGCGTCGGCATCACCGGTCCCGAACTCACCCATGTGGGCGCGCGCTCCACGATCGCGGCCGGCGTGCTCGAAAACACACCGCACCGCATGAGCCAGTGGATCCACGATCCGAGCGCCTTCAAGCCCGGCAACAAGATGTTCAACGGCGGATACATCGATCCCGCGACGGGCCAGCGCAAATTCACGCTCACCGACAGCGACATCGCGGCCCTGGTGGCCTATTTGCAGAGCCTGAAATAACCAAAGTGAAGGTGAAAATGAGTGTGAAGACGGACGGCACGGGCCCTGAAACCAGATTCGAGCAATCATCCGCAACCTTCGCGTTCCTCCTCACTCCCGCATTCCACGGCCACCCTCACCTTCACTCTCCCATTCACTCCTAATTTCCCATGGCTGAAGCACTGGCAAAATCAGATTTCCTCGACAAGGGACACGAAGCCGCTCGCCCGATCGAGCTGTTTGCCCGTCCGACGGCCAAGTCCGGCCTCGTCGGCTGGCTGACGACCGTCGATCACAAGAAAATCGGCATGCTGTACGGCGGCGGCGCCATCCTCTTCCTTTTGATCGGCGGCCTCGAGGCGTTGTTGATCCGCACCCAGTTGCTCGTGCCGAACAACCGGTTTGTCACGGCCGAGACCTACAACGAGCTGTTCACCATGCACGGCACCACGATGATCTTTCTCGCGGTGATGCCGTTGAACGCCGCGTTTTTCAACCTGCTCATCCCCCTGCAGGTGGGTGCGCGCGACGTGGCTTTTCCCCGGTTGAACGCGTTCTCCTACTGGGTCTGGGTCGCCGGGGCGGTCCTGCTGAACATCGGCTGGCTCTCGCATCTCAATCCCCACTGGAATTTCGGCGGAGCCCCGGCCATGGGCTGGTTCGGCTACGCCCCGCTCACGTCGAAGGCCTTCACGCCGCAGCTTTCGACCGACCTCTGGGCCATCGGCCTGCAGGTGCTGGGCGTTTCGTCCATCGTCGCCTCGCTCAACTTCATCGTCACGATCATCAACCTCCGCGCTCCCGGGCTGACGATGATGCGGCTGCCGGTCTTCACGTGGATGGCGCTGGTGACCAGTTTCCTCCTCATCCTGGCGCTGCCCGCCATTGCCATCGCGCTGCTGGAGGTGCTGCTCGATCGTAATTTCGGCACGAATTTCTTCGAAGTCTCCAACGGCGGCGCTCCGATCCTCTGGCAGCATCTTTTCTGGGTGTTCGGCCATCCCGAGGTCTATATTCTCATCCTCCCGCCGATGGGCTACGTGTCCGAGATCCTCCCGACGTTCTCGCGCAAGCCGCTGTTCGGCTACCCGATCGTCGTCTTCTCCGGCGCGGCCATCGGCTTCATTGGCTTCGGCGTGTGGAGCCATCACATGTTCACCACGGGCATGGGCAATGTCGCCACCGCCGCGTTTTCCCTCGCCACCATGGCCATCGCCGTGCCGACCGGCGTGAAGATTTTCAACTGGATCGGCACCCTCTGGGGCGGCCGGATCGTGACCCGGGTGCCCATGATGTTCGCGCTCGGCTTCATCTGGATGTTCATGCTCGGCGGTTTCTCCGGCATCATGCATGCCGCCGCGCCTGCCGACGCCCAGCAGCAGGACAGCTATTTCGTCGTCGCTCATTTTCACTACGTCCTCATCGGCGGCTCCCTCTTCGGCCTGCTCGCCGCCATCCATTACTGGTTCCCGAAGTTCTTCGGCCGCCTCGTCCCCGAGTTCTGGGGCAAGGTCTCCTTTTGGACCATCTTCATCGGGTTCAACACGACCTTCTTCCCGATGCACTTCCTCGGGCTGAACGGCATGCCGCGCCGCACCTGGACCTACGACGGCAACATGGGATGGAACGAGGGCAATTTCGTCGCGTCGATCGGCTCCTACATCCTCGGGCTCGGCATCCTCATCTACTTCGTCGTCCTGATCTACAGCTTGTTCAAGGGCAAGGTATGCGGCAACGACCCGTGGGACGGCCGCACCATGGAATGGTCGATTCCCTCGCCTCCGCCGGAGTACAATTTCAAGGCCATCCCGACGGTTCATGCGCGCGATGCCTGGTGGTACGAGAAGCACCACAAGGATGAAATCGCGGGCGAGCAGGCCGAACACATGAAGGCCGAGGAGGAACACGGCGGCATCCACATGCCCGACCAGTCATGGTATCCGATCATCGCGGCGATCGGCCTGTTCATCGGCGCCTACAATTTCATCCAGATCCACGCCCCGGTCGTGTTTCTCCGCTGGACGCTGACATCAAACCATCTCCCCTTCGCCATCGCCGGCGGCGCGATCCTCCTCACGGCGTGCTATCTGTGGTCGCTCGAGGGACCCGGTGGTTACCACATCCATCTCGATGCCCAGGGCAACGAGACCGTCAGCCACGGCGCCCATCATTGAGACCGACGGGCACCCCACCCCGGTTCCGGCGCCCATTTTCACTCTCACCTTCACCCTCCCTTTTTCATGAGCAGCCAAGCCGCCGCCGGCACCATTGATCATCACCATGATCCGTCGACCACGACGGGCATCCCGAACAAGAAGCTCCTGTGGTGGGCGTTTCTCGCCTCGGACTGCATGTTCTTCGGCGCGCTGATCTCGACGCATCTGGTCTATCGCCTCAATCCGCCCGCCGGCAACGCCGAGCCGACCAAGGTCTTCAACATCGAGCTGACGTCGTTTTCGACGTTCATCCTCCTGATGTCGTCGCTTCTCATGGCGCTCGCGGTAAATGCCATCCAGCGCGGCCAGATCAAGAGCATGCGCACCATGCTTCTCGGCACGATCTTCTTCGGCTGCATCTTCCTCGGCGGCCAGGTCTTCGAGTTCGGCACGTTCGTGCGCGCGAAGCACATGACGATCTCGAACAGCCTGTTCGGCTCGACCTTCTACACCCTCACCGGCACGCACGGAACCCACGTTGCCATCGGCGTCCTCCTCCTCGGCCTGATGTACGTGCGGTCGTTCAAGCCCGCCCACAGCCATGGCACGGGCGGCGACCTGTTCCTGACCCTCGTCCATGTCGGCGCCGTGTGCACGGCCGCGGGGTTCGCGTTCATCCGCCTGATTCCGGGCTTCCTCGCGATGCTCGAGGATGGCACCAGCATCGGCGCCTATCTGAGCAGCCATTCCCTCTCGCTCGTGGCCGAAATCGCCGCCTGTGGCGTGATTGCCTGGTTCTCGAAGACGGCCGGGAAATCGGACTTCGACCAGCGCAACGCCATCGATGTCGAGACCATCGGCCTTTACTGGCACTTCGTCGACATCGTCTGGATCGTGATCTTCACGGCGGTGTATCTGATCGAGTATATTTGATCGAAGTGACAGGTGACGAGTGATGAGTGCCAAAACCTAAAGCTCAAAACTCCAATTCCCACCTCCTGAACTGCGGTCGCCACTTCTGCCCATCCCCTGATTCAAATTTCCCGCTCACCGTTCACTCACCTCCGCTCGCCAGTTGGGACTTACAGCTTGTAACTCAAAGCTCCTCGTCACTCGCCCCTCTAGTTCACTCTTCACTTCCTCCATGTCCGCTCCCGCCACCACCGCTGACCACCACGCCGAGCCGAGCAAGCTGCACATCTACGTTCAGATCGCGATGATTCTGGGCGTGATCACCGGCGTTGAGATCATTCTGGTCTACACGCCCTGGCCGCACTGGCTCGTCTTCAGCATGCTGGCCACGCTTTCCGCGGTGAAGTTCATGTTCGTCATTTTCTACTTCATGCATCTGCGGTGGGACAAGGTGTTCTGCACGATCCTGTTCTTCATCGGTCTGGTCCTGGCGGCGGGCACGATGTGGGCGCTGCTCCATCTGTTCGGCGCGGATGCCAGCAAACCGCTTTCGGCCGCGGCGCTCGACGTCGTCCGGGCCGCGTTGGTTTGATCGCAGCGGGTGTAGGGCGGGGTTTCCAAACCCCGCCGCGAACATGGCGACGCCCACGAAATAAGGCGGGGTTCGGAAAACCCGCCCCATACCTTCCGCAATGATAGATTGGGCGCACTGGCACAATGAGCCGTTCCTGGTCGGCGGACTGATATTTCTGGGCTGGCTGTATGCCCTGCTGGCGGGCCCGTTCCGGTCGCGCCTGGCCGGCCCCGGCACGCCCTGGCCGAGACGGCAGGCGCGGTGCTTTTATGGAGCGCTGCTCATCTTCTATCTCGCCGTGGGCTCCCCGCTGGATCAGTTCGGCGAACGCTTCCTGCTCAGCGCGCACATGCTGCAGCACCAGTTGATGATCTATCCCGCCGCGATCCTGTTCCTGCGCGGGTTGCCCGACTGGATGATCCGCCCGGTCGTCGCCCATCCCGCGTTGCGGCGCCTCGCCACCATCCTGACGCGCCCGCTGGTCTGCGGGTCGATCTTCGTCGTCACGCTGTCGGTCTGGCACTACACGTGGCTCTACGACTGGGCGCTGCAGAACCGCCAGATCCACATCCTCGAGCATTTCATGTTTTTCGGAGCCGCGCTGTTTTACTGGTGGCCGCTGCTCAGTCCGTCCCGCGATCTTCCGCCGCTGCCCTATGCCGCGCGCATGCTTTATCTGATCGCCATCGAGATCGGCATGATCCCGGTCTTCGCCTATCTGACCTTCTCCCGGGACATCCTTTATCCGACCTACGAATTCGCGCCACGCATCACCTGGATGACACCCGCCGACGACCAGCTCCTTGCCGGCGTCATGATGAAACTGATCGGATTTTTTGTCGCCATGACGGCCTTCGGCATCTGCTTCTACCACTGGCACCGCGAGGCGGAGAAAAACGAACCCGTCTGAGGTGGACTCACGCAATTGAACACTCGATTGGCTCTGCGAAGCTGCGAATCAAATGGTGGAGCGTGTTGTCCTCAACGCGCTTCGATTCGCGAACGTGTTGAGACAACGCCTTCCACCTTCAACTGCATGAGCCCGGCTGGGTTGTAGCCGGGTCTGAAGGGCCCGGTCGAACGATGGCTTGTTTTCGGCAAAAAGGCATCCGCGGCGTGGCCTGCGAATTCGCGGTGGTCGCCGATGTCCTCATCGGCGATTCATTGCGTCGGTAGGGAAACCGACGCCCACCTCGGCGGTGGCCTGCGGACGAACCGGGGTCTGGCGCCCCCGGCTACAGCAATCCACGGACATCGCGGACGAAGGCTGAGGCGGGATTATGCAGGTTGAGGGTTGAGGGATTTTCCCGACCGGGATCCGGCAGGGGCGCGCCGCCAGGCCGTCCGCGAATATTCCGATGGCGCGCCCAGCGACCGCACCCGCCCTGACAGCCACGCGTCTTTCCCGGCAACAAAAACGGCGGCCCCGGAGGACCGCCGTTCAACAAATCGGGAACTGTCCGATCAGGGCGACTTCGCCGGGATGAGATCGCTGACGGAATCGCTTTCCGTGTTCACGTCGGCAAAAAGCCACGTGGACAGATAGCGTTCGGCGCTCGAGGGAACGATCGCGACGATCAGCTTGCCCTTGTTCTCGGGCCGCTTGGCGAGCTGGAGCGCAGCCCAGACCGCGGCGCCGGACGAGATCCCGATCGGGATGCCATCGAGCTGGTTGACCTGTTTGGCGACCGGGCCGGCTTCCGTGTCTTTCACGCGGATGACCTCGTCGTAGATCTTGGTGTTGAGCACGGGCGGAACGAAGCCGGCGCCGAGACCCTGCAGCTTGTGGGGACCGGGTTGTCCGCCGGAGAGAACCGCCGACGTGTCAGGCTCGACCGCGACCATCTTGAGGCCCGGACGGCGCGGCTTGAGCACCTCGCCCACGCCCGTGATCGTGCCGCCGGTGCCGATGCCCGAGACGATGATGTCCACCTTGCCATCGGTATCCCGCCAGATTTCCTCGGCCGTGGTCTTCCGGTGGATCTCCGGGTTGGCCGGGTTGGCGAACTGCTGCATGATGATGCTGTTCGGGATCTGGGCCCGCAGTTCCTCCGCCTTCGCCATGGCGCCCTTCACCCCTTTGGCCCCCTCGGTGAGGACCACCCGCGCGCCGAGAATCTTGAGAATTTTACGGCGCTCCATGCTCATCGTCTCCGGCATGATGAGGATGACCTTCAGGCCGCGGGCCGCACCCACGAAGGCCAGGGCGATGCCCGTGTTGCCGCTCGTTGCCTCGATCAGCACGCTGCCCGGCTTGATTTTTCCCGATTTGATGCCGTCATCGATCATCGAGAGGCCGATGCGGTCCTTGACGCTCGATAGCGGGTTGAAGAACTCGAGTTTTAGCACGACGTCGGCGAGGGCGCCGTGTTCGCGGGCGGTGCGGTTGAGCCGCACGAGCGGAGTGTTACCGATGGTCTCGGTAATGTCATTTTTGATGTTTGCCATATTATCGGGGGGTTAAAACGGGAGAGGTCAGATGGCGAAATCCTCGGCGAAGCGCCGGGCCCGGCGCATGCGCAATAGGACCGGATCGCCGGGCCGGAGTTCGAGCTCTTTGAGCCGCTGGCGCGGCATCTCCGCCTCGATGACGTCGCGGGTGTCGTTATCCCGCAGGCAGGTGAGCCGCGCCACCGGTCCGGCGGAATGAATGGAACGGATCGTGGCCCGTTCGGCGTCGACCGCCATGGTCGCAGGCACCACGTCGACGTCGTGCGGCCGGACATAGGCGACGCGGGAACCGCGGTCGCTGAAACTGTCCGCCGCGCCAAAACCATGCGATGGCAGGGTGACGCGGTTCACGTTGCCGAGAAACTCGTATACGAAGGGCGACGCCGGATGGTCATAGACCTCCTGCGGCGTGCCGCGCTGCTCAATCCTCGCCTGGTTCATGATCACGACCTCGTCCGCGATCTCGAGGGCCTCCTCCTGATCATGGGTCACGAACAGCGTCGTCAGATGCACTTCCTCGTGGAGCTTGCGCAGCCAGCGGCGCAGCTCCTTGCGGACCTTGGCATCGAGCGCGCCAAATGGCTCGTCGAGGAGCAGGACCTTCGGCTCCACCGCGAGGGCCCGGGCGAGCGCCACGCGCTGCCGCTGGCCGCCCGATAGCTGCGTCGGCAGGCGCTGGCCGAAGTCCTCGAGCTGGACCAGCTTGAGCAGGCGCGCGACGCGTTCGCGGATCTCGGACCGGGAGGGGCGATCACGCCAGCGTCGGACGCGCAGGCCAAAGGCAATGTTCTCGAACACCGTCATGTGCCGGAAAAGCGCGTAGTGCTGGAACACGAACCCGACCCGGCGTTTGCCCGCGGGCGTCGCCGTCACGTCCTCGCCATGAAACCGGATCCGTCCCGAGCCGGGATCGGCGAACTCTAGTCCGGCGATGATGCGCAGCAGGGTCGTCTTGCCCGATCCGGACGGCCCGAGCAAGGCCGTCAGGCCGCCGCTCCTGACGTGCAGCGTCACGTCGTCGAGCGCCGTGTATGGCCCGAAGGACTTGCGGATGTTGTCGGCCTCGACGCTCATGGCTCAGGCTCCGGCGCGCTGGGCGCGCCACTCGACTGCGGCTTTCAGGATCAGCGTCACCAGTGCGAGCACCGCCAGCAGGGACGCGACCGCAAAAGCCGCGACGTAGTTGAACTCGTTGTAGAGGATCTCGACGTGCAGCGGCATGGTGTTGGTTTCGCCGCGGATGTGCCCGCTCACGACGGACACGGCGCCGAATTCGCCCATCGCGCGCGCGTTGCAGAGGATGACACCGTAAAAGAGCCCCCATTTGATGTTGGGCAGCGTGACCCGCCAGAATGTCTGCCAGCCATTGGCCCCGAGCGTGAGGGCCGCGTATTCCTCGTCGACGCCCTGGGTTTGCATCACCGGGATGAGTTCGCGCGCGACGTATGGGAACGTGACAAAGATCGTCGCCAGCACGATGCCCGGCACCGCGAAGATGATCTGGATATCGTGAGTGTTCAGCCAGGCCTGGAGCTCCGGGAACCACGGGTGCTCCGCGTTCTCGTAGCGACCGAGCCAGCCCTGGGCTCCGAACAGCAGGACGTAGATCAGTCCCGAAATCACCGGC
>DASYDZ010000036.1:0-34557 GCA_036499305.1 Candidatus Didemnitutus sp.
TCAACTGCTCGACCCAGGCGACACGGAGTCCATTGGGGGAGATCGCCGCCTGCCCAAATTGACGGGTGGCGAAAAGGAGATCGATCTCCTGGCGGGATGAACCGCCCAATAATGCTCCGCACCCGCATCCAACCGCCAGCAGGAAAAGGCTGCGAGGGTTCATGGTCCGCGAGACAACCGGAATGCGCGCAAAACGCTATGCTGTTTTGCAAGACCGGGATATCCGTCCGTTCATGACGCGAAATGACCTTGCGACCGGGGGCCCTTGGATTACCAGTCATGACGTCCGCGGGCCGCACACAACCGATGTCCCCTTCCGTTTCGACGCGGGTTGCGTCTTCTCCTCCATTTCGGCGGAGCCAGCCGGCCATCTTCACGATCGCTCTCTGCACCCTCGCGGCCCTGGCGCTTTGGCAGCAGTTCCAGATCCGTGAGCTCACTCGGGCGACAGGGAATGCGCGCGAACGACACCCGTTCAACGTGCGTCACCTGCAGGGCTCCCGTGTGGCGATGAATCCATCCGGCCCGCATCGCCAGCCGGGATCGCCTCGAAATGGCGTCGATGCCGGACCGGATGGCCCGACGGGCTCCTGGCGTCCAATGGCCTCCACCGGAGAGGCCGCCACGGTCTTCTCGGACCATGAATTCATGAGCGCGTACGAGCTCTATCGGGAAGGTATGCTCGATCTGCGTTACGCCGACCTGTTTCGGCGGCTTTCGCTCGGGCCCGAGGCGTTGGCCGCATTCAAGCGCCTCCTGGCGCAAAAGGACAGCCTGGCGCTGGACGTGGTGGCGGTGACGCAGTCGATGCAGGACGCGGCCGGCGGCGGTCCGCTGCCTCCTGCCGTGCGATCGGCGGAGGCCGAGATCGAGCAGTCGATCCGCTCGACGCTGGGTGACGACCGCTACGACGCCTACCGGGATTACGAGGCCACGATGGCGCAACGGGCCACGGTTTCGCAGCTCGAGCGTCGCCTCAGTTATTCCCCCGCGCCGCTCGCTCCGGGTCAGGCCGATGCGCTGGTCAAGGTCCTCGCGACCAACGCGCCTCGCGACAGTGGCAGCACGGTGCCTTCAATTTCATTCGTCGTTGGAAACGATCCCTCGGGCGTCATGCCGGTCGTGAATCCGGACGCCTCGGGTCTGATCACCGACGAGGCGATTTCGGAAGCGCGCCAGCTTTTGACTCCGCTTCAGATTTCGGCGCTGCAGGCGCTCCAGATCGAGCAGCGCGCCGCACTCAACGCCGGCCGGTTGATCACCGAAGGATCTTCGGTGGACCTCTTTCCCCCGCAGGAGTGGGGGTTGCTGCTGCAGTAAGTAGGGTCGGAAAGCGGCCGAGGTTGGAATCCGCGCCGCGCCAGGAGGCGGTGGGTTAGACTCGGAGTCCCGGTCGCCCGATGTTCAACGGGGATGGGTCCGCCTCTGCCCGGATCACTCGGTCGGAAGGATGCCGTAGGTGGGCGTCGGTTTCCATACCGACGCCTCTGTCGCCGATGTGGAAATCGGCGACCACCAATGGACCTGTCGATCCTGGAGCAAGACCATCCGGCGATCAGGAATCGGTGAGTTTCGATTCCGGGCGGTCTTTCCACTCTCCGCTTTCAACGCTCAACTGCACAAGTCCGCGTCAGCGCGCGATGAGCGACATCATGCGCTCGGGATAACGGGCGCCGGCGGCCGCATCGGGCGGAAAAATGGCGTCGATCTCGGTCCGCTCGGCGGGCGTCAGCTTCACCTCCAGCGCAGCGAGATTCTCGTCGAGATTGCGGATGCGCCGGGTTCCGGGGATCGGGATGATGTCCGGGCCCTGGGCCAGCACCCACGCGAGGGCGAGCTGGCTGGCGGCGCAGCCGCGGCGGCGGGCGAGGTCCTCGATGCGGTGAACGAGGGCGAGATTGCGCCCGAAGTTCTCCCCTTGAAAACGCGGCTGATTGCGCCGTTGGTCGTCCGCGGCGAAATCCTCGAATTTTCGGAGGCTGCCGGTGAGAAAGCCGCGGCCCAGCGGACTGTACGGAACGAACGCGATGCCGAGTTCGCGGCAGGCGGCGAGAATCCCGTCCTCGGGATCGCGCGTCCAGAGGGAATACTCGCTTTGAAGCGCGGCGATGCGATGCACGGCCTGGGCCCGGCGGAGCAGCCCGGGTCCGGCTTCGGACAAACCGAGGTACCGGACCTTGCCCTCCCGGACGAGTCCGGCCATCGCGCCAACGGTTTCTTCGATCGGCGTGGCCGGATCGACGCGGTGAAGGTAGTAAAGATCGATCGTCTCGACGCCCAGCCGGCGCAGGCTCGCCTCACAGGCCTGGCGCACATACTCGGGACGCCCGTTGACGCCACGCGCCTGGGGATTCGCGGGGTCCCGCACGAAGCCGAACTTGGTGGCGAGAAAGACCTCCTTCCGCCGCTGCCGGAGCACGTGGCTGAGCAGGATTTCGTTCTGTCCGCTGCCGTACATGTCCGCGGTGTCGAGAAAGTCCACGCCGCGGTCGAGGGCGTGATTCAGCGTGGCGAGAGATTCGGCTTCGTCACGCGGACCATAGAACTCGGACATTCCCATGCAGCCGAGACCCAGCGCCGATACACCCGGACCATCCCTGCCAAGCACGCGTTTTTCCATGGGCGCCACGCTAGCCACGCCACGGGGAAAGTAAAATCCGGCGATCATGATTTGCCAATCCGGCGGGGCGATCCATCCTGAATATTCCACCCCTGTTTGTTCCCATGTTGTTTCGATCCCTCATCCTGTCCGCCACGATCGTGTCCGTCGCATCCGCCGCGGATCTTCCCGTCCTCGCGCTATGGCCGGCCACCCCGCCGGGGGAAACGAAAGCCCTTCCGCCCGAAGGTGACCTCACGAAGTCCACCGATGGAGTCGTGGGCGGCCGGTCTGTGATCCACCTCGGCAACGTTTCCGATCCCACGCTCACCGTGTATCGGCCGGCGGCGGACAAGAACACCGGTGCCGCGGTGCTGGTTTGCCCGGGCGGAGGATACTACATACTGGCCATGGACCTCGAGGGCACGGAGGTGTGCTCCTGGCTGAATTCGATCGGAGTCACGGGCGTGCTCCTCAAGTATCGCGTGCCGCGCCGCGAGGGCCGTCCCGAATACGCGGCGCCGCTGCAGGACGCCCAGCGCGCCATGGGCCTCGTGCGCTCGCACGCGCGCGAGTGGGGCATCGATCCGGCCCGGATTGGCGTGCTTGGATTCTCGGCCGGAGGGAATCTGTCGGCCATCCTCTGCAGCCAGCATGAAAAGCGGACCTATCCGCTCGTGGACGATGCCGACCAGCTCAGTTGCCGCCCGGATTTTTGCCTGCTGATCTATCCCGCCTATCTGACCGACGGCGACAACAGCGAGGCGCTCAATCCCGCCCTGCATGTCACGGCGACGGGCACGCCGCCGACGTTCATCGTCATGACCGAGGTCGACGCAGTTCACGTGGAGAACGCGCTTTTCTATTATCTCGCGCTGAAACGGGCGGATGTGCCGGCCGAGATGCACCTGTATCCGAGCGGACCGCACGGCTACGGGCTGCGCCGGACGGAACTGGACGTTACCTCCTGGCCCGATCGCGCGACCGACTGGATGCGCACGGCGGGCTGGCTCAAGCGCTGATTCTCACCGCAACTTTCAGCCGCGGGAGTCCGTTCAGTCCTCGCGCGCTTTCTGGTACGCGGTCTTGAGATGGTTCCAGGAATCGACCACGGCACCCTTCGCGCTTTCCCAGGTCTGCGCGCTCGCGTGCCCGAGGTCGTCAACGCGCGCCTTGAAGTCGGTTTGGCAGCGTTTCAGTTCGTCGAGCGCGGCCTTCTTGCGTTCACTCGCTTTCGCATCGTCCCATCGATGCCGGAGCTCATCGATCTGGTCATCCATTTTCGAGGCCAGTCCATGAGCGTCGTCGGAGAACTTGCTCCGCTTGTCGTAGGTGTATGACTTCACATCCTGCCAGGTGTCGGTGACCGCGGTCTTGGCCTGGTCATACGCTGACTTGACGCGATCGCGCACGTCGGAGGATTGCCGCCGGGAGCAGGAGCCGAGGGCGACGGCCAGCATCAGGAGCGGGACGCAGCCGGCACGAACGAAGGAAGAGCGAAGCGTGTTCGATGGCATGGAGGATCGGGGTGACGGCAGGGGAAGGGAATCAGGCGCGGGCGACCGCCGGCACCTTCCGCCGGGCGCGGAGGCCGCGAATCGGATACTTCACGCCAAAATGGTACAACGCGAGCAGCACCAGCATGCCGCACACGGCGTAAACCAAACCCTCGGCGGTCGTGGGCACCGCAGGCTTGAAATCCGACCAGGTGGCATGCGCAATCCGCAGATCGAGATGGCGCAGGAACACGACCGGGCGTTCCCACAGCGGGGCGTTCTGGATCGCCGATCGGGCGGCATCGAGGATGTCCACCCGGGTGACGGCGTCCGACATCACGCCGCCGAGTTTGGCGACCGCGGGATCGGAGTTCGTGTTCGTCTGGGTGATGAACCGGTCGAGCGTCAGTCCCGATTGCGCGGCGGTGTCCTGAAACTGCCTCAACTGCCGCCGGGCCTCGTCCAGATGCCCGCCGAGGCGCTGCAGGTATTGCTGCATGAACTCCGGCGCCTGGGAAAAAACCACCGCCCCAAGCACGCACAGCGCGCGGTCGAGCAGGCCGTCGCCGGCGCCGACAAGAGTCCGCGCGGTCATCATGCGCGGAGGGTGGTTTCGCCCTTCACGGGATGCAAGCCGGAGCTGCGATCGGCGGTCTCCGCTTGGCAAGCCGGACGAACTCGACTCCAATCCACGCGATGCCCACCCCCGCATTTTCTTTCCGTGTCGCATTGTTTTTCCTGGCGGCCGCCGGTTGCACCCGGCTTGCCGGCGCCGGTGCCGAATGGTCCGCCTACCTGGGCGACAAGTCCGCGAGCCATTACTCGACGCTGAACCAGATCAACTCGGGCAACGTCAAGAATCTCGAGGTGGCATGGACCTGGCAGGGCGGGGAGGCGCGGCCCGACACCTCGCAGATCCAGTGCAATCCGCTGATGATCGGCGGCGTGCTCTACGCCACGAATGCGCAGATGAAACTGATCGCGCTCGATGCCGCGACCGGCCGCGAGCTCTGGCGATTCGTGCCACCGGAGCCCAACGGCGTGAATCGGGGTCTCGCCTTCTGGGCGGACGGAACGGACCGGCGCATCCTGTACGGCAACGGCCACTGGCTGCACGCGATCGACGCCTCGACCGGCAACTTGATCGACTCGTTCGGCGACCACGGCCGCGTCGATCTGGCCAACGATCTGGGACGCGACGTCCGCGGCCTCGCCATCCAGGCCAACACGCCCGGCGTCATTTTCCACGACCTCATCATCCTCTCCACGCGCGTCGGCGAAGGGCCGGCGCCCGCCGCGCCGGGGCACATCCGCGCCTACAACGTCCGGACGGGCAAACTCGCGTGGATCTTCCACGCGATGCCGTACCCCGGCGAGCCCGGCTACGAGGCCTGGGCGCCTGATGCCTGGAAACACCTCGGCGGCGTCAATGCCTGGCCGGGCATGACGGTCGACGAGGAACGCGGTCTGGTTTTCTGTCCGGTCGGCTCCGCCACGTTTGATTTCTGGGGCGGTGACCGCCTCGGCAATGACGAATATGCCGACAGCCTCGTCGTGCTCGAGGCCGCGACCGGCAAGCTGGTCTGGCATTTCCAGTTCACGCATCACGATCTCTGGGACCGCGATCCGCCGGCTCCGCCGACGCTCCTGACGGTGAAACACGACGGGAAGGAAATCCCGGCGGTCGCGCAGGTCACCAAGTCCGGGCATATCTGGGTGTTCAACCGCGTGACCGGCGAGCACCTTTTCCCCTATGAGGAAATCGCCGTGCCCTCATCCGATCTGGCCGGGGAGGTTGCTTCGCCGACGCAGCCCGTGCCGCTGAAACCCGCGCCTTTCGCGCGGCAGGTTTTCACGGTCAACGAGATCACCGACCGGACCCCTGAGGCGCATCGCGCCGTGCTCGAACGTTTTTCGCGGGTCCGCCCGCATGCCCCGTTCACACCCCCGAGCCGCGAGGGCACGATCATCTTTCCGGGCTTCGACGGCGGTGGGGAGTGGGGCGGGGCCGCGGCCGATCCGAACGGAATCCTTTACGTTAACGCCAATGAAATGGCGTGGATCCTCAGCATGATCGATTCGGGCGGAGCCACGACTTTGGGGCAGCAGGTGTACCTGCAGAATTGCACCGGCTGCCATGGGGCCGACCGCCGGGGGAATGCCGCCGCCAACATTCCGTCGCTCGTGGACCTCAACAAGCGGCGGACGCGCGCCCAGGTCCTCGAAGTGGTCACGAAGGGACGCGCCGTCATGCCCTCATGGGCATTTCTTGGCGACACGCAGCGCGATGCCGTGGTCTCGTACATCTACGGCGAGGCGGAAGCCCGGCAGGCGCCGGCCGGCGAAGGCGCCTGGCAAACCTACCTGTCCGACCACCAGGTCGCGGCGAAACCGCCGCCATTCACGCATACGGGCTACAACCGCTGGCTCGATCCCGACGGCTACCCGGCGATCAAGCCGCCGTGGGGGACGCTAAACGCGATCGATCTCAACACGGGCGAATATCTCTGGCGCGTGCCCCTGGGCGAGTTTCCGGAACTGGCCGCAAAAGGCGTGCCGACGACCGGCATTGAGAACTATGGCGGCCCGCTGGTGACCGCCGGGGACCTGCTCTTCATCGCGGCAACGCGTGACGAGATGTTCCGCGTGTTCGATCGCCGCACCGGAAAGGTATTGTGGAAGTTCAAGCTGCCGGTTGCCGGATACGCGACGCCCGCGACCTACGAGGTGGGCGGACGCCAGTTTGTCGTGATCGCCTGCGGTGGCGGCAAGCTCGGCACCAGGAGTGGTGACACCTACGTGGCGTTTGCATTGCCGGCGCGCTGATGGCCGCAAGGTGGTCGCCGATGTCCGAATCGGCGATCCGCCGCGCCGGTAGGGAAACCGGCGCCCACTCGACAGCCGGATGATCCCGGTTCAGAATTCCGCCAGCAACAGCCGCAGTTCGGGCAACTGAATCGGCTTCGGCATCACCCTGTCGGCGTGCAGGCTCCGGTATTCCCGATTCACCCCCTCGTCGATTTCCGAGCTGAAAATGAAAATTCGTCCCGGAAACGCGATCCGCCGCAGGTGCCGGACAACCTCCAGGCCGTTCAAGTGGGGCATGTGGTGATCCGTGATGAAAAGATCGACCGTTTGCGGGCTGGCTTGGATGCGTTTCAGCGCCGCCAGCCCATCGTTGAAGCTTTCGACGCGATGTCCGTCGCGCTCGAGCGAGACGCGGACGATCTCGCACAATTCCCGCATGTCATCGAGGTGCACGATGCGGAGCAGCTTTCGGGGCTTGTCCGTTGGCGCTGAGTCGGGGTTCGGCTGGCTCATCCAGATGGGCATTGTGTGCAAAAGGACCGGAAATGCACGTTCGGTTTTGGGCGGCGCCACCGGCCGGGCTGCCTGAGCGTGGGATGCGTTCCGGCGCGGGCACCGAATCCGGGCGGAGGGGTTTCGGTCGGGGAAAATGGGACGTCGGCGCGACGGTGGCGGCGGCCGAAAAACGCGGAGCGCCGGTGGCAAATCAGGGAGCCAGCAGGAGCATTTGGAAAAAAATACGAAAACCTCTTGACGATGCCCTTGTTTGGGGCCACTACCTTTATTACGCAAGGTAGCTTGCATCAAACGATGAGCGTCGACGAAAGATTTTCCTCCATCCGCAAGGGGCTCCTCGAGTTCCTGGTGTTGAAGATCATTGCTGCGGACCAGGTCTACGTGGCCGACATCCTGCGGGAATTGAATGGCACCGAATTCCGCACCCAGGAGGGCACCCTTTATCCGTTGCTCAGCAAGATGCGCCGCGAGGAGCTCGTGGATTACGAGTGGAAGGAGTCCGAGGCCGGACCGCCGCGCAAATACTACAAATTGACCGCCAAGGGCCGGGAACAGCTCCGCGAGACGGGCGAATACTGGCAGAAGCTTGGCGGCATCGTGAGGAGCCTCGGCCAGAAATAACCGCACCCATTTCCCAGGAGAGTCGAACCATGAACATCGTCATCACAGTCAACCTCAACGGCAACGCCTTCCAGCTCGAGAAAAACGGCTACGACACGCTGCGCGAATATCTCGAGAACGCGGCCCGCCAGCTCGAGGGCAATCCCGACAAGGCCGAGATCATCGCCGATATCGAGCGCGCGATCGCGGACAAGTTCCGCGGCATGCTGAACGCGTACAAGACCGTGATCGTCTCGTCCGAAGTCGGCGCGGTGATCGCGGAGATGGGTCCGGTGCAGGCCGACGAGGCGGCCGGGCAGGGGATTCCCGCCGGCACCGCGCCGGCCGCGGGGCCGACTGGTCCGGAGGCATCCGCGGGTGCGGCGGCGGCGCCGGCGCCGCATGTGAAGAGACTCTTCCGGATCAACGAGGGCGCGATGATCGCGGGCGTCTGCAACGGCCTCGGGGCCTACTTCAACATCGACGTGACGATCGTCCGGATCCTTTTCGTCGTGCTGACGATGTTCACCTGGGGCGCCGCGGTGCTCCTCTACTTCGTGCTGAGCCTGGTGGTGCCGACGGCGGAATCGCCGGCGGACAAGGCGGCGGCGTTTGGCGGCGGTCCCTCGACGGCCGAGGATTTCATCCGCCGCGCCAAGGAAGGCTATTACGAGGGCACGCGGACCTTCCGCGACCCGCAGGCGCATCGCGAGTGGAAGCGAAAATTTAGGCAGGAGATGCGGAGCTGGCGCCGGAATTTCAAGCGCGAGGTCCACGCCAACGCCTTCCAGTGGCGCCAGAACTGGCACGCCCACTGGGGCCAGCCCAACTCGTGGTGGTTTGCGCTGCCGTTCATCGGTTTTCTGAAGACGGTGATCACGCTCGCGGGCCTTCTGGCCGTGGTCCTGCTGATCGCCCATGGGTCGGTCCTGGGCCTGTCGCTGCCGGTTGGGATCCCGCTTTGGGTGGGCGTGGTCATGCTTCTCCTCGTCCTCAACCTCGTGGTGTGGCCGCTCCGCGCGATGCGGGCCGCCATCTACTGTGGCGGTTTCGGCCCGGGTTACCATCCCATGGCCGGCATCGCGTTTTTCAGCCCGCTCGCGTGGCTCGCCCTCATCGTCCTTTCCGCCTGGGTCGCCGATCACCACTGGCCGGCCATGCACGCCTTCCTCCTCGATGGGCGCGAACACCTCCGGCACGCGATCGAGGCGGTGCACACGTGGTGGAATGCGCATTGACGGCGGCCGTCCGTCTTCTCCCGCGGCGCACGGCCCCCTGAATCATTTGCGTAATGCGCAAGAAACTCGTTTCGCCGCCGCCCCTCCCCGCGTCGGGATCTGCGGGATTCCGACCGGACGCCGCGGACGCGTTTTTGGCGCTCGCCTGCCTTCTGATCCGGAGGCACCGTGCCGATCCGCCCCGACGGAGGCGCATTCGTCGCCAGTCGTCGGGGCGGGACGATGCCTCCTGATTCCTCGCGCCGACAGTTTCTCCGCCAGGTCACGATTGGTTCGCTGGCCGTCGCCGGAGCCCGCTGGTCGCTGACGGCAACGGGGGCGGATGCGCCCAAGGCACCGTCCGAAACTCCCTGGTATCGCCGCGCCTATCGCTGGGGACAGACCAATCTGGCGGAGATCGACGCCGAACGCTTCGATCTCCCGTTCTGGCGTGCTCATTGGAAACGCACATGCGTTCAGGGCATTGTCGTCAATGCCGGCGGAATCGTGGCTTACTATCCCACGGCCATTCCCTATCATCGTCGCTCGGCCTACCTCGGCCATCGCGACTTGTTCGGCGAAATCCGCCGCGCGGCGCAGGAGGACGGGATTGCCGTGCTGGCGCGGATGGATTCCAACCGGGCCGACCGCGATCTTTTCGAGGCGCAGCCCGATTGGTTCGCGCGCGATGCGGCCGGCCAGGCCTACCGGAGCACCGAGCTCTACGTCGCCTGCGTCAATGGACCATACTACCAGCAGCACCTGCCCGCCATTCTGCGCGAGATCGCGACGCGTTATCATCCCGACGGCTTCACGGACAACAACTGGAACGGGCTTTTCCGCGAGCAGCCCTGTTTTTGCGCGAACTGTCGCGAGCAATTCCACCAGCGCACCGGCGCCGATATTCCAGCCCGGCCGGATTGGGATTCACCGGTCTATCGCGAATGGATCGAATGGAACTACGAGCGGCGCCTGGCGATCTGGGATTTGTTCGGCGCCACCTGCCGCGACGCGGGCGGACCGGATTGCACGTGGTCGGGCATGGTTTCGGGCTCGCCGGAGTGGGAATCGCGGGGATTCCGAAATGACCGGGAGATTTTTCGCCGGGCGCAGATCGTGATGCTCGACGACCAGCACCGCTCCGATGCAGAGGGATTCCAGCACAACGGCGAGGTGGGATTGCGGATCCGCGCCGTCGCGGGCTGGGACAAGGTCCTTCCCGAGAGCATGGCCATGTACGAGGCCGCCGAGCACAATTTCCGCCTGAGTGCGATGCCGGCCGCCGAAGTCCGGCTGTGGGCGCTCGAGGCCTTCGCGGGCGGAGTGCAGCCATGGTGGCATCACCTGGGAAGCGTTCAGGAGGACCGCCGGGCCTACGATTCGGCGCCGGAAATCTGGCGATGGCACCGCGAGCACGAGGAGTTTCTCGTCAATCGACGGCCCGTCGCGACCATCGGGGTCGTCTGGACCCAGCGCAACCTGGACTATTTCGGACGCGAGGACCCGCGCGTGCTCGTCAGCCAGCCTTACAACGGCATCATCCAGGCGCTCGTCCGCGCGCGGCTGCCGTATGTGCCGGTGCATCTCGACGACATTGGAGAGGCGACGGCTTCGCTTGGGCTGCGAGCCCTGATCCTGGCGAATATCGGCGCCATGTCCGACGCGCAGGCGGAGGCGATTCGAAGCTTTGCCGCCGCAGGTGGAGGCGTGCTGGCGACCGGTGCGACGTCCATTGCAAACGAGCACGGCGAGGCACGTCCGGATTTTGCGCTCGCCGACCTGTTCGGGGCGCATGTGGGCGCGAATCACGAATACGGCCAGCCCGCCGCCCGCCTGGCCGCCGCGCGGGGTTGGGCGCAGACGTACCTGCGCCTGCCGGAACCGGCGTCGTCGCGCGCGGCTCCGCTGCACGGTTTCGACGAAACATCCATCCTGCCTTTCGGAGGTACGCTCGGGCCGCTGCGGATCGACGCGGGCGCCAGGGTTGGCTTCACGTTTGTGCCGCCAGTGCCCATCATGCCACCCGAGGAGGTTTGGATGCGGCAGCCGGCAACTGACATTCCCGGATTGGTCCTGCGCGAACCGGCCGTCGGGGGACGCATTGCCTACCTGCCAGCGGACCTCGACCGTCGCTTCGCGCACGATTACCTCCCCGATCACGGCGACCTGCTCGCCAATATCGTGCGCTGGGTGGTGCGCGACGACGTGCCCCTTGACGTTCGCGGAGCCGGATTGATTGACGTGCATCTCTATCGGCAGGCTGGGCGTCTGGTCCTGCACCTCGTGAATCTCACCAATGCCGGCACCTGGCGCCAGCCGACCGACCAACTGATTCGCATCGGGCCGGTCGCTGTCCGGGTGCGATTGCCGAAGGGAATCCAGGCGACCGTGCGTTCCTTGGTTTCCCCGTCCCCGATTTCTGTCCGCGCCGGCGATGACGCGGTGGAATTTGAGTTGCCGTCGATCCTCGATCACGAGGTGCTGGTCCTCGGCTGATGGCCGCCTTCCGTCTCCTGCATCCATGGAAACCTCCTCCGTTCAATTCCTGAAGAAATCGTTTCTCCTCCTTGCCGGTGCGATCGCTCTGGCGGGCTGTGCGCCGAAGGAGGCCTGGCAACCGGTCGCGATAAAGGACGACTCGGCGGCCGAACACGTCAGGTACTTCGGCGATGCGGCGAAGGAGCCGGGCATCGCCTGGCGACCGAGCGGCCTGGGGATCCGGATCCTGGCTCCGGGAGCCGGCGACGCGCCGAAATCCTCGGATGTCGTGCGCGTGCAGTATGTCGGACGGCTCAAGGATGGGACCGTGTTCGATGATTCGCACAAGTCCGGCGGTCCGGTCGATTTCCCGGTCAGCCACCTGATCATCGGCTGGTCCGTTGCGATGCAGGCCATGCACCCGGGCGGAAAGGCGGAATTCTACATCCCGCCGGCGCTCGGATACGGGGCGATGCAGGCCGGACAAATTCCGCCCAACTCGGGCCTGATCTTCGAAGTCGAGCTGATCGCCATCAATCCGCCCGACGCCAAATAGAGTTCGCCGCGGCTATTTTTGCGCCGCGAGCGCCTCGATCTCTTTCGCCACGGCGGCGTCCTCCGCCATGAATTGTGCGGCCGCTTGCGGATCGTGGGCGTGCAAACCGGCCGCCAGGCGGCGATAGCTGGCCAGCCTCTCCTCGAGGATTGCCACCAAGGTGCCGCGGGTGCGTCCGGTCGCCTTTTCCGGAGCCAGGTTGAGCGCGGTGAGGCGATGGTCCCAAGCCTCGTAGAAAGGGATCAGCTCGGATCGCATCCAGGCGGAATGGGCTTCTTCCTTCGCCGGGCTGTCGGCCTGGGCGAGGCCCTCGGAATTCTGTTTCAGCAGCGGTGCCTCGCGATCGCCGAATTCCTGGTTGGCTTCGCTGAAGGCGAGCGCATCCCGCACCCGATAGTCGAACCGCGGCGCCAACACCACGCCGCCCGCGACGATCGCCGCCAGAACGCCGGCTCCGAGCGCGAGACGGCTGGCGGCCAGTCGTTCCCGCACCGACCGGTCCGCCGGCAGGGCCAGCAGCCAGCCGAAGAGAATTCCTCCGGCCAGACCGCCGAGATGGGCGGCGTTGTCGATGCCGGTGCGGACAAATCCGTAGAAGAGATTGTAGCCGACGAAGACGACGGTGCTCCGGGTCAGCGACTGCACGACGGACGCGGGAATTGATTGGTGCTGCCGCAAACGGAAGCCGAACAACGATCCGATCACGCCGAATATGGCCCCGGAGGCGCCCACGCTCCAGACCTTGTCGCCGTGCCAGAAAATGGTCGCGAGGCCGCCGGTCAGCCCGCTCGCGAGATAGATGAGCGCAAAGATCCGGCGTCCGAACAGCCGCTCGGCGAAGAGTCCCGACGACAGGAGAGCCCACATGTTCAAGGCCAGGTGGATCAGTCCGTAATGCATGAACATCGAAGTCAGGAGCCGCCACCATTCGCCGTCCGTCGTGGCCGCGCCGTTGTTGGCTCCATAGCGGACAAAGGTCAGCGTGTTCGCCTCGATCCAGCCGCCGCCGAGCAGACCCATTGCGACGTAGACGATGATATTCGCGGCGATGATTGCCGCCGTCACGGAAAGCCAGGGCGACGATGAGCCCCCGAGTTCCCGGAGTCTGGCCGCAAAATCGCGCGTGGCGGCGGCGGCCTCGTCAATCCGCGCCGGGAGAAGGCGGGCAACCTCGTTCGCCTCCCCGGCATCGCGACAGCGAAAAACGAACAGTTTTCCGCTGTGAGGGCCGGAAAGACTTCGCGCGGACCTGAACCGCACCCGGTCGCCGCTCACCGCAACATCGGCAATCTCTCCGGCGCCAAGGACGAGTTCGGCCGATTTGCCGCGGAACAACGCCCGCGGTTCCCCGCGAAAGATGTAAGTCGGACCGTCCGTCCGAATCACCAGTTGCCCGGGGCCCCTGAACTCATCGTTGCGGATCGAGCCGTCGCCGCCGTCGAAGGAGATTTCGCGGACGATCTCGGAGGCCGGACTCGGGGTGCCATCGCTCATGGACCGGCGCGCGGCGCCGTGGCCCCGAAACTGCGGCCCGCGGGGGTCGAGTCAACGTCCCAGTGGAATCGCGCGCCCGGCCATCGTCATTCCGAGCGCAAGGCGACGACCGGATTGACCAGCGTCGCGCGGCGGGCGGGCAAATAGCACGCGAAGAACGCGACCGACCCGAGCACGGCGGACGTCACGGCCAGCGTCAGGGGATCGCGCGCGTGCACGCCGAAAATCAGGTTCCCCAGCAGGTGTTCGAGTCCGAACGCGCCGGCGATGCCGATCACCAGACCGAGCGCGGCCAGGCTCATGCCATGGCGCAGGATCAGCCGAAGAACGTCGGCGCGGCCGGCACCGAGCGCGGTGCGGATGCCGATTTCCTTCGTGCGCTGGGTAACCGAGTACGAGATCACGCCGTAGATGCCCACGGCCGAGAGCGCCAGGGCGACGCCGGCGAACCCCCCGAGCAGCATTGAGCGAAAGCGGTTGTCGCCAAGGGATTCGGCCTTGATGGCCTCAAGCGTCTTCATCTCCTGCACCACCTGGGTGCCGGCCAGCCCATGGATCGCGGCTTTGATCGGTTCACGCAGCATGGCGGTGTCCGAAGCGCCGCGGACGGCAAACGCGACATACGAGGCCGGGCTTTGGTCCTCGGTGACATAAAGGCCGGGGTTCTCCTCGGGTTTCTCATTAGCTCCGCCCACGTACTCATTTGCCACCACGCCGACCACCTCCCACGGGATCTCCTCACCGAGCTGGGTTTTGTTCGGAACGATTTCCTGGATGAGAACGCGCTTGCCGATCGGATTGGCCCCCTTGAAAAAACGCTGGGCCATGGCCTGGTTGATGACAGCCGCCGGCGGCCCGCCGTGGCGGTCGGTGTCCGCCAGCCACCGGCCCTGCAGGAGGCGGATGCCAAGGGTCCGGAAATAGGATGCGCTGACCATCTTGAAAAAGCACGCGGGCCGGTGCGCGCGGTCGACGTTCTCCTGGTCGGCAATCTGGAACGGCATCCCGTAACCCCAGCCCTGCATCGGCAGCGCGGAGGTGTAGGCGACGTCCTTGACTCCCGGGAGCGCCGCGAGCCGCTCCCGGACCTCCTCGATGTAGGTGAGGCGGACGCGCATGTCGGCAAAACGATCGTTTCCGATCGGCAGTCCGAACGTCACCACGTTGGTCGCATCAAATCCGGGATCGACGTTCGCCAGCTGGTCGAGGCTGCGGAAAAGAAGGCCGGCCCCGGCGAGCAGCACGAAGGCCAGGGCGACTTCCGCGACCACGAGCCCATGACGGATCCGGGGCTGGGACCCGGCGGTGGCATTGCCTCCCTGTTTCAGCGAGTTGGAAACATTCGGACGGGCCGCATGCCAGGCGGGCAGCAGTCCGACCACCAATCCCGTGAGGAGAGCGAGCCCGAAGGCGAAAAGCAGGACCGTGCCGTCGAGCGTGACCTCCGTTTCCATGGGCAGTTCGTACGACGGCATCACAGTCTTGAGCCCAACCAAAGCCAGCCAGCCGACCAGCACACCCACGATCCCGCCGGCAAGCGATAGGACCAGGCTTTCCACCATGAACTGCCGGGCCAGCGCCCAGCGTCCGGCCCCGATCGCCACCCGGATCGCAATTTCCCGTTCCCGCCCGACGACCCGCATCAGAGTCAGGTTGGCGAGGTTGGCGCAGGCGATGAGCAGGACCATGCCGACGGCCGCCAGCAGCACGTACAGCCAGTGGCGAAGTTCCGGCCAGGCCACGGTGTCGGCCAGCGGATCAACCGCCACGCCCCAGCCTTTGTTCGAATCGGGATAGTCATGTTCGATCCGGCGCCCGATCGCATCCATCTGCGCCTTGGCCTGCTCGAGCGTGACGCCGGGCCGGAGCCGGGCGACCGCGCCGAACCAGTGGAAATTGCGGGTCATGTTGTCCGGCAGGAAGGTCAGCGGACGCCACATCTTCGCCCAGTCGCGGTCGAACGGCGTCCCGGCCGGAAGCACTCCGATGACTTCATGGGCCTCGCCATCGAGTTGGATTTTTTTCCCCACGATCGCCGGGTCGCCGCCGAACTGCGTCTTCCAGAGATTGTGGCTGAGCACGACGACCTTGTCCTTGCCGGCGGTGTCCTCGCCATTGACGAAGGTTCGTCCCAACTCGGCGCGCAGGCCGTAGATGTCGAAATAGCGGGCCGAGACCTTCGCTCCCCCGATCTCGATCGGATCGCCGTGTCCGGTGAGGCTGGCCGATCCGCCGGTGTCCGCGGCCATGAACTCGAAGCACTTGTTCTGGCGCTGCCAGTCGAGGAAGTTCAGGGTTGAGATGCCGTTGCGTCCGCCGCCCGGGGGGGCCTCGAGCACGCGCACGATCCGCTCGGGATGGTCGTAGGGCAGGGGACGCAGCAGGACGGAGTAAAAAACGCTGAAGATCGCCGTGTTCGCGCCGAGCGCGAGCGCCAGGGTGACGAGCGCGACCACGGTGAACGCGGGGTTCTTCGTCAGCGTACGGCAGGCGAAGCGGAGGTCGGCCAGGAGCTGATTCATGGAGAGAAGGGAGACTGGCCTCGCGACGGATGAGGCGAAACGGTTGTGGGTGGGCGCAAAATCAAACCGACCGGAATAGCGAAGGTTACACACATAGTGATCGTCGGAGTCGAGCGCGGTTGGGTCGGACCGACTTCAGGGCTGACAGCCCGAGGTCGCGCTGCCTCGCTGTCGTGATGCAACGCATATTCCGGGTTCTCGGCCTTCTCGCGGCGATGCTGGCAGGATCAACGGTGATGCGAGCCGATCAGTCGCAGGTCCAGTCGCTGAAGATCACCCTGCTTTCCACGATGCTGGCGGATGGTCCCACCCTCGGCGAATGGGGATTCTCGGCTCTGGTGGAAGCCGACGGGCATCGCATCCTTTTCGACACGGGGGCGCACGACGACATTGTGCTCAAGAATGCCCAGGCCCTCCACCTCGACCTGTCGACGGTGCCGGACGTCGTGCTGAGCCACTCCCACTCCGATCATGTGGGCGGGCTGATGACGTTGCGGCGCGCCATGCAGGCGCGGGCGCCTGGTGCGCTGGCGGTCGCCCATGTGGGGGAGGGGATGTTTTATTCGCGGAGCGAGGACGGCGCGCCGGCCGAGAGCAACCCGATGATCGCGATCAGGCCACAGTACGAGGCCACGGGTGCGCATTTCGTTTCCCACCCGAAACCGGCCGAAATCTACCCGGGAATCTGGCTGACCGGACCCGTGCCCCGGAAATATCCCGAACGCAACTGGAGCGGCTCCGGCACGGTCCGGGGGCCGGCCGGGGTGGTGGAGGACACTATTCCGGAGGACATGGCGCTGGTCTGCGTCACGGCGAAGGGCCTGGTGGTGATCACGGGTTGCGGCCACGCCGGAGTCATCAACATCCTCGACGATGTCCGTGGTTTCCTGGGCCCGGCGCCGGTGCACGCGTTGATCGGCGGCATCCATCTCTTCAACGCGACGGACGCGACCGTGGCCTGGACCGGGGAAAAACTGAAATCCTTCGGCGTCGAAAACTTCCTCGGCGCCCACTGCACCGGCATCGAGACCGTGTATCTGCTGCGGCCTGCGCTCGGCCTCGATCGCGCGCATGCGGTGGTGGGGGCGGTCGGGGCCGGATTCTCCCTGGAACGCGGCCTCGATCCAGGTAACATTGTCCAATGAAGGCGGCCGAAGGGTCGGCGGCTTGTGTTCCCGCCTTCTCTCCCCGTAACATGAGGCCGTGAAATTTTTCTACGCCAGGCTTCACGCGCCGAGGTCGGATTTCGCCCAGACGATCACGCCGGCGGAAATGGCGCTCATGGGCGAGCACTCGGCCTACCTGCGGGGATTTGCCGCGAAACGATGGGCGGTGGCATTCGGGCCGGTGGCCGATCCCAAGGGCGCCTTCGGCGTCGGGCTGTGGGAAGTGCCGGACGAGGTTGACGTCGAGGCCATCTGCGCGGCCGATCCGGTGATTCGCGCGGACCTGGGCTTTCGCTACGAGCTGCACCGCATGCCGGGCCTGGTGACGCGCGGCTGACCCCGGCCCCGGGCGCGCCCGGCCACTATATGATTGAAAGCAATCATAACGACGGCAGGCTCGCGCGACCCTGCGGTCCGCCCCGACCACCCCCGCGCCGTTTTCCGCGGCGTCCCTCGCGCTCATGAACCCCAATCCCTTTCTCGGCGTCGTTTTTCACTGGCTCGGCGGCCTGGCCTCCGGCTCCTTCTACGTGCCGTTCAAGGCCGTGCGGCGCTGGTCGTGGGAAACCTACTGGCTCACCGGTGGCGTTTTTTCCTGGGTCGTCTGTCCATGGCTGCTGGCCATGCTGCTGACGCGCGACCTGCCGGGGGTCCTCGCCCACCAGTCGGCCGCGACGATCGGATGGACGATGCTGTTCGGCGCGCTCTGGGGCTTCGGCGGCCTGACCTACGGCCTGACGATGCGCTATCTCGGCATGTCGCTCGGCACGGGCGTCGCCCTGGGATTCTGCGCGGCGTTCGGCACGCTGCTGCCGCCGCTTTTCAAGTCGTTCGTGCCCTCGGTCCCCGTGCCCGAGACGCTCGGCGAGATCGCCTCCGCGACCCCGGGCCGGATCACGCTGGCCGGCGTGGCGCTCTGCTTCGTCGGCATCGGGATCGCGGCGCTGGCGGGCTTGACGAAGGAGCGCGAAATGCCCGCCGAGCAGAAAAAGGCCGCGATTGCGGAGTTCAATTTCAGCAAGGGCATCCTCGTGGCAACCTTCTGCGGCATCATGAGCGCGTGCTTCGCGTTCGCCCTGACCGCGGGCAATCCCATCGGCGAGGCTTCGGTCGCGGCCGGCACGAGCCGCCTCTGGAGCGGCCTGCCGAAGTTGTGCATCGTGCTCGTGGGGGGGGCGGCCACCAACTTCGTCTGGTGCGCCATTCTCCATGTGCGCAACCGCACCGGGCACCAGTATTTCTCCGCGGTCCTGCGCGACGGCCCGGGCCAGCCGGCTCCCGGACCCGGCGGCGATCGGCGCGTGCCGCTCGCCTCCAACTTCCTGTTCTCGGCGCTCGCCGGGTCAACCTGGTACCTGCAGTTCTTTTTCTACACGATGGGGGAGACGCAGATGGGGCGGTTCAGCTTCGCCTCCTGGACGCTCCACATGGCCAGCATCATCATCTTTGCCACGATGTGGGGCGGGATCCTCCTCGAGTGGCGTGGCGCCAGCCGCCGCGCCCACCGGCTCATCGGCCTCGGCGTGGCCGCGCTCGTCCTCTCCACGGTCGTCATCGGCGCGGGCACCTGGCTCAAGTCCCGGTCCTGAGGCGCCGGCGGATATGATTGACATCGCTCATATAAATTGAGTCGCTGTCCTTCCGATGCGCGTGCCCTTTCACGAGGTGGCCGGTCGCCGCGAACGCCTGCGCGGCCTGATCCGCGCGGACGGCTTCCTGCCGGTCCGCGAGATCTGCCGCCGGCTGGGCATCTCGCCCGCCACGGCGCGCCGGGATCTGGCGGCGGTGGCGGCCGACGGGCGCATCACCCGCACCCACGGCGGAGCATTGGCCGACTACAACGCGGCGTTTGCCTCGCTCGGTGAGCGCGCCGGTCGCGCCCGCACGGCCAAGGGGCGGATCGCGGCGGCGGCCGTCCGGCTGGCGCCGCGGCGGGGGACGATTTTCCTCGATGCCGGCACCACGGTCCAGGCGCTGGCCCGCGCGCTCGTCCGCGCGAAGGCCGGTCCCGGCCTGGTGGTGGTGACGAACAGCCTCCCGGTCGCCAACGTCCTCGGCGGGGTGCCGGGCCTCGAACTGCATGTGCTGGGCGGCATGTTCCTGCACCGCCAGGCGGTCCTCTTCGGCCCGGCTGCGGTGGCGGCGGTGCGGAAATGGCGGTTCGACGCGGCCTTCCTGGGAGGCGAGGGCATGGACGGCGCCGGCGTCAGCAACTCGCACGCGGAGATCGCCCGCTTCCAGCGGGCCGTGCTCGGGCGCTCCCGGGCCGGCTGGTTTCTGCTCGATCATACCAAGGTCGGCCGGCCCACCCCGCACGCCGTGGCCGACTGGTCGCGCGCGGGCCTGGTGACCGATGCCGCCGCGCCGGCCCTCGCCGCGGTGGACATTCGCCTGCCGGTCAGCCGGTGCATCACCGTTTGAAGGAGGATTTTCATGACTGCCTATCGCCACGTTGACTACCATTGGGATGACACCGCGGCCGCCGCGCTCGATCCGGTCGCCCGCCTGATCTACCGCTCCAATCTGCTGGGTTCGGACCTGCGCGTCACGAACACCGGCGGCGGCAACACGTCCGCCAAACTGGCCGGCGCCGATCCGCTCACCGGCGCAACCGTGCCCGTGCTTTGGGTCAAGGGCTCGGGCGGCGATCTTCGCACCGGCACGCGGGCGAACTTCGCCTCGCTTTACCAGGCGCGCCTGGAGGAACTGCGCGAGCGCTACCGCTCGCGTCCGGACCGCGGACTGAAAACCCCCGCCGAGGACGAGATGCCGGGTCTCTATCCGTATGCCACTTTCGCCGGCAATCCCTGCGCGCCTTCGATCGACACGCCGCTGCACGGTTTCCTGCCGGGCCGTCACGTCGATCACCTGCACCCGAACGCGATCATTGCGATCGCCGCGTCCGCCCGGTGTGAGGAACTTACCCGGGAAATCTTCGGCGACCGCATGGCCTATGTGCCGTGGATGCGCCCGGGCCTCGAACTCGGCCTCTCGATGCAGCAGATTGCCGCTGCCAATCCGGCCGCGCACGCGATCATGATGGGCCAGCACGGCTTCATTTCCTGGGACGACGACGACAAGGCCTGCTACGTCCACACGCTCGACTGCATCGAGCGCGCCGCGACCTTCGTCGAGAAAAAGTACGCGGAAAAGGGTGGCGACGCCGCGGCCTTCGGCGGCGCCCGCCATGCCGGACCGGACGAAACCGGCCGGCGCCGCATCCTGGCGGCGATCCTTCCCTGGTTGCGCGGCCAGCTTTCGGGCGGGAAACGCCTGATCGCCACCGTCCAGGACGACGCGCCGATCCTCCGCTTTGTGAACTCGCGCGACGCCGCGCGCCTCGCGGCGATGGGCACATCGTGCCCCGACCATTTTCTTCGCACGAAGATCAAGCCGATGTTCGTGGATTGGGACCCGGCTTCCGCCGACGTGGCAGAACTCCGGAAACTCCTCGAGGCCGGGCTGCCGCAATACCGGGAGGAATACGCGGCCTATTATCGCGCCCACCGTCGGCCGGACTCGCCGGCAATGCGTGATCCCAACCCGCGCGTGATCCTGATCCCGGGACTCGGCATGATCGCATGGGGCAAGGACAAGTCGGAGTCGCGCGTCACGGCCGAGTTCTACAATTGCGCCGTCGAGGTCATTCGCGGGGCCGAGGCGATCGATCGTTACGTGGCGCTGCCGGCCCAGGAAGCCTTTGACATCGAGTACTGGCAGCTCGAGGAGGCCAAATTACGCCGCATGCCGGCGGAAAAGGAACTGGCGCGCCAGGTCGTCATCGTCGTCGGCGCCGGCTCCGGCATCGGTCGCGAAACGGCGCTGCGGATCGCGCGCGAGGGCGCGCATGTCGTCGCCGTCGACCGCGACGAGGCCGCGGCACAGGCGACCGCCCGCGAGATCACGCAGAAACACGGCGTGGGCATCGGCGTCGCGGGGACGGGACCGTCGGGTTGCGGGCCGGCGCTGCCCGCCGCGGGCGACATCACCGACCGCGCCTCGATCCGGCGGATGCTCGACCTCGTCATCCTCGCCTACGGTGGATTCGACAGCATCTGCGTGACGGCGGGCATCTTCGTCCCCTCCGACACGAACGGCCGCATTCCCGACGAAAAATGGGCCGCGACCTTTGCCATCAATGTCACGGGCAGTTACGTGGTGGGGGACGAGGCGGCCCGGACCTGGCGCGAGCAGGGCCTGCCCGGCAATCTCGTGCTCACCACCTCGGCCAATGCGGTCGTGTCGAAAAAGGGTTCCACCGCCTACGATGTCTCGAAGGCCGCCGCCAACCATCTGGTGCGCGAACTCGCGGTCGAACTCGCTCCGCTCGTGCGCGTCAATGGCGTCGCGCCCGCGACCGTCGTGCAGGGCTCCGCGATGTTTCCGCGCGACCGAGTGGTCAGCTCGCTGGCCAAATACGGGCTGCCGCACGATGCGTCTGACGCGACCGGCGTGCTCGTCGCGCGCCTCGCGCAGTTCTACGCCGACCGCACGCTGCTGAAGTCTCCGATCACCCCGGCCGACCAGGCGGAAGCCTATTTCATTTTGCTGGGTGGACGTCTGGGCAAGACGACCGGCCAGGTGATTGCGGTCGACGGCGGTCTGCACGAGGCCTTTCTGCGGTGAGCCGGACCATCCAGTGTGCGGCGGTCGATCTCGGCGCGACGAGCGGCCGCGTGATCGTCGGCACCTGGAAGGGTGGGCGGCTCGCCCTCGACGAGGTCCACCGCTTTCCGAATCAGTTTCGGACCATGGGCGGCCGAGCCTATTGGGATTTGCCGATGCTTTGGACCGAGGCCTGCACCGGCCTCGTCGCGGCGCGGCGAAAATACCCGCGACTCGCGTCCGTCGGGGTCGACGGCTGGGCCGTGGACCATGTGCTCGTCGACGCGGGCGGGCGCCCGGTTCACCCGGTCTATGCCTACCGCGACAGCCGCACCGAAAAGCTTTCCGCGGTGCTGGGTCGGAGCGGATTTGACCGTATTTACCGCCTGACCGGCCTGCCGAACTATCCTTACAACACCAGCCTCCAGCTCCAGGAAACATTGCGAGCGTGTCCCTCGGTCGCACAGGCCGCCGCCCGCTGTTTGTTCATCCCCGAATATTTCAATTTTCTTCTGTCCGGACGAATGGTGAACGAGGTTTCGCTCGCGAGCCACTCGCAGATGCTCGCCGTGGACGGGCTCAAATGGTCGCGCGCGGCCCAGCGTTTCTTTGGGGTTCCGTCGCGCTGGTTCGGCGCGCCGGCGCGCTCGCCACGCGTGCTCGGCCCGGTCCGGGGAGTTCCGGAACTCGCCGGCGTGAAATCGGTCCTCGTGCCGGGACACGACACGGCCTGCGCCTTCGCTGCCTTCCCCGGGGCGGACGACGGCTCCGATCTTTACCTGAGCTGCGGCACGTGGTCGCTGCTGGGCTGCGAGAGCCCGGTGGCTCTCGCGGACGCCGCCGCGCGCGAGGCGAGGATTTCCAACGAACGCATGGGCGACGGCTCGTTCCGACCGCTGCGGTCGTGTCCCGGCCTGTGGATCCTCGAGCAGACACTGGAGGCGCTGGGCCGGCGTCCGCGCCACGAGCGCGAATGGCGGGGCCTGATTGCGGCGGCGAGCCGCGAGTCCCGGCCGACCGGGTTGATCGACGTCACCCACCCGGGGTTTTTCCACCCCAAATCGATGCGCCGGGCGATCGACGCGCATCTTTCCAGCCACGGAGCGCGACCACCGCGAAACGTCGCAGCCTACGTCCGCCTGATCTGCGATTCGCTGGGACGCGGCCACGCGGCGGCCGTCGACGTGTTCACACGGTTGTCCGGCCGGAAATTCCGGCGCATTCTCATGGTGGGTGGCGGCTCGCGCAACCGGCTCGTGTGCCAGGCCACGGCGGACGCCACCGGCCTGCCGCTGGTTTCGCTTTCGCTCGAGGGCTCGGCCGTCGGCAACCTGGCCAGCCAGTTGATCGCGCTCGGTGCGGTGCCGGACCTCGCGACCTTCCGCCGACAATTGCTGCCCCAGCTTTCTCCCGTTACCTATCAACCCCGGAGCTGACCCCATGAAATCCTTTCGCCGATCCTCTGCTGCCTACCGCCTGGCCCGCGAATCCTACGCCGAACTCGGCGTCGACACCGAGGCCGCCATCCGGAGGGCCCTTGCCGTGCCGATCTCGCTGCACTGCTGGCAGGCGGACGACGTCCGCGGACTTGAGACGCCGGTCGAGGGGCTCGATGGCGGCGGCATCATGGCGACGGGCGGATATCCGGGGCGCGCGCGCAATGGCGACGAGATGCGGGCCGACCTCGATGTCGTCCTCGGTCTGCTGCCCGGCAGGCAGCGGCTCAACCTCCATGCCTTTTATGCGGAGACCGGGAAAAGGCCCGTCGACCGCGACGCGCTTGAGCCCCGGCATTTTGCGCGTTGGCTCGACTGGGCCAGGCGCGCCAAGGTCGGCATGGACTTCAACCCGACCTATTTTGCCCATCCGATGTCCAACTCGGGCTTCACGCTTTCGAGTCCGGACGCCGGAGTGCGGCGTTTCTGGGTCGAGCACGGCCGGGCGAGTCGCCGCATCGCGCAGCATTTCGCCCGCGCGCTCGGCACGCCGTCGGTCAACAACCAGTGGATTCCCGACGGCGCGAAGGACGCGCCCGCCGACCGATGGAAGCCCCGCGCGCGACTGGTCGAGTCGTTCGATGCCATCTTTTCCGATCGTTCGGTGAGCGCGAAACACTGCGTCGACGCCGTCGAAGGCAAGCTGTTCGGGCTCGGAAGCGAGGACTATGTGGTGGGCTCTCACGAGTTTTATGCGGGCTACGCGCTCACGCGGAAAATCGTGCCCTGCCTGGACCTCGGGCACTTTCATCCGACGGAGTCGGTGGCGGACAAGGTTTCGGCGATGCTGCAATTCCATCCGCGCCTGCTGCTTCACACCAGCCGTCCGGTGCGCTGGGACAGCGACCACGTCGTGATCTACGACGATCCGGTCCGGCAGCTTTTCCTCGAACTCGCGCGCGGCGAGGCGCTGAAGCGCGTCTTCGTCGCTCTGGATTTTTTCGACGCTTCGATCAACCGGATCGCGGCCTACGTGATCGGCGCGCGGGCGACCCGGCTGGCCATCCTCAACGGATTGCTTGATCCCACCGCGCGATTGCAGGTGGCGGAGCGCGCCGGCCGGGGACACGAGCGGCTTGGTTTGATGGAGGCGGCGAAAACGCTGCCGCTCGGCGCGGTGTGGGACGAGCTGTGCGGGCGGGCCGGAGTGCCGCCGGGGCACCGGTGGCTCGATGACGTTGCCCGCCACGAACGAAAGGTGCTTGCCGCGCGCGCTTAAGTGCGTCGAGTGGTCGGACGCGCATGAAGCCGGCCGGACAGTTCCCCGACGAGACCGGCACGGACGGCGAATTCGAGCGGCAGGAGGACGCGTTTCGCGAGTTCGTGTCCCCGGACGGTTCGACGCCATATGCCGTGGAGGCGGGCCGTTATCACCTCTACGTCTCCCATGCCTGCCCGTGGGCGCACCGCACGATCATCGTGCGCGCGCTGAAGGGCCTCGAATCGACCGTCGGGATGACCGCGGTCGATCCCGTGCGCGACGAGCGCGGCTGGGAGTTTCGCGACGGCGACGGTTTCAGTCACGATCCCGTCAACGGCTTTCATTTCCTGGGCGAGGCGTACCGGGCCTCGAAACCGGGTTATGAAGGGCGATTTACCGTGCCGGTGCTGTGGGACCGCGGGAGTCGCCGCATCGTCAACAACTCAGAGGACGATATCTGCCGGATGTTTGACGGGCCGTTCGCCGGACTCGTGGCGCCGACGCGGACTCTTTTCCCCTCGGAGATCGAGGCCGAGCATGCCCGCTGGTCGACGGACATCTACGAGCACATCAACAACGGCGTCTATCGGGCAGGATTTGCCACGAGCCAGCGCGCCTACGAACGCGCGTGCCGGGATGTGTTTGCGGCGCTGGACCGCTGCGACGAACGCCTGGCGGCGCGGCGTTTTCTTTTCGGGGCCGTTCCGGTCGAGGCCGACTGGCGGCTTTTCTGCACGCTGGTGCGCTTCGACGCGGTGTACTTCGGTCATTTCAAATGCAACCTGCGGCGCATCGTCGATTTTCCGGCCCTCTCGGGTTACCTGCGCGATCTTTATCAGCAACCGGGCGTCGCGGCGACCGTGCGGATCGACCACATCAAGCGGCACTATTACTTTACCCACGACGATATCAATCCGACCCGGATCATTCCGCTCGGGCCGGAGCTGGATTTCACGTCACCGCACGGACGGGCCGGATTGTAGGACGGGATTTTCCAATCCCGCCCGTTCAGGTTCCCGGGAGTCCACCTTCTGCCCAAGGCGGGGTATGGAAACCCCGCCCTACAACCGGGCCCATCGCCTGCCGGTCGGTGGACCCGCAACGCTCAACCTTGAACCCTTACGTCCATCTCCATCAGAGCCCGACTTCCTCGCGGACGAACTTCACTGCGGGGCTGCCGACGGAAAGCACCAGGTCGTGGTATTGCTTGAGGTCGAACGCCGGGCCGAGTTTGCGCTCGGCGGCGGCGCGCATGTCGTCGTGCTCGGTCGCGCCGACAAAATAGGTCGCGAGCTGGGTGTACGAAAGCTGCGCGCGCTGCCATTTGGCCACGGCTTCGCCCTCCTCCTGGAAACCGCGGTGCATCATCAGGTCGAGGGCCTGCTCGCGGGTCATCCCGGCCATGTGAATCTTTTGGTCGAGGATGGCGTTGCAAAGCACGCGAAGCCTCATCTTGAGCTGCTGCATGCGGGTCTCGGGTCCGCCGAAACCGGTTTCGGCCATGACTCGTTCCATATAAACCGCCCAACCTTCGATGAACGAGCCGCTCTGGAAGACGGCACGGACCAGCGTCGGCGCCTGGAATTGGTTCGAGTGGGCGAGCTGCAGGTAATGACCGGGCATGGCCTCGTGCACGAGCAGGTCGCGCATCATGTAATTGTTGTACTCGCGGAAGAACGAGTCGCGGCGTTGCGGAGTCCAGTCGGACGGCGTGGGTTCGATGGCGACGAAGGTCTCGCCGTTTGGCTCCAGCGCGCCGGGCGAATCGCAATACGCGATGCCCCGGCCGCGTTTGAACTCGGGCGTGACGATGAGCTTGATCGGCTTGTCGGGCAGCGTGACGAGATCGTGGTCGCGCACAAAGGCGGTGGCCTCATCGAGAATCTTCGTTCCGTACGCGACGATCGTGTCGTTGTCGGGATGATCCTGGGCGAGGCGGTCGAGCATCTTCTTGATGACCTTGCCGTGATCAGGTTCGGCGGACGCGGACTCGTTCGGGAAATACTTGGGATAAAGAGTGAGGGCCGTCGTGTAGAGCGTATCGGTGGTCGTGGTCAGCTCACGTTCGGCGCGCGCCAGGATCTCCTCGGGCGACAGGTCCGAATTCAGCGCGTAACGCAGGGTCTTGCGGTAGAGATCAGGCCCGATGCGGAAGTCGCCCTTCGAGCGCGGCAGCAGGTCTTTCTCGAGCCAGACCTTATAGGCGGTCAGCGCGGCCGCGGCCTTTTCCTGCAACGGCGCGAGATCGGCCTTCATCGCCGGCGCTTCGGCCAGCAACGGATCCAATCCGTCCTTCACGAGACCAATGGCGCCGTTGATCTGCTTGGCCGCTGTCGCGGTATAGATTTCGGGCGGATTGACGAGATTGGCCTCGGCTTGCTCGATCACGGTCGGAATGGCCATCAAACGCTGCGCCGCGCTGCGCAGACGGTCGGCCGCCGGGGCGAAATCGCGGGCGGTGAGCAGGTAGATCGAGTTCGCGAGGCTCGTATTGTAGGAGAGCGGATCCCAATTCTGCGACTTGAGCTCGGTGATCGTGAAGATCTGGGCCTCGAGGTTGAGCTTCAGGATTTCGGCATCGACGCGATTGGGCCCCGTGAGTTCGTCGGTCTTGATCGTCGCCAGAACGTCGAGGTGACGCCGCATGGAGTCGACCTGGGCCTTGAAGCCGGCCGGACTGTAATCGGTCACCATATGATCGAAACGGTGGTCGCCGAGCTGCGTGGCGGTTTCCGGATTGAAGCGGAGATAATCGTCGAGACTGGCCTTGGCCGCGGTCTCGAACGCCGTGTCGGCCGGAGTTGCCGCGGCGGTCGCCGACAGCGAGAGGACGCCGAACCCGAGAAGGGCGGCGAGGGAACGGGCAATTTTCATGGAACCAGAATGTCGGTACCGCCGCGACGCTCAAGCCTTGTCGTCTGGCGATACGGCTGCCGGGCGCCATCTCGAACCCGGCCTCGGGCGGAGAAGTGCCGCCCTCCATCGCGGTGGCATGCCCTGCCTCAGTAATCCAGATAGGGAGCGAGCCACTTTTCGCTGACCTCGATCCACTGGTCCTTGCGCAGCGAATAATCCTCCACCTGGTCCTTGCCGAGCTTGCCCACGGCAAAATATTTCGACTCGGGATGGTTGAAATAGTGTCCGCTGACGCTGCTGGCCGGCAACATGGCGTTGCTTTCGGTCAGGGTGATGCCGGTGGCCGCGGCGGCGTCGAGCAGCGCAAACAGCGGCGGCTTCTCGGTGTGATCGGGACAGGCGGGATAGCCCGGGGCCGGCCGGACACCGCGATATTTCTCCCGAATGATGTCGGGCATGGTCAAATTCTCCGTCCGGCCGAAGCCGCAGAAATCACGCGCCTTCTTGTGCATCAATTCCGCCAGCGCCTCGGCCAGGCGATCGCCGAGGGCCTTGGCCATGATCGCGCTGTAGTCATCATGCTTCGCCTCGAACTCCTTGGCGAAGTCCTCCACGCCATGCCCGGCCGTGACTGCAAATCCACCCAGGTAGTCCGGGCGCCCGGACTCCTTCGGGGCAATGTAGTCGGCGAGGCAGTGATTGAACTGGTCGGTCGGCTTTTCGTTTTGCTGACGAAGAAAATGAAAAGTCTCGAGCCGTTTTGTCCGCGATTCGTCGGCGTACACCTCGACGCTGTCGCCGACCGCGTTGGCCGGCCAGAAGCCGAGGACAGCGCGGGCGGTGTAGCGCCTTTCCGCGATGATGCGTTTCAGCATCGCCTGGGCATCGGCGTAGAGTTTCGTGGCCTCGGCGCCGACGACGGGATCCTTCAGGATGTCCGGAAATCGTCCGTGCAGCTCCCACGAGGAAAAGAAAGGTCCCCAGTCGATGTATTCCGCGATCTCCTCGAGCGTGAGTCGTTCGACGTGGTTTCCCGATCTCAGGTTCGATCCTTGGATGGCTGACGAATAAACCCGCGTGCCCAGGAATTCCGGGCGCGGAATGTCGACGCTCGCCCAGTCGGTCGGCTGGCGCCGGACGCGAGCCTCGGCCAAGGGGAGGAGTTTCCGTGCGCCGCGGCGGTCGGCGAAGTCGATCCGCTGTTTGTCCTGCCTGGCGCGAACGTCCGCCACGAACGCGGGCTTGCGGTCGGGGTTCAGGAGCTGCGACACCACGCCGATCACGCGGGACGCATCGAGGACGTGAATGACGGGTTCGGAATAGTGGGGCGCGATCTTCACCGCGTTGTGGGCGGCGGATGTCGTGGCGCCGCCGATCAAAAGCGGCAGCTTGAAGCCCTGGCGCTCCATTTCCTTCGCGACCTGGACCATCTCGTCGAGCGAGGGCGTGATCAGGCCGGAGAGGCCGATCACATCGGCGCCCTTTTCGCGGGCGGCCGTGAGAATCTTCTCGCAGGGCACCATGACGCCGAGGTCGATGACCTCGTAATTGTTGCAGGCGAGCACGACGCCGACGATGTTCTTGCCGATGTCGTGGACGTCGCCCTTCACCGTGGCCATGACGATCCGGCCCTGGGCCTTCGCGCTCCCTCCGGCGGCGACGACCTCGGCCTTCTCCTGTTCCATGAAAGGCTGCAGATACGCGACCGCCTTTTTCATGACGCGGGCGGACTTCACGACCTGCGGCAGGAACATCTTGCCGGCGCCGAACAAGTCTCCGACCACGCGCATGCCGTCCATCAAGGGGCCTTCGATGATCGTGAGCGGCTTGCCGTATTTCTGGCGGGCTTCCTCGGTGTCGGTATCGATCCATGCGTCGATGCCTTTCACCAGCGCGTGGCTGAGGCGCTCCTCGACCGTGCCGCGGCGCCAGGCCTCGAGCACCTCGATGGCCGCCTTCGGGTCGGTCGCCGTGCCGGCGGCTTTCAGTTTTTCACCGAATTCGACCAGTCGCTCGGTGGCGTCGGAGTGACGATTGAGCAGGACGTCCTCCACCAGCCCGAGCAGGTCCTTCGCCACTTCTTCATAGACCTCGAGCATCGACGGATTGACGATGCCCATGTCCATGCCGGCCTTGATCGCGTGGTACAGAAATGCGGCGTGCATGGCCTCGCGCACGGGATTGTTGCCGCGGAAGGAAAACGAAACGTTCGACACGCCGCCGCTGACCTTGGCGTGGGGAAGGTGGCTCTTGATCCACCGGGTCGCGTTGATGAAATCGACCGCGTAATTGTTGTGCTCCTCGATGCCGGTGCCGACGGTGAGAATGTTGGGATCGAAGATGATGTCCTCGGGTGGGAAACCGAGGTGGTCCACGAGCAGGCGGTACGCGCGCTCGCAGATGCGGATCTTTTCGGCATACGTGGCGGCCTGGCCCTTCTCGTCGAAGGCCATGACGACCGCCGCGGCGCCGTAGCGGAGGATGGTTCGGGCGTGATCGAGAAAGACGTCCTCGCCCTCCTTGAGCGAAATGGAGTTCACGATGCCCTTGCCCTGAAGGCATTTCAGTCCGGCCTCGATGACCTCCCACTTGGAGGAGTCGACCATCACGGGGACCTTCGCGATCTCGGGCTCGCTCCCGATGAGCTGAAGGAAACGCGTCATGGCCGCGACGCCGTCGATCAGCCCTTCGTCCATGCAGACGTCGATGACGTTTGCGCCGTTGTCCACCTGCTGGCGCGCCACGCTGACGGCTTCCTCAAAATTTCCCGCCTTGATCAGCTTGGCGAATTTGGGCGATCCGGCGACGTTGGTGCGCTCGCCGATCATGAGGAAATTTCCGATTTGTTGCGCGAACGGCAGCGAGCCCGAGAGTTGCAGCGGGCGCTCCGGTGGCACATTTCCTTCGGCCACCGGCGCGATCTCCGGTTTCACGGCGGTGACTTTTCGGGCGGGCTTTGGAGCCAGCGCCTGCGCGATGGCGGCGATGTGCTCGGGCGTGTTGCCGCAGCAGCCGCCGGCGATGTTGCAGAGGTGGCTGTCGGCGAACTCACCCAGGTAGCGCGCCATGTCGGCCGGCCCGAGGTCAAAGCCCGTCGGCGAAAGGGGATTCGGCAATCCGGCGTTCGGATAACAGGAAATGAACGTGTCTGCCTGTCCCGCCAGCTCGGCGAGAAAGGGCCGCATCAGGTCGGGACCAATCGAGCAATTCAGCCCGACCGCGAGCGGCTGGTGGCTGCGGATCGCCGTCCAGAAGGCGCCGATGGTCTGCGCGGAAATCATCGTCTCGCCGCCGCGGCCGACCGCGGCCGAGACCATCAGCGGCAGGCGGAGGCCGTCTTCGGCGAAGACTTCCTCGATGGCCACCAGCGCGGCCTTGGCGTTGAGCGAGTCGAAGATCGTCTCGACGAGCAGCAGGTCGACGCCGCCGGCGATCAGCGAACGCACCTGGCGCCGGTAGTCGGACTTCACCTGGTCGAACGTGATCACGCGAAAACCGGCATCGTCGGCGTCGGGTGAGACCGACAGTGAAACCGTCAGCGGGCCGATCGCGCCCGCCACATAACGGCGGCGGCCGGTGGCGGTGGCGATCCGGTCGGCCCATTCGCGACATTGGCGCGCGGACTGGAAATTGATGTCGTGCGCGAGTTCCTGCAGGAAGGGGTTCGCAATGACTTCGCCGTAGAAGGCCGGGTCCTTGCGTCCGCCTTTTTCGCGTGGATCCTCGACGAAGAATTCGCTCTGCCCGATCGTCGTCGCGGAAAAGGTGTTCGTCTCGATCAGGTCCGCGCCGGCCTCGAGGAATCGCCGGTGGATGTCGCCGATCTCGGCGGGGCGGGTGAGCGAGTAGATGTCGCCGTTGTTCCTGAGGTCCTTGGGTGCATCCTTGAACCGTCCGCCGCGCGCCTGTTGTTCCGTGAGTCCATATCCGCGGATCGTCGTGCCCATGGCGCCGTCAATGATCACCACGCGCTCGCCAAGGGTGCGGCGCAGGTCGGTTTCAGCGGCGGTGGGAAGAGGCGGGTTCAAGAGACGTATCGTTATATCGTGATGCGTTGATATGAATAAGCAACGCCGGACTGAGTCACGAAAGCTATGACGGGATATCCGCCGCATTTTGCCCTAAATGCAAGCACTGCACGGGCTTTTGTCTTGCCCGTTCCGGGATTCGGGTGGATCCGTGGGCCGTCCTGAGGTTCTTTTCATCATCGGTCGGAATCAGGGAAGGCCGTGCAAACCGGCCACAGTTGCGCTGCGGTATCGCATGACAAACCCCCACCGGCGGCAGGCGCCGGGCAGAGCCAATCCTTCGTTCGCGAAGGGTGAAGGCGGGGGCGAGGACCGCGCGGCGAACGTGCAAGCGTTCGGCGCGCCCAATGCGGAGTCCGAATACCTGGCCGGCCGGACTCACTGCGTCCGTGCGTGTGCGCGCGCGGACGACAAACCTTCATCGCACCGCGCCCGGTTCATCCCGGGCCAATGAAGAGTGAGAGTGGAGCGTGCGGCGTCGGCCTCAGCCAACCGTTCGCGTCGATTCGTCCCCGGGGACGTTCGGCGCGCGGAGGGTTCGGGCTTTCGCGGCCGGTCTGCTCTTGCGCCGAAAGCCAGCAGACCATGAAAACTCCACGAAGGGCGCCTCACGGGCGCCTTGTTTCCGATCACGATACCCGCGAGCAAACGTTCGCCGGGGTGGGACGCGACCTCCGGGCGCGTTCTCAGCCTACCCGGAAGTTAAGCTCCGTCTCCTTGGGGCGACTTTTTTTTCTCGCCGCATTGCTTCCGCTGCCCGGCCTCGCCCAGCAGACGCCCCCTGAAACGCTCGCGCCGTACGTCGTGACCGCGACGCGGACGCCCGAACCGATCGCGACCATCGGCAGCGCCGTCGACGTCATCACTGCGGCCGATCTCGCGCGCATGCAGCTTCCGTTGCTGCAGGATGCGCTGGCCTTTGCGCCCGGGGCCCCGGCGCTCGCCAGCGGCGCGCCGGGTTCGGTGACTTCGCTTTTTCTTCGCGGCGCCAATTCGAACCAGACCTTGTTTCTCGTCGATGGCATTCGCTCGAACGATTCGAACACCGATTACGCCGTGACGCTAGGTGGCGCCGCGCTCGGAGCCGGCGATCGCATCGAGGTGGCGCGCGGACCGCAATCGACACTCTATGGCGCGGACGCGATCGGCGGCGTGGTCGCTTTGCAAGGCGCGACTGGACGTGGGCCGGCATCGGGCGCGGTTTCGGTCGAAGCCGGCTCGTTCGGCACCGTGCAGGGTTCGCTGTCCGGCCAGGCTGGCGACGCGGGTGGGGGATGGTCATTTTCGGCGACTGGCGGCCACACGGACAACGACCGTCCAAATAACGCCCTCGATGAACTTTCCACGGCCTTGCGCCTTGATCGTGTGTTCAATCCGGCCGTGGCCGTCGGCGCGACCTGGCGCGGATTCGTGGAGCGATTCGGCGATCCCGGCGACGAGTACACGAACGATCCGAACGACGTCGACGCCGAGAGCAACCAGCTCGCGACCATCTTCGCCGATCTCGGCCGGGGATCGGAAACCGTTTCGCATGTCGTCGTCGGCGCCCAGGACCGCCGCTTCGTGGCGGATGATCCGGGTCCATTCGGTGACGACCGCACCGTCGTGAAAAACCGTCGCCTCGTGGCCGACTGGCAGACGACATTCTCCGGCTGGACCGGCCATCGGCTCACCGCGGGACTCGACGGCGAACTCGAGCACACCGTCAATACCGGTTTCGGCAACATTGACCATCACCAGAGTTCGTGGGCGGTTTTCGCGGAGGACCAGTGGAATCCCATCCGGGGACTCCACCTCACCGGCGGACTGCGCCGCGATCAGTTCGACACCTTTGGCGGCGCAACGACCGGTCGCGTGACCGTGGCCTGGCTGACGCGGGACAACCACTGGAAATTCCGCTCGAGTTATGGCACGGGCTTCCGTGCCCCCGGGTTCCTCGACCTGTACGGACTGAGCGCATTCTACGTCGGCAATCCGAACCTGCGCCCCGAGACCGCGCGCGGCAGCGATGCAGGCATCGATTACTTTCTCGTGCGCAATCGCGGCGTGCTGAGTGTCTCGGTGTTTCGAACTGACCTGAGCGATCTGATCACGTATGATTTCTCCTCGTTCCCCGGCACCGAGATCAACGTGGAGCGGGCCCGCACGCGGGGCGCGGAATTCTCGGCGCAGATTGATCTCGCCGGATTCAAGCTGCGCGCCTCGTACGCGTATCTCGATGCGCGGAACCTGTCCGAGGAAATCCGCCTGCTCCGGCGTCCGCGGCACAGCGGCACGATCGACGTATGGCGCAATTTCGGCGGGGGGTTCAGCGCGGGTTTCGGGGCTGCATTTGCCGCTGAACGCGAGGACGTCGACGCTCTGACTTTCGCGACCGTGGAGCAGTCCGGCTACACCGTCGCCCGCGTCTATGCCCGCTGGCAGGCGACGCCTCGCCTCGCGCTGAAGGCGCGGATTGAGAATCTGCTCGACCGAAAATACGAGGTGGTGAACGGCTATCCCGCACTCGGCCTCGGCACATATGGTGGGGTCGAGTGGACGTTCTGATCACCTCAAGTTCCCGCGATCGAACGCAAGGGGCGCGATTTTCGGATCGCGCCCTTTTTCGTGATGCCGCGAAACTCCCGAACCGCCGCCGCACGGTAGGGCCTCCGCTCGCAGAGGCCGTGGCATTCAGGATTTGGCCTGGAGACCCCAATAGGGACAGGCCCTGTTCAGCAGCGGTCGCACCGGTAACAGCACCGATAACAGGGACAGACTATATTCGGGGTATCGGGAGCGGATGCGGGGAATTCACGATGACGCTCGCTGGGGAGACTGATCCGAGGGGGCGAAGGTGGTAATGGCCCCCGAATGGTCGCTCGCTTAGAGGCAAAGCCAAGCCCGACCGGCCCGCTTGGCGGTGTCGAACGCGGTCTA
>DASYDZ010000037.1:0-14173 GCA_036499305.1 Candidatus Didemnitutus sp.
AAGCGGCCCGTTATCGACCTGCTAACTTCTTGGCTGGCCCAATCTCCGCGCTCCTCGAAGCGCGGCCCCATTGAAGCAACGCCGGAATCCGGCCCGAGGTCCGGCTGGTGTCCTATCTCCGCGCTCCTCGAAGCGCGGCCCCATTGAAGCTTGGGCAGGCTGTATCCAGCAAAGCAGGAGGCGACCATCTCCGCGCTCCTCGAAGCGCGGCCCCATTGAAGCTGCGAAAGCTCGGCGAGGCTCGACTCGTTGAAATGCTATCTCCGCGCTCCTCGAAGCGCGGCCCCATTGAAGCACTCCGAGGGCCCGACGGTTCCTGTGGACGAGCCGGAATCTCCGCGCTCCTCGAAGCGCGGCCCCATTGAAGCCTCTTCATCGGCGGCGAGGTTCTGTCGATCGGATTATCTCCGCGCTCCTCGAAGCGCGGCCCCATTGAAGCGAGGTGTAGTCGAGCGAGCTGGCGAGCGCATCGATGTCCATCTCCGCGCTCCTCGAAGCGCGGCCCCATTGAAGCGAGGGCGAGCCCGTGCGGCGGATCATGCACCAGCAATCTCCGCGCTCCTCGAAGCGCGGCCCCATTGAAGCAGCCGAGCAGTGTTGATGCATGACTACCTACCACGATCTCCGCGCTCCTCGAAGCGCGGCCCCATTGAAGCATTAGATCGAGTTAGAGTAAAACGGATTGTTTGGATCTCCGCGCTCCTCGAAGCGCGGCCCCATTGAAGCGCGATTGTGCAGACGACTGCGGCGAAGAGCGAAAAGGGATCTCCGCGCTCCTCGAAGCGCGGCCCCATTGAAGCTGTTGCTTAGGTGTGCTATGCGATCTTGCGCGCCGGATCTCCGCGCTCCTCGAAGCGCGGCCCCATTGAAGCAGGCGAACGAGGCTTTGCTGGAATCGCGGCTCGTTATCTCCGCGCTCCTCGAAGCGCGGCCCCATTGAAGCAGTTTCGCCATCAATTACCCAGAAGCGAGGAACGCATCTCCGCGCTCCTCGAAGCGCGGCCCCATTGAAGCAGCGACGCGGACGTGACGGCGCGATACAACGCGAACATCTCCGCGCTCCTCGAAGCGCGGCCCCATTGAAGCGTCGAATGCATGCAAAATCATCGCGTCGCAGCCTTATCTCCGCGCTCCTCGAAGCGCGGCCCCATTGAAGCTGGGTCACCGCCAAGGCGAAGCGAACCGATGCCGATGATCTCCGCGCTCCTCGAAGCGCGGCCCCATTGAAGCAGGAGCGAAGTGGCGAACACGGTCGCAAGCGACGCATCTCCGCGCTCCTCGAAGCGCGGCCCCATTGAAGCCCCAACGCCACAAGCGCCAAAAGCGCCGTGAAATACGCATCTCCGCGCTCCTCGAAGCGCGGCCCCATTGAAGCAATCGTGCGATAGATTTCACGAACTGTACCATGCGCCATCTCCGCGCTCCTCGAAGCGCGGCCCCATTGAAGCGACGGAGAAGCTCGTCCTCGCCGGCACCGGTGGCATGATCTCCGCGCTCCTCGAAGCGCGGCCCCATTGAAGCAAATTCAATCCGCCCCCATAGGGCGTTCCGGGCTGGATCTCCGCGCTCCTCGAAGCGCGGCCCCATTGAAGCCAGTACATCACCACAGCTCACGCGACGGGGAGTTGGGGTTATCTCCGCGCTCCTCGAAGCGCGGCCCCATTGAAGCGAGGAGAAAAGCGTCGTCGCGGTCGAGATCGTCCAGATCTCCGCGCTCCTCGAAGCGCGGCCCCATTGAAGCGGATGCGCAGGGAGAAATCGAGGTGGTCCCGTGAGCATCTCCGCGCTCCTCGAAGCGCGGCCCCATTGAAGCGCGCATCGTCGGCAACGGAAAGTTGCTCTTTGGCAATATCTCCGCGCTTCTCGAAGCGCGGCCCCATTGAAGCTCGATCGATCCCCCCTGGCCCGTGGCTTTGCACGCCGATATTTCCCGTGCCGATCCGCTCGCGCCCGGCGTCGCACTCGACAACCGGAAGAGCCTCGCACAGGCTCTGGCGATGAGCAGGATCGTGCTGGCGGTCGTGGCGTTGTTTACCGCGGCCTTCGTCTATGGCGGCAAGGGTGCGCCTCCTCCGCCGACCGAGGGTGGAGTGGTCACCTTGGAGACGTTCAAGATCAAGGCGATGGCGACGAGCAATTTTACCATCGGCATCCAGATTTATGTTTATCCCGCCACCAAGAAAGTCGGGATGATTCTTATCTCGTGGGTGGCGGACGGCTCCGACGCCGAGAAAAAGGGCCTCAAGGTGGGCGACAAAATCGTGGCGATCAATGGAACGCCGGTGAATGGAATGGACTCGGAGGTCAGCCGCGACAGCCAGATCGGCCGGCTTTTCCTGAATCGAGCCCCGAATGCCCCCCTCGATCTCGAGGTCGAAATGCACCGGACCGAACAGGTGACCTTGCACGCCGTGGTCGGCCAACCCACTGAGCCCTGATCGCGCCGGCGATGGCTCCGTTTCGCCGCCCGACGGTGCCACTCCGCGGCGGGCAACGAGGCCAGCCACGGCGACTGGGGGCGAAGCCTGCTAGACGGAACCAGCGGCCTTGATCCGATCGATCAGGCTGGTGGTGCTGAAGCCGCGCAGGAATGGAAGGAAGCGTATCCTCGCCCCGACTTTCTCCAGCGCTGCGCGCTCTCCGGCATCGAGCGTCGCCACGGTGTAGTCGCCGGCCTTGCAATAGACATCGGGCTCGATCGCGGCGATCTCCCGGTCGAGGCGCGGCGTCGAGAACAACACCACGGCGCCGACCGATGCGAGTTGCGCCAGATTGTAGGCGCGGGATTTTTCATCGAGAATCGGGCGCAACGGACCCTTCAGGACGCGCACGCTGGCATCGGAATTCAAGGCCACGACCAGATGCCCGGTCGGACCGGCCAGCCGCCGCGCGGCCGCCAGGTACGAGGTGTGCCCGGGATGAAGCAGATCGAAAACGCCGTTTGTGAGAACCACTCTTTCGCCGCGCCGCCGCGCGCGCCGGCGGAAAGCCACGGCTTGGCGGAGCGTGAGCAGCTTGGGATTTTTCAGATTGAGGCGAGGCATGCAGTTTGGTGCCGACAGATCTCGGAGCCGGACATCGGCGGCAGGTAAACCGCCGATTCACCGACCAACGATGACACGGGCATACACGGATTCAATTCCATCTCACAGGACAAAACGGCCATGGGCACCGTTTGCTCCGCTCCTTCCGCCGCCCGCGGTGAGATCTCATCCGTGTTCATTCGTGCAATCCGCCCCGATCGCCGGAAGGAATGGTCCGCGGACGCGCCGGGGGGAATCTGGTCAGAAAAACTTCTTGGCCTTCTCGAAGAAGCTGCGCGCCACCGGTTCGTCGGCGTCACCGCACGACTGGGCGAACTCCTCGAGCTTGCGCCGCTGGTCGGCGTTTAGAGACGTTGGAACCTCGACCTGCACCCGGATCAACTGGTCGCCGTGGGCATTCCCGCGAAGGTGCGGCATGCCGCGGCCCTTCAGCCGGAAGGTCGTGCCTGATTGCGTGGCCGCGGGCACCTTGAGCGTCGCCTTGCCCTGCAGCGTGGGCACATGGATGGTGCCGCCGAGCGAGGCCAGCGTGAATTTGATCGGGATCTCCGTGAAAAGGTCGTCGCCCTGGCGCTCGAAGATCTCGTGGTCCTTCACGTGCACGACGATGTAGAGGTCTCCCGGCTGTCCCCCCATCCCGCCGGCCTCGCCGTTGCCGGTGGAACGGAGCTTCGAACCGGTATCCACGCCGGGGGGAATGCGGACATTGATCTTCGCCGTCTCCTGCACCCGGCCTTCGCCGCCGCATTTGGCGCACACCTTCTCGAAGCGCGAACCCGTGCCGTGGCAGGTCGGGCACACCTGGCGGACATGAAAGAAACCGCGGGATGCGGTCACCTGTCCCGCCCCGCGACAGGTCGGGCACGTCGAGCGCTTCGAGCCCGGCTCGGCCCCGGAACCGCCGCAATGCGTGCAGGCGCCCAGCCGCCGGAATGAAATCTCCTTCTCCACGCCGTGGGCGGCTTCCTCGAGCGTGATCTCGAGGTCGTAGCGCAAATCCGAACCGCGCGACGCACCGCCACCTCCGTTGCCGCCGCCGCCGCTGAAAATATCGTCGAAGATTCCGCCGCCGCCCTGGCCGAAGACCTCGCGAAAAATATCAAAGGGATCGTGAAAGCCGCCCGCGCCGGCCGACGCTCCGCCGCTGCGCGGGCTCGCCCCTCCCTGCTGGAAGGCGGCGTGGCCAAATCGATCGTAGTTGGCCCTTTTCTGCGTGTCCTTGAGGACCTCGTAGGCCTCGGAGACCTTCTTGAACATCTCCTCGGCTTCCTTGTTGCCCGGGTTCTTGTCCGGATGAAACTGCACCGCTTTCTTGCGGTAGGCCTTCTTGAGATCCTCCTCCGTGACGTCGCGACCGACGCCGAGGAGCTCGTAATAATCCTCTTTCTTCGTCGAGGCCATGGCTCAGGACTTCTCCGCGGGACCGCTGGACACGATGACCGACGCCGGCCGGAGCAGGCGGTTGTTGAGCTGGTAGCCCAGGCGCACCACCTGGATGACCTTCTCGCTCGGCACGGTCGGGCTCGGCTGGTGCGAAATGCATTCGTGCAGGTGCGGATCGAACTCGGCGCCCGCGGGATTGATCTCCTTCAGACCCTGGCGCACGAGCACGGTCTTGAACTGCTCGAGCACCATCGCGATGCCGTCGACCACCGTCTTGACGTCGGTCTGCTGCCGCGCGGCGGTCAGGCCGAGGTTGAGATTGTCGATGATCGGAATGATGTCCTCGATCACGCCCGCCGTCGCCGCCTGCCGCAGCTCTTCCTTTTCGCGCAGAACCCGTTTGCGGTAATTTTCGAGGTCCGCCACCGCCCGCATGTACCGGTCATGGCTCGCCGTCGCCTCCTTGCGCGCCACCGCCACGGCATCCTCCGGCGTCGCGGCGGAAACGGGCGGGCTCTCCGGGGCGGATGATGGCGGACTGCCTTCAGGATGGCTGGTATCGGTCATGGGAAGCGCGGGATGTTAGCCTAAGGTTTCTTTTTATCAAGCGACTGGAACAGGTTTTTGAGCGAGTCGCCGGCTTTCTGGCCCGTGCTTTGCAGCAGTTTCCCCGCGGAATTGAGCATGTCCGTCTGCTCGATATTCAACCCGCCCAGCGCCGAGGCCGCCACCGACAGGGCGGGCCCGGTGAAGGGTGCCAGCAGCTTCGCCGTGCTGTCGACCTCGGTCATCTCGCTGCGCACGTTGAGGGCGTATTTCCGCGTGACCGGTCGCGAGCCCGAATAGTCGGCATAGACGAGCTCGTCGAATTTCAGGAGAAGATGATGGATCATGAACCCGTTGCCCGACGACGAGTGACCGGCCGGCGCGGGCTGGCTCGGCCCCGGCTTCGGTTCCCTCGAGAAACCGCCCGAGAAGGCCGCGGAATTCAGGATGCCCTTCTGGTTCCTGACCAGCGTTACCTGGGCGATGTCGGCGACCATGTCATTCGCCACGAACCTGCCCTCGAGCAACGGGAAGATGCGCAGGTCGGCCTTGAACTCCCTCACCTCGACGAAACCGGTTTCCGGCCAGCCTTCCGGATTCTGCAGGACGAGACCGGTGATGTGCGCGGTGCCGGCCAGCGGGTTCGCCGACAGCTTGTCCACCTTCACCACGAATCCCGTCTTCGAGTGAATCGTGGAGACAACGAGACTGGGAAGCATGATGGTCCACGCGACGCAGGCGATCAACGCCAGCACCACCAGTGCGACCAGCGCCTTGAAAAGCAGGCCGCCGCGGGTGCCAGAATGCCGTTGCGAATCCGGCTTCACGACGATTGTCCGGAGAAATGGTCGGTGACAAGGATCGTGGCGGCTGCCGGGGACCGCACCACGTTGTCGCCCGCGGCGAGCAGCAGCACGTTGTCGCCCGGTTGCAGTTCCGTTTCGCCGGCGCGCACTGTCCCGTCCACGACGGAAAGCAGGCGCGCCTCGCCCGGCCCGAATCGGATCGGCGCTCCCGGCGCCAGGATCCGGCGGGTGATGCGAAACTCGGCGCACTCGGTCAGCACGAGTACGTCACCACCATTGCGTACCAGATCCGGCGTCGGTGCGGTGTTGGCCTCGAGGCAGGCCAGCGACTGCTCGATGTGGAGCGCGCGGGGTTTTCCGTCGAGGCCAAGGCGGCCCCAGTCGTAAACGCGATAGGTCGTGTCGGAGTTCTGCTGGATCTCAAGGATCAGGTTGCCGGCGTCGATCGCGTGCATCACCCCGCTGCGAATGAGCACCGAATCGCCGGCGCGGGTGGGGTGACGCTCGACGAGCGTCTCCGCGGTGTTGTCCTGCAGCGCGGCGCGGAAGCGCGCCGCATCCACCCCGGGCTTCAGGCCCGCCAGGACCGCGGCCCCCGGCTCGGCCCGCGCCACAAACCAGTTCTCGGTCTTCGGTTCGCCGCCCAGGCCGGCGGCGATCGAGGCGGGCGGATGCACCTGAAGGCTCAGGCGCTCACAACAGTCGAGCCACTTGACCAGGATCGGGAAAACCCGGTGGCGCGGCCACCCGGCGCCCATCACCCTTTCGGGCTCCGCGGCGATAACCTCCCGCAGAGTTCGTCCCTCCCACTGGCCGCCGACGACCCGCGATTGGGCTTCCGGACGGTCAACGACCTCCCAGCTCTCCCCGATCGGAGAACCCGGCGGCAGGATCCGGGAAAGGCAGGACTCCAAGGCCCGCCCCCCCCATACCCGTTCCTGGTAAATTGGCGCGAATTTTAGGTGCGAAATCATGAGACAAAGTGCACCGCATCAACGACCACGGAAACAGGGAATTTACATTGACCCCCCGGGGTGTTAGACCAGCAATGCAGCAAGCGACCCCACTGAAATGCCGAAAGCGGAGACTTCAAACTCAAAGGACACGAACCCTTCTTTCGAGGGGCCTCGATACCGTCCCCGCTGGCTCGCCGGATTCATCTGCCTGGCGGTGGGACTGTACCTGGTGGTGGCCCTTGTCGACTACACCCCCGAACAAAGTTCGCTCAATACCTCCAATCCGATCAGGTCGAGCGCGGTGGGCATTATTGGCGCCAATTACGCCGCCGCCAGTTACTGGTCGGTGGGGGCATCGACGTGGCTAATTCCGGCCTTCCTCTTCTGGATGGCCTATCTCTGCTTTCGGAACGGACGCCGATTGGTCGGCACGCGACTGGTCGCGATGGTGGTGTGCCTGATTTCCCTGTCCGGCCTGTTGTCGATGCAGGGGATGTTTTTCCTCGACCGGGGAATCTTCACCGCCAGGGCAGGCGGCTGGTTGGGGCAGAGAATTTACGATGACACGTTCCGCGATGTTCTTGGAACCTTCGGGTCCGGCCTGCTGCTGGGGACCGTCTACGTCGTGGGCATGCTCTTCATTTTCACGCGCGACATCGGCATGGAGCTGGAGAAGCTGCTCGCGAATTTCAACGAGTGGCGCCAGCGCCGCGCCGCGCACAAGGCCGCTCTCGCCCAGGAACGCCGTGAACGCCGCGAGGAATCCCGCAGGATGAAGGCGGCCGCGGCCGCCGAGGCACTCGCCGTCGCGTCTGTCCCGTCGAAGTCCTCCGGGAGTTCGGCGCCGACGAAAAAGGCGGTTATTCCAAAGACCGCGGATCCGCTCGGCGACGCTCCGAAATCCGTCACCACGCCCGCCGTCCCCAGGGCCGCCACGACTCCTCCGCAGACCGCGAAACTCGCTGCCGCCAAGGCGACGGTGATGGACCCGTCCAAACTGGAGCTCAACATCGTCAAGGCCGAGGAGACGAAAAAGGCGAAGGTCACGCTGCCGCAAAGCGACGACAAAAACTACGAGTTCCCGCCGCTCAAGGTCCTCAAACAACAGGTGGTCGGCTCCGCCGCCGACAGCGAGGAGGAGCACCGCCAGAACGCCGAGAACCTCCTGCGGATCCTCAGCGAATTCGGCGTCGAAGTCTCGCTCGGCGAAATCCATGTCGGCCCGGTCATCACCCGCTACGAGGTCGTGCCGGCGGCGGGCGTGCGGGTCGAAAAAATCTCCGGCCTCGACAAGAACATCGCCCTGGGCATGCGCGCACAATCGGTGCGCATCCTGGCCCCGATCCCCGGCAAGGCCGCGGTCGGCGTCGAGGTCCCAAACCAGAAACCGATGCCGGTCGGAATGCGCGAAATCCTCGAGAGCGAAGACTGGGCCCAGACCCGGGCCGAGCTGCCGATCGCGCTCGGCAAGGACGTCTCGGGGCGGCCGCTGGTCTCGGACCTCACCAAGATGCCGCATCTGCTGATCGCCGGGGCCACGGGTTCCGGCAAATCCGTCTGCATCAATTCCATTGTCGCCTCGGTCCTCTACTCCAAGAGCCCGAAGGATGTCCGCCTGATCATGGTCGATCCGAAGGTCGTCGAGCTGAAGATCTTCAACTCGCTTCCGCATATGCTCATTCCGGTGGTGACGGAGCCGAAGAAGGTGCCGGGTGCCCTGAAGGTCCTCCTGCGCGAGATGGAGAGGCGCTATCAGCAGTTCGCCAAGGTCAACGTGCGCAACATCATCGGATTTAACAACCGCAAGCGCGACAAACCCGATCCACCGCCGCCCGTGGAGCAAGCCGAGTTGGCCGGAGTGACCGAGGAAATCGAGATTCCCGAGCGCCTGCCGTACATCGTGGCGATCATCGACGAGCTCGCCGATCTGATGATGGTCGCACCGGCCGAGATCGAGACCAACATCGCCCGCCTCGCCCAGCTCGCCCGCGCCGCCGGTATCCATCTGATTATTGCGACGCAACGTCCGTCGGTGAACGTCATCACCGGCGTCATCAAGGCCAACCTCCCCGCGCGCATCGCCTTCCAGGTCGCCTCGCAGGTGGACTCGCGCACCATCCTCGACGGCAAGGGCGCCGAGACCCTGATCGGCCGCGGCGACATGCTCTTCACCCCGCCGGGGACGTCCAAGCTCGTGCGCGCGCAGGGCGCCTTCGTCGCCGACGAGGAAATCGCCGAAATCGTCGAATTTCTCAAGCGCAACGGGCCGCCGCAGTATGACCAGAGCGTGCAGCAGCAGATCGACGCGGCGGCGCGCGAGGATGACGATGAAGAGGGTGACGGCGAGGGCGACGACGCCGACCTGGGCGACGACGAGGATCTGTTCCGGCAGGCCTACGAGGTGCTCAAATCGACGCGCCGGGCGTCCACCTCGATGATGCAGCGGCGTCTCCGCATCGGTTACAACCGCGCCGCCCGGATTATGGACCTGATGGAGGAAAAGGGCATCGTCGGCGCCGAGAACGGGTCGAGCCCGCGCGAAATCCTCGTTGATCTCGACAACTATCAGCCCTGATCCGGATTAGTCTTTCCAGCCCGGCGCAATCCACTTAACAGGATTCCAGCACCACCATGCAGACCATTGGCGAACGACTGGAGGAAGCGCGGAAGCGGAAGGGCATCTCGATCCGCGAAGCCGCCGAGACCACGAAGATCCGCAGCGATTATCTTCAGAAGTTCGAGGCCAACACCTTCGACCTCGACCTGCCGCCGCTCTACGTGCGCGGATTCATCCGCAACTACGCGCGTTACCTCGATCTCGATCCGGATCGACTCGTCGACGAATACGACACTCTTCTCGCCCAGGAGGGCCGCGCGCCACGGCGCGAGACGCGCGAAAACTACGGCCGCGTGGATTTTGCCGAGAGCGGCGATGGCGGACGCCCGGCGATCGACCAGGCGATGATGCTGAAATGGGGCCTCTTCGGCGGCGGCGCTCTCGGAGTCATCCTGATCGTCGTTCTCCTGATCAGCATTTTCTCGACCCATTCGACGGGAAAGTCGCCCGGCACCGCCTCGTCCGGCGCCACAGCCCAGCCGGCCGCCCAGACCCCGCCGACGGACAACTCGCAGACCCTCACCTTCTCCGCCACGGAAGCGACCCGGGTGAAGATCCTTCAGGACGCCGACAAGAAGGTGCTTTTTGACGGCACCCTCACGGCCGGCGAGACGCGCTCTTTCCACAAGACCGGAAAATTATTCATCACCGTCGAAAAGGGCAGCAACCTCCGCATGGAGGTCAACGGCCGCAGCTATGCCATCCCGCTGGATGGATACGGCCGCTTCGCCCTGGACTGACCGGCTTCAGGATCAAGGAACCGCGGGCGGGAAGTCAGCGCGACGTCGTTGAGATGACCGGACGAATGGGCGGGCCGCCCCGACTGTGTCGCCGCGAGCGTCCGCAACCGATCAGTCGCGCAATGCGAGCGGCGGACCGAGCACCTCACGGAGCAGGATTGCCCGGCGCAGAGCTGCGGGATCACCAAAATCAGCGCCTATGAGATCCGATTTCACCGCCAGCGCCGCTTCGGCGGCCGCGAGTTCGAAGGCGGGTAGTGTGGCCCGCCGCTGAACGGTCTCCTTGCGCGTAACCACCGCACGAAGCTCATCGGCCAGCGCGGCCTGGCGGGCCAGTTCGACATCCGAAGCGGACGCGGGAATTGGCGGTGGCTCCGTTTGGGACTCGGGTTCGTCGCGACGAACCGGCGCCCGCAGCACGACCGGGGGCGGCGTGGTCGCTTCGGGCGAACGATCCTTCAGGCGCACCCTCGGACGGGCCGGTGCCGATGAGGGAACTGCCTTCTGGCCGCGCCGTTCCTCAATCTTGCGCCGGACCTCCTCGCGGACTTTTCGGTTTCGGTCGGCGAGCTCGGCCTCGACAAATTCACGGCGACGCTGGGGCTCGGCCGGCGGACGGGCCTTTTTCGCCGCGGACGTCACGGACTGGAGGCCGCGAATGAAAAGGCCCGCGATCACCACGAGCACCCAGGCATGTTCGAGAATCCAGTTCATTCGCTTTGGCTCCGATGCTCCGGAGCGTGCTCCGGCCTGAATTGTTGTGGGAGCGGCTTTATGCCGCGATCGAACGGGAAATCGCGGGGTAAACCCGCTCCTACAGCTAAAGAGGGACTTGGTTGCATGGGCTGTCCGGATCAAATGCCCCGGAAATCTTTACGGAGTTAGGGTTACGTGACGGGAAAATGAAAGCGGACCCGAGAGCGAGAATGAGAGCTCACTTTCATTCTCCGCTATTTCTTCTGTTCGGGATGGGCGATCGATCCGCGCATGGCGGTGTCCGACTGGATGTTTTCCATCCGGTAGTAATCCATCACGCCAAGCCGGCCGGAGCGGAATGCCTCGGCCATCGCCAGCGGGACCTGCGCCTGGGCCTCGACGACCTTGGCCTGCATTTCCTGCACGCGGGCCTTCATTTCCTGTTCCACGGCGACAGCGGCGGCGCGGCGGATTTCCGCCTGCGCCTGCGCGATGCTCTTGTTGGCCTCGGCCTGGGCCTCCTGGAGCTTGGCGCCGACGTTCTCGCCCACGTCGACGTCCGCGATGTCGATCGAAAGAATTTCAAACGCGGAGCCGACGTCGAGGCCGCGCGCGAGCACGGTCTTCGAGATGCTGTCGGGCGATTCCAGCACGACCTTGTAGCTTTCGGCCGAACCGATCGTCGAGACGATGCCCTCGCCCACCCGCGCGATGATCGTCTCCTCCTTCGCTCCGCCGACGAAGCGGTCAAGATGGGTCCGCACGGTCACCCGCGCCTTCACCTTCACCTGGATGCCGTCCTTCGCCACCCCATCGATCGTGGTGCGTCCGCTGTCGGGATTCGGGCAGTCGATCACCTTCGGGTCGACGGACGTGCGCACGGCCTCGACCACCGACTTGCCCGAGCCCTTGGTGGCGAGATCGACGGCACACGCGCGATCCCAGTCGAGCTGGATGCCGGCTTTCTGCGCCGCCACCAGCGCCTGCACGGTGGGAATCACGTTGCCGCCGGCCAGATAATGCGCGGCGATCTTGTCGGTGGTGATCTCGATGCCGGCCTTCATCGCGGTGATGCGAACATCGACCACGAGGCTGTACGGCACCCCGCCCAGGCGCATGCCGAGAAGGTTGAACATCCCGACGGGGGCGCCGTTCATCATCGCCTTCAGCCACGTGCTGAAAAACGAAATGACGATGATGGCAATGATCAGCGACGGGACGCCGATCAGCACGAAGAGGAGGACGGATGAGTTCATGAAGCGATTCAGGATTTGGTTACCACGAGACGAAAATTGTCGAGGCCGGTGACGCGCAGCCGGCTGCCCTTCGCGGCATGGCCGGCCTCGCAATAGGCCTCGTAACGGCGGTCGCCGACGCGCACATAGCCGCTCGGGGCCAGCGTCGTCTCGGCTTCCGCCATCTCACCGATGATCGACGCCGGAGCAGTCGGCGGCCCCGCCGCGCCGTCGCTGGCGGACTGGACGACCATGCGCCGCCCGAAGCGTGAGCGCGGCAGCCACACCAGCTCGGCATACAGCGTCGCCCCAAGGCATACGACCGCAATGCCGGTGGCCAGCGCACCGCCCCCGGCGCCAAACTGGCGAAAGGCCACCACGCAGCCGAAGAGCATGGCGGCGCCGCCGATCACTCCGAGCACGACACCCGGGACAAACACCTCGCCCGCCAGCAGAAGCACGCCGAGCACGAAAAGTATGATCACGAGGTTCATCCGGCCACGCGCTCCACGATCAGGCTGAAATCCGCCCTCCGGCGCACCAGGACCTCCGTCCCGGCGTCAATGGCGCCGACCTCCGTGCGCGCCTCAAAACGCCGCCCGTCGATCTCGACCTGGCCGCCCGGACGCAGGGCGGTCGCCGCCACGGCCCGCCGGCCGATGAGCGCATCGAGCATGGCCGTCTGTTCGGGCGAGCCGCCCGCGGCCTGTGCCGAAAAGGGGACGGTCGCTCCGATCACCATCCGATCCCACATCCAGCCGCGCGGCAGAAAGCGAATCAGAAAGGCTCCGCCGATCACGGCGATCGCGAGCCCCAGGCCGATGCTGCCGAGCGGCTGCACCAGCGCTTCCCCGGTCGCCGGAAACGACTCGTCCGGCCAGATGTCCGCCATTGCCCACAGGAGCGATCCGAGCATCACCACCACGCCGGTGATCGCGAGGACGAACACTCCGGGCAAAAACAGGACTTCCACCGCGAACAGAACCAATCCGAGCGCAAAGAACAGCACCGGCTCGTGACCGGACAATCCGGCGACGTGATGGCCCAGAAAAAATAATCCGAGCAGCATGACTCCCAGGCCGCCGATCCAACCGTGTCCGGGCATCTTGAATTCAATGAAAAGCGCCAGCATCCCCAGGCCGAGCAGCAGCGGTGCGATGGCTGTCAGGAAACGCGCGAGATGCTCCGACCACGTCACCTGGAGGATCGTCGCCGTGTACTTCCCGGCCCCGAACCTTTTCGCCAGCAGATCGTCCAGGTCGCTGGCGATGCCCGCCCCGAGCAGCGGCTGCGGCGGGTTGCCGAACTTCTCCATCGCCTCGGTCGCGGTGCGCGAGAGAAGTTCGCCCTTCGGCTTGATCATGCGGTCGCCGATTTTCAGTTCGTAATCCTTGTCGATCATCGACTCGACGACCTGGGCACGGAATCCCCTGCCCTCCGCCACCGCGCGGATCTTGGCGCGCAGAAAACTCGTCATCTTGAGCCGCATCGTCTCGGGAATATCCTGCCCCTCCGACGTGACCGCTGCCGCGGCGCCGATGATGCCATGCGGCTCGAACCAGATTTCGCGGGTCGCCGCCGCGATGAATGCCCCCGCCGACATGGCCTGGCGGTCCACAAAGGTGATGGTCAGGCCCGGGAAATGGTCGAGCGCCTCCATCATGTCGAGTGCGGCGTCGGCCGCGCCGCCCAGCGTATCCATGTCGAGGACCACCGCGTCCGCGTGGTGCTCGGTCGCCTCCTTCAACCCCCGGCGCAGGATGTACAGGCTGGGCTGGCCGATCTCGCCCTCGATCCGGATCACGTAAACCAGCGCCTTGTGATCGGGAGAAACGTCCCCCACCACCGGGTCGGCCGCCTCAGTCCGGAGCACTCCGATGGCCAGCGCGCCGAAGAGGAGAAACCGGGCGGTGCTCGACATGGGAGAGCCAGCATAGCCTCCCCCCGGGGGCCGCGCAAGCCCGCCGGCGATACAAAGCACGCCCCTCTTTCGAGGCGCTTCCCTTCGACTTTGGATTGGAACGGACCGCGAAAAACTGATTACCAATCGGTTGCATGGAACGCATTCCGTATCTCGGCCAGACGATTCTCAAGTGGGAGGTCGGCGCGTCGACCTTCCTCGCCCTGCCGGAAAAGGGCGCGCGCCTGAT
>DASYDZ010000038.1:0-3879 GCA_036499305.1 Candidatus Didemnitutus sp.
CCTCTTTCAAATCCGTAGGGCCGTCGCTCGCGACGCGCCGCGGCCTGCGCGAGCGCAGGCCCTGCAGAATGTCCGGGGGCTCGTCGTCGGGGACAACGACGACCACCTCGGATCCACACGACTTTTGCGCTGTTTGCGCTCTCTTGCGGCAATATCTGATCGCTTCGTGAAATCGCTCTCACGCCAGATTTGCACCCGATTCCGCTCCGGATCCATCCGTGTTGTTCCGTGAAATCCGTGGTTGAACGGCATCGTTCTGCCCCAAGATCGACTCGTAGCCGGCTCGAAAATCCGGAAAGAGCGGACACCAACGGGTGTCCGATTGCAGGGCTGCGCTGCTGATCACCCGGTCGCGAACCGGTTCGCCAGTGCGGCGGGCGGATTCAATCAACTGTGGTAATGGCAGCCCGAGGCGACGAGCCAGCCACGCGATGACGTCGTCGCGAGGCCCTGGATTTCCGTCGGCGATGTTGTAGGTTCGGGAGCCTTCCGGGAAATCAGCGGTGAGGCAGGCGAGAATCGCGGAAACGACGTCGTCGCGATGCGCGAGATTCAGCCTCTGCCGGCCGCCCCGCATTTCGGTCGCGCCCGAACGAAGCTGATCGAGAAGTTGGTGCCGGCCGGGTCCGTAAATGCCGGCGAGGCGCAGCACAACCGATCGGGCCAATGTGCTCGTGTGCCAGCGGTTTTCCGCCTCGCGCAGGATCGCGCCATGGGCCGATGAGTCCGTCGTGTCGGCGCGCTCGTCCACGACGACGCCGTCGCTCTGCGGATAGACGGAAGTGCTGCTGGTGAATATTCCAGCCGCAGGCGGCTCCGCCAGCATCCGCAGCCATCGCTGCACAGAAGCGACCCCATCGACATAGGAGCGCCGATACTCCTCCAGAGAAGGTCCGCCCGAACCGACGCAAACCACCACCGCGTCCGCTCCTTCCGCCCAATCACGATGCCAGGCGTCACTGGCCAGATCCTCGACCACGACATCGCAACCCAGCGCGGCAAGCGTGGCCCCCGTGTCGCGATTGCGCGTCAAGGCCGAGACCTGCGCCCCTTCGCGCAGCGCGCGCGTCGCCAGCGCCGTGCCGACGTAGCCACAGCCGAGAATTGTGAGCGTCTTGCCGTTGAGCCAGGACATCGTCTCGAGGATTCCTGAGCTTCGCGACGCGAAGGCCGACGAAAAGGACGAAATGAAGGCCCCGCAACCTCCTGGCTGGCGGAGTCCAAATTTTTCACAGAGCACACGGATGGGAAGTGAAGGTTAGAGTGTAAGGGAATGTGGCAGCTTTAATCCGTCTATCCGTCTATCCGTCTCTTGGTTTTTGAATACTGAAACATTCCCCGCAGCTTGCTGCGGGGTTTCCATGCGAGTTAGGACGCTGCCCGGCGTTGCCCTGCTTGGAGGGCAATGCAAGCCGCGCGTAGACTCCCCGGAGCTTGCTCCGGGGAGTAGCGCTGGCGAAAGGGCAGCGTTCAATTGTTGGTCCTGTCGCTGGAGCCTTGATCCGTGGCCATCAGTGTCATCTGTGGTTAACTCGGGTCAGTCCCGGCCAGATTAATCGGCTGGAGGCCACAGAGATCGCGGAGCAATCAAGGCATTTAATTTAACCACGGATTTCACAGAGCACACGGATGGAAAGGAGCCGGAGTTCTCGACGGCCATGGTGACATTAACAACGCGTTCCACTCTCAACTGCATGAGTCCGGCTTGGCCAACGATGCCGCAGGTGGGCGCCGGTTCCCCTCCCGACGCCTCTGTCGCCGTTGTGGCCGACGACAACGATGTGCGGCCGGCGGGCACAACCAGCCGACCTACGTCACGTAAGCGGAGAGCCCCGGGGTGGCGCAGCCTTTCGCGGCCACAAAATCATTATTCCCTCCACCCCCGGGTTGCATGACTCGCTCAATCGGTTTTAGTCGCAATAAATCCATGCCCAGCGTGCTCGTCATTCTCGCCGACGGATTCGAGGAAATCGAAGCGGCTGCCCCGATCGACCTTCTGCGCCGCGGCGGAGTCGAGGTCGTGACCGCTTCCCTGCCCGACAATCGCCATGTCACGGGCCGCAGCGGAATCACCGTGCACGCCGACCTTGCGCTGGGCGCGGCGGGGGATTCCCTGCGCGACATGATTTTTCTTCCGGGTGGCGCCGGAGTTAAAAACCTGCGGGCGGATCCCCGCGTCGGGCCGCTGGTAAAACGATATGCCGAGGCGGGCAAATGGGTCGCCGCGATTTGCGCGGCACCCACCGTGCTGCATGACGCCGGACTCCTCACCGGCCGTCGATACACGGCGCATTTTTCCGTCGCCTCGGAACTGCAACACATTCTCGCCGACGAACGCGTCGTCGACGACGGACGGATCACCACCTCCCGAGGGGCGGGAACCGCAGTTGAATTCGGGTTGCATCTGGTCGCACTTCTGGTTTCGGACGCGAAGGCGGCCGAGATCGGCAAAGCCATTTGTCTCTAAGGCTTTGCGCGATTTACGCATTGCCACGGGAAAGGGGCGGGAGTTACCTACGTACGGGCCGGTCCCGGCCCGAGGTTTGGCACCTAGTCGATTCGGAATTCACCCCGCCGCTTCGGTCATGCGGAAGCGACGCTGCGAAGCTTTTTTGCGCCTTCGTCCCGTATGTGCGGCATAGCCGCCGTGATCTCGGCCCGGCTGGCAGACTCCGAACGCCGGGCGGCGGTCGACCGGATGATTGCAGCCGAACGGCACCGCGGCCCCGATGATCAGGGAATGGTGTCCGACGGTGCGGCGACCTTGGGAATGTGCCGCCTCGCGATCATCGATCCCGCGAACGGACGCCAGCCAATGACCTCGCCGGACGGCAGACACCACCTCGTCTTCAACGGCGCGATCTATAATTTCCGCGAGTTGCGGCGCGAGCTGGAGTCCCATTGGCGGTTCGTCACGCAGTGCGACACGGAGGTCCTGCTCGCCGGACTGGTCCTGCACGGCAAGGCCTTCCTGGCTCGCCTTCGCGGCATGTTCGCCTTCGTGTTTTGGGACGCACGCGAACAAGTGCTCCTCACCGCCCGTGATCCGTTCGGCATCAAGCCGCTTTACTTTGCGCGCCTGGACGACGGCATCGTGATCGCGTCGGAATTGAAGGCGATCGTCGCCTCCCGTCTTTGCCCCGTCGGCATCGATTCGGTCTCGGTCGCGGAATATCTCGCCTGGTTCAGCGTTCCCGCGCCGCGCACGATCTACGAGGGCGTGACCAATTTGCTGCCCGGTCACAGCCTGACCGTGACCGGCCTCGATCGCGTCCACCTCGAGAAATGGTGGCGGCTTCCCGAAGGACGTCCGGGCGGGGCACGCGCAACGCCGCAGGAATTCCAGCAACGATTGAGACATGAGCTGGCCGACACCATCCGCGCGCACCGCGTCGCGGACGTTCCCATCGGCGCCTTCTTGTCGGGCGGGCTGGATTCCACCGCGGTGGTGGGCCTCATGCGTCGCGCCGGAGCCGATGGGCTCAAGACGTTCACGGTCGTGTTCGACGATTCCGCAGGTTCGGAACGCGAGCCCGCCCGGCAGGCCGCGCGCGAACTCGGCACCGATCATCATGAGGAAATGATCTCGGGGGCGCGGGTGGCGGCGGAACTGCCGCAGATCCTGCGCGCATTCGACGCGCCCACCGGAGACGGGATCAACACCTACTACGCCGCGGCCGCGGCGCGGGCCGCTGGCGTGAAAGTCGTGCTGTCGGGCCTGGGCGGCGACGAGCTTTTCGGAGGCTATCCGTCGTTTCGCGACCTGCCCCGCCTGAATGGAATCATCGGCGCCTGGCGCCACGTGCCCCCATCGCTCCGTGGCGCGACCCTGCGACTGCTGCGCGGGCGGAAGTCCGCGCGTTCCCGAAAACTCGCGGA
>DASYDZ010000039.1:0-33059 GCA_036499305.1 Candidatus Didemnitutus sp.
GTTTCCCGGCGCCATGGAACGCCTCCGGTTCCTTCGGGAGTGTTCGCCATGCGTGGCGTCCTCCAGTCTCCCGATTCGAACGGCGACGCGGCCGGATTCGACCGCATGCTGGCGGAGCAGGGAATCACGCTGAAACTCAGCCGCGCCGTGATCGTCCGCACCGTGTCGCCACCCGCCGGATTGACCATGGTCTTCGCCCGAATCACGTCAGCCTGCGAAGGCTACCTGCGCGTCGGCACGGAACGGCATTCCCGCGAATCCAGCCTCGAGACCGCCATGTTTCTCGGGGAGCACGCGCAGATGACCGGGGACGAGCGGACCGCGTTTCAGCGCAGCGGAACATTTCACGTGTTTGTCGTGGCCGGGCTGCACGTGAGCACCGTGGCGCTGATGCTGCACGCGCTTCTATCCCTGCTGCGCATTCCCCGCTCACCCGCGCTTCTGGCCGAACTGCTGCTGGTGGCCGGATACGTGGCCGCGACCGGTGCCGGGTTGCCCGCCCGGCGCACGTTCATCATGCTCGCCTTCCTCGAAGCGGCCAAAGTTCTGCGGCAGCCCGGCAATTCATTCGCCGCGATCGTACTCGCGGCAACGACGACCCTCGCCATCGACCCGCAGGAGCTTTTCGAGGCGGGATTTCAACTTTCGTATGCGGTCGTGACCGCCCTGATCGTCATGGCCACGCCGCTTGCGCGCCGCTGGGAAAATGCCTGGCGTCCGTGGGATTCGCTGCCGCCGGCCGATCGCGGATGGCTGCGCCGTGCCGTCCGCAACGGAATCCGTGGAATCGCGCACAGCGCCGCGGTCTCGACGGTCGCGTTGATCGCCAGCGCCCCGTGCATGATCGGCAACTTTGGCCTGCTCTCGCTCGGCTCGGTGCTCGCCAACCTCGCCGCAGTGCCCCTGGCGAGCCTGGTGGTGTCCGCCGGGTTTTGGTCGTCCACGTGCGGCGTCGCGGGCTGGCCGGCCGGATGCGCCCTCTTCAACCGCGCCGCCATCGTGCTGATCAAGGGCATGGTCGTCCTCGTGGCGTTCGGTTCCCACCTTCCGCTCGCCAGCCTGGCCGCCGGGTTCCGCCAGGCCTGGATGGCTCCCGTCGCCACCGCCGCCATCGTCGGTGCCATGCTGGCCGGGGCGCACCTCCGCTGGCGCCGGAGCGCGGGAGGATTCTGGCTGCCCGTTGCCGTGTTCGTGCTCGTCCTGCTTTTCGGCGTGAAATTTGGCGCAAACGCGGCGATGGTCGCGCGATGAAAAGCGCGTACGAACTCGCAATGGAACGGCTGGCGAAGTCGGATCCGTCGTCCGGACCCTTGAACGCGGAGCAGAAGAAGCAGCTCCAGGAAATCGACCGCGTCTACCAGGGAAAGATCGCCGAGCGGGAGATTTTCCTCAAACAGCAGCTCGAGTCCGAACTCTCGGCGCAGAAGTTCGAGGAGGCCGACAAGGTTCGCCAGCAGATGGCGCGCGAAAAGTCGCGACTGGAAGAGGAGCGTGACGAGGCCAAGGAACGCATCCGCCGGGGCGTCCGCTGATCGGAATCCGCGCCGCCCCGGACATTGACAGCGAACCCGGGGTCGATGCCCCCGAAAGGATCAGGCGGAACGCGGGATCCCGGGCTGTGATCCACGATCATCCCGACCGATCCGGGATCCCTCAGTCGGATCCATGCAGTTGGATGTGCTCTTTCGAGTGACTGGACGTGAACTGAATGGTGGGACCCGACCTCCGGGCGGGTTCGCAAGACTTTCGTGGGAGAACCGGCCCGGAGGTCCGGTTCCACCTCGGCACAACTGAATGAGCCCGGCTCAGAACTCAAACTCGGCCACGAGGACGTGGTGATCGGATGACGGCGTCGGCTTGACCTGATGCGACACGAGCTTAAGCGGCTCGTTGTAGAAAATATGGTCGAGGACATACGGGCGGCGCCGCCAGGTGACCTCGTCCGACTGCACGGTCCGGTAGCCGACCTCGGCAAATTGCTGCACCAGCGACTCGTGTTTGCTGACGTTGAAGTCGCCGGTCAGGATCGTCGGTACTTTGCTCATGGCGAGCTCCCGGGCCACGATGTCGCGCTGCTGGCGATTTTCCTCGCTGCTGGATTTCAGCATGAAAAACGCCAGCAGGTGCGTGTTGAGCAGACGCAGTTCGCGTCCGTCGGGATGCGTGATCGCGGCGATCAGGAGCCGGTCGGTCGGAGTCTTTTTTTCCCCGTCGAATTCGAATTCCACGGGCGGAGAGGGCAGCGCCAGGCGAACTGTCTCCTGCAGGGGCCAGCGGCAAAAGATCGCCAGCCCGATGCCGAATGGCAGTTCGCGCGGATCGGGCGGCGGAAAGGAAAAGGTGCTGTGCATCGGCGCCAGCTCCTGCTTGAGGCGGGAGTAGTTCGGCGGCACCGGCGGATGTGTGCCACCCGGTCGCGCCCGCTCCACCTCCTGCAGCATGATGATGTCGGCCCGGTGCGACTTGATTTCCGCAATCGTGTCCTGGACGCGGATTGGCGCATTGTCCGGATCGCGATCGTCCCAGACCTGCCCGAACTGCATGTTAAACTGGACGACCTTCAGGCGCATTGGGTCACGCAGTCTGAAAGCCGATCCATGCGCCAGTTGTGCCTTTGCGCAATTCCAAGCACCGCGAATAGTGCCTTATCATGCGTGCAATGTCTCGGTTGTGTTTGATCGGGGCGGACGGCAGCGCCGGGGTAGATGCGCAACCACTGGCCCGGCAGCATGTTCGCGCGCATGAAAAATCCAGCAAGCCTATTCTGGTTCCGCGGTGCCTTCGACGACCCAGGGGCCCGCCTCAGGGACTTGGCGGACAAATTCCCGCAGCGCGGCGGCAAGGTGCTCGGCATAGCGGAAGTGCGCGCCCATGCCGGTGCGCAATTCCGCCTCGTAGATAAACTTGTCCGCGTGGGTACTGTGCTCGAACGGCGTCTGCGCTCCCAACAACAGGGAATAGACGTAGGCGGGCGACTGACGCTCAAGCAGTTCGCGCGTCAATTGCGCCTGTTCGGCGAGCAAATCCTGATGGGCCGCCCGATCGACCTCGGGCGGGAGGTAGAATCCCGCCTGGATCAGTGGCGTCAGCCGATGTCCGGTCCGGTGGCGGTTCAGGTCGCGCAGTTCGGCGATCGCCATGTTATTCCAGGCGAAGGTGACGCGCATGCGGCGGGTTGCCGTGCCCTGGTATCCGTAGCGGTTGGCGCGATGGCGAAGCGCCTCCGGCACCGGTTGCTCCTCGCGCAGCCAGGGCGGCGACTCGGCATCGACCCGCACCCAGACCTGGTCCGCCAGGCCGGCCGTCGACAATCGCGCCAGGCCGAGACGCACGCTGGCCTCGAGTTCCTGCCGGGCCTGCTCGGCGAAGGATTTTTCCGCGGAGCTGTGGCGCATGAGCCGGGGCGACTGCTTGAGCAACTCGGCCCGGATCAACCCGGCGGCAGCGCGGGCCTCCGGGTGAGGCAGGGAATCGAGATGCTTCACGGTTTGCGCCCACATCCGCGAACTCTGGACCAGAGCGAGGTTGGTTTTCGTCGCCAGCGGGATGAAGTAGCGGGCGCGATCGAGCGCGTAGTTCTTGCGGATCCGGTTGGCGACGGCTGGCTTCGCATCCGTCGGCATGCGGATCAGTCCCGGCTGGTCGCGCCCGAGCTGCTCCAATCGGGAATATTCAAGGTGATAGGCGGAAAAGGCGCGCGCCATGACGGCGGACCACCTCGGCGCCAGGTCGGCCGGAACACCCAGCTCCCCGGCTGATGGGATGTTCGTCGCCTCCATCGTGATGTACCGGGTGCTGGACTCCTGCCCATCCGCCATCTGGGCCAGCTCAAAAATCTTGTAGGCCAGCCACATCGACACCCCGTCGATTGCCACGGCGAGGCCTCCCGTGAGGCCGCCGATGGAGGCGTGTCCGTAATCGACGAACTTCAGGATCCGATCGATGGACTCGTCGGGATTGGCCACATCCACCTTCTCCAGAATCTTGTGAATCCCCTCGTTGCTGCGCGAATAACGCGCGAGGACGGAGGCGAGAAGTTCGGGCGTGACCTTGGGCAGGTCGGCGGCGCTGGGAGGTGGGACGAGGGCGAGTCCGGTTACCTTCATGGGCGCGGCGACAGGAAACGGTTTCCCGCCCGATGGCGAAGTAAATCAGGGCGCGCGCCCTATTTGATCGGCAGCCAGCTCGTGATCGGCGTCTGCCAGAGCCCGATCAGGATGGTGGCAAGGGCGAGCCCGCCGAGGATCAAAGCCGAGAGGAACGTGGGCGAACGGCGCTCCGGAGCCGCCGGCGCGTCCGCGGACCGCGGCTGCCAGGTCGCGAAGTACGCGGACTTGATCCAGCCGAAATAGTAATAGATCGACATCACGACGCCGGCGATCGCGACCGCGAGCAGGCCGTAAAGGTGGGCTTCGTAGGCGGCGATGAACACGAGCAGCTTGCCGATGAAACCCGCCAGCGGCGGAATGCCGGCCAGCGATCCGACGCCGATGGCCAGAACCGCGGCCAGGATCGGTCGCTGCCGCGCCAGTTGGTCGTAGGAGTCGAGCTCCTGGTTGGCGTCGTCGGTCCCGACGACGTGCGCCATGACCCCGAAAACGGCCATCGAAGCGAGCATGTAGGTAAACAGGTAGAACCAGACGGCGTTGGCCGCCCAGGAGACCGTCAGCGAAGCCGTGACTCCCACCAGCAGAAAGCCGGCGTGGGAGACGCCCGACATGCCCATGAGGCGTTTGGCGTTGCGCTGCGAGAGCGCGGAAAGGTTGCCAAAGATGATCGTGGCGGCGGCCATCGCCGAAAGCACCGGCACCAGGAGACCGTGCAAAGGCGCGAAGACATTCTGCACGAGGATCAGCAGCACGGCAAAGCCGGCGGCCTTCGACGACACGGCGAGGAAGGCAGTGACCGGCGTCGGCGCGCCCTGGTAAACGTCGGGGATCCAGACCTGGAACGGAAACGCGCCGATCTTGAACGCGACGCCGCTGAGGATCAGCAGCACGCCGACCAGCGCGAGAAAGTTGTCCGGCTGGTGCTCGAGAAAGGACGCCGCGGTGGCAAATTCAAAGCCGGTGTGCGGCGTGCCCGAATAATCCATGACCCGGCCGACGGCGCCGTACAGCAGCACGATGCCGAAGAGCAGGATGCCCGAGCTCAGCGAGCCGGTGACGAGATACTTGAGCCCGGCCTCCAGCGTGAGCGGGGCCTCGCGATAGTAGCTGACGAGGATGTAGAACCCGATCGTCAGGGCCTCGAGCGCGACAAAGAACATCACGAAGTGATCGCTCTCGGTCAGGAGCATCATCGCGGCCGTGATGACCATCACCAGGTGATAAAACTCGATCCGGGGCACCCGCTGGCGCGGGAGGCAGACGCCCGCGAGGAAGGTGACGAGGAGGGAAGTCGCCAGGAAGAACACGCGCGCGATCTGAGAAGCCGGCGTCAGGCGGATCAGGCCGCCGAACAGCATCTGGTGGCTCCAGTTGGACGGGCTGTCGAAGTTGAGCGCGACGCCGAGCAGTGCGGCGGCCTGGATCAGCGCGGCGAGATGCGGGATGTATCGCTGCTGCTCCTTCGGCAGAAGCATTTCGCCGACGAGAAGCAGCAGGGCCCCGCAGGCGAGCATCAGCTCCGGGATGATGGCCTCCCAGTGATTCGATTCCGCGATCGTGATGAGATTGGCGGGCGACATGGGGGATCAGCGATGAATGGAAACCGACGGGACGGCCGCCTGGGGCGCGCGGGCGGTCAGGGCGTCGTTGGCGAAATCCGACAGTGCCCGCGGCCAGAAGCCGACGTAGAGCAACGCCGCGAGAAGGATCAGCGCGGGAATGCGCTCCGACCAATCCAGGTCAGCGGGTTTGCTCTGCGCGACCACCTGCTGGAAGCGCTCGGTCGGCGGACCGAAGAAAACGCGCGCCGCGGCCCGGAGCCCGTAAACCGCGGAGATCACGACGCCCGCCACGGCGACCGCCGTGATCCAGCGCGAGAACGGCCACAGGGAGACAAAGATCGAAAGCTCACCCCAGAAGTTCGCAAATCCCGGCAGGCCGATGCCGGCCAGCATGGCCGCGACGAAAAAGCCCGCCAGCACCGGTGCGTAACGGACCAGTCCGCCCATTTCAGCCAGGTCGAACGTGCGCGTGCGGTGGTGAATGCTGGTCGCGAGCAGGAACTGGAGTGCGACCGACAAGCCGTGCGCGACCATCAGGAGCACCACGCCGCCCGCGCCGGCCACCGAAAGCGAGACGAGCCCGAGAAAACAGTAGCCCATGTGCATGACCGAGCTGTATCCGATCATCTGCTTGAGATCCCGCTGGGCCATCGTCACCAGGCCGATGCCAAGCACGTTGCCGAGCGCCGCGAGGATGGCCAGCGTCCAGACCCATTGCCGGGCGCCCTCGGGCAGGAGCGGGAGCGCGATCTGGAGCAGGCCGTACAGGCCGAACTTCTTGAGCACGCCGGCGTGCAGCATCGCCGCCGAGCTCGGCGCGGCGCCATACCCCAGCGGAGCCCACGTGTGCAGCGGCCAGAGCGACACCAGCGTGCCGAAGCCGAAGAGCAGCAGGCCGAAGATTGTTTTCTGCGCGCCGGCGCCGATGCCGTGCGCCGCAACGGCCGAACGCAGGGCGATGAGATCGAACGAATGCGCGTCGCTCGTGACGTACAGGGCGATCAGGCCCGCCAGCGACAGCATCGCGCCGAGCGTCAGGTAGATCGTCATGTTCATCGCCGCATAATTGCGGTCCCTCCCACCCCAGATCCCGACCATGATGAAGGTCGGAATCAGCGCGAGTTCGTGGAAGAAATAGAAAAAGAACACGTCGACCGACGCGAACGTGCCCATCAGCCCGCCCTGCATGACCAGCAGGAGCATCAGGTAGATCTTGAGTCGTTCGGCGCCCGAGCGCAGCGCATAGAGGCCGGCGGCGAGACCGACGATCCCCGCGAGGACAAACATGGGCAGCGAGATGCCGTTCAGTCCCAGCTTGAGGCTGATTCCCATCGCCTGCAGCCCCGTCGGGGTGTCGCTGGTAAAGGCATAGCGCGCGCCCATGCCGGCCGGAAACCGCGACCACAACCACACCGCGATCACGGCCGGAATCGCAAAGGCGACGCCCGCGAGGCGCAGCGACAGCCGCTTGGGCAGGCCCAGCCCGATGATGAGCGCCGCGACGAGCGGCGCGGCAATGGCAAGCTGGAGGAGGGTCGCGTTGTCGAGCATGGCGCGGAGATCAGAGGTAGCCCGTGGCGTAACCCCACAGGAGCACCAGCCCGAGCAGGAACCAGTACACGTAGGCGTGGAGGCTGCCGATGTAGAGCGCGCGGGCGCCGATGCCGATGTAGCCGACCAGCCCGGCGAGGCCGCGGACGATGAAGCCCGCGAGGAAGATTTGTTCGAAGAAATTCAGCAGCATCGCGAACCGCTGCTGCACTTTCGCCACGTAGTAATTGTAGACGGCGTCGAATGAGTCGCGCAGCGCGACCAGGCCGTTGAACAGGAACGGCGATCTTTGCTCGAGCGCATCCGTGTCCGACGCCCGATAGAACATCCAGCCGCTGATCGCCCCGACCAGCAGAACCGCGAGCGACACCCCGAGGATCACGAGATGATCCTGGTGTTCGGCCTCCGGGACCAGCCGGGCGATCTCGCCGGCCAGGCGTCCGAAGACCCCGGAGTATCCGCCCACCACCGACAGTGCGGCCAGGATCACGAGCGGGATCACCATCGTGGCGCCGGATTCGTGCGCATGCGATGCCTCCTCGGATCGCGCCTGGCCGAAGAACACCAGCTTCCACAGGCGGATCATGTAGAAGGCGGTGAGCACCGCCGTGATGGTCAAAACCACGAAGATCGGCGTGTTCTCCTCCATCGCGAGGTAAAGGATGGCGTCCTTCGAGAAGAAGCCCGCGAGCCCGGGCAGACCCACGATCGCCAGGACGCCGATCGTGAACGTTAGAAAGGTTGCCGGCATCCGGGAACGCAGTCCGCCCATGCGGAAGATGTCCTGCTCGTGGTGGCAGCCGTAAATGACCGAGCCCGAGCCGAGGAAGAGCAGCGCCTTGAAAAAGGCGTGGGTCGTGAGATGGAACATCGCCGCCGCCACGCCCGGATTCAGAACCGTCAGGCTGGTCAGCGTCAGGATCTCATGCCCGCGGGTCGACAGCATGCGCTCGTGCCCCTGCAGCAGCGCCGCGCCGCCACCGCCCAATCCAAACGCCGCGACCATGTAGCCCAGTTGCGAAAGCGTGGAATAGGCGAGCACCTTCTTGATGTCGCGCTGCACGATCGCGCACAGGGCCGCGTAGAAGGCCGTCACGGTGCCGATGCAGGCGATCACGTGCAGCGCCTCGGGCACCATCAGAAAATTGATCCGGCCGAGCATGTAGATGCCGGCGGCGACCATCGTGGCCGCGTGGATCAGCGCGGAGACCGGCGTGGGGCCCTCCATCGCGTCCGGCAGCCACACGTGCAGCGGCATTTGGGCCGATTTTCCCATCGCGCCGCAGAACAGGAGGAGCGGCAGCGCGACCGGGATGACCTCACCCGCGTGACCGGACAGCTCGGCGAGGCGGCTCAGGTCGGTCGTGCCGAAATGCCAGTAGGTCCAGATGATGCCGAGCAGGAAGCCCAGGTCGCCCACCCGGTTGACGATGAATGCCTTCTTGGCCGCGTCGGCCGCCGACTGCTTCTCGCAATAATGGTTGATGAGCAGGTACGAGCTGAATCCCACCAGCTCCCAGAAAATGAAAATCATGAACAGGTTGTCGGCAAAGACGATGCCGAGCATCGAGAACATGAAGATGGAGAGCCCGCCGAAGAATCGGGCGCGCGCGGCGTCGTCCGCCATGTAGCCGAGCGAGAAGACGTGAATCAGGAAGCCGACCACGGACACGACAAACAGCATCAGCGCCGCCGTCGCATCGAACTTGAAGCCGAGCGAAACGGTGAAGTCACCCAGGCGCAGCCATTCGAAACTCGCGGGGAAATTGCGGTCGCCGTGAAAGATGAGCTGCAGCGAGAGGACCGCGACCACCCCGGATGCCACGACCGACACCCACGACGCCAGGGTGCCCTTCCGCCGGAGCGCGAGCGCGATCAGCGCGGCCGAACCGAGCGGCGTGAGCAGGATCCAGAGGATGGTTTCGACCGGAGACATCAGTTTTTCAGGCGGTTCAGTTCCTCGACCTGCACCGTGTGCCGCAGGCGGAACAGTGCCACGATGATGGCCAGTCCGACCGCGACTTCGGCCGCCGCGATCGTGAGGATGAAGAAGACGAAGACGCTGCCGTCGAGCGTGCCGTTGAAGCGCGAGAAGGCGACGAGAGCGAGCGTCGACGCGATGAGCATCAGCTCCAGGCACATGTAGATCACGAGCGTGTTCTTGCGCAGGAGCACGCCGAAGAAGCCCAGGACGAACAGCAGGCTGCTGACAAAAATGTAGCCGGGAAGACCGGACGCCGAAATCTGCGCGATGAGCGGGGGTGTCATGGCGTCTCCTCCCGGGGCTCATGTTTCCGGCTGAGCACGATCACGCCGAGCATCGCGGCCAGCAGGAGAAAACCGACGATCTGGACGGGCAGCAGGTACGTGGTGAACAATTGCTCCGCGTAGGGCTTGAGGGAGGAGCCGGCGATCGCATCCGGCACGGGAGCCGGGAACTGCGCCCGGCGCAGCATCGTGACCAGGCCAAGCAGCAGCAATGCCGCCCCGATCGTCGAGGCCGCGATCGTCATCGGCCGGAATGGCTTCAGGGCCTCATGCCGCGTGTCGAGCAGCATGATGATGAAGAGAAAAAGCGCGACGACCGCGCCCGCGTAGACCAGCAGGAGGACGAAGGCCAGCAGGGCCGCATCGAGCAGCACGAACAGGCCGGCGACGCCCGCGAGGGTCACGAGCAGGAACATCGCGGCATTGACGGCGTTCTTGGTCCACACCACAAGCGCGGCGCAGGAGATCGTCAGGAGCGAAAGGGCGTAAAACAGGAGATTCGCCATGGCCTAGTGATGCCCGCCGCCGCTCTCCTCGGCGGCCTTCTTTTTCTCCCACTTGAAATGCTGGTCCGGCAGTGTGCCGCCGAGTTCGTAGAGACGCGCCTTGTCGTTGACCATTTCCGCGCGGGTGTAGCCCGACATCGAGAACTGGTTCTGCAGGAAGATGGCCTCCTCCGGGCAAACCTCCTGGCAGAGGCCGCAGTAGATGCAGCGGAGCATGTCGATGTCGAAGGCCTTCGGGCCCTTCTCGACGTTGGCGTTCGGGCCGTCGTCCGGCAGTTCGCCCGGCGTGATGCGGATGGCCTTGGGGGGGCAGACGAACTCGCAGAGCTGGCAGGACACGCATTTCTCCCGGCCGTGCGGGTCCTTCACGAGCGTCGGCACGCCGCGATAGCCCGGCGGGATGGCCGGGCGCTGCTCCGGATACATGAGCGTGACGGCCGGCTTGAACATGTACTGGAACGTCACCTTCATGCCCGCGAGGATCTGCGGGAGATAAAGGCGCTCCGCGAGCGAGAGGTTTTTGCGTTCGACGACGTAGGCCATGCCGAAAGGGGTCAGTTCCTGGTTTGGATGAACGCGATCGCGAGCGCGTAGACGATGAGGTTGCCGATCGCGAGCGGCAGCAGCTTCTGCCAGCCGAGCTTCATGATCTGGTCGTAGCGGAAGCGCGGGACCGTCCAGCGGACCCACATGAACACGAAGATCAGCGAGAGCACCTTGCCGAGGAAAATCGCGATCGCGATGATGCCCAGGGCCACCGGATGCCCGGCGAGGTGCAGCCAGCCGGCCACCGTCGAGAGCGGGATCCACGGCAGCAGGTTCCAGCCGCCGAGGAAAAGCAGCGTGAACACCGCCGAGCCGACCAGCATGTGCGAATACTCGGCGACGAAGAACAAGGACCACTTGAACGCGCCGTATTCCGTATGGAATCCGCCGACGAGATCCGCCTCGCCCTCGGCCATGTCGAACGGCAGGCGGTTGGTTTCGGCGAACAGCGAAATGAGGAACACGATCGCCGAGACGGGCATGATGAAGATGAACCACACGCCGCCCCAGCCGAAGCCCGTGCCGCTCTGGAACTCCACCACGCGGGCGAGGCTCAGCGTCCCGTCGCGACCGGGCGCATTCACCCACAGGAACACCGGCAGGACCGCGAGGGTCAGGGAGAGTTCGTACGAGATCAGTTGCGCGGAGGCGCGGACGCCGCCCAGGAATGGATATTTCGAGTTCGACGACCAGCCCGCGACGATGAGCGAATAGACCCCGAGCGAGCCGACCGCGAACACGGCGAGGATGCCGATGTTGACGTTGGCCAGCACCAGCGGGACCACCTGGCCGCCGGAATCGAGGTAGGCGCCGAAGGGCACGACCGTGGCGGTCGTGAACGCCGGGGCGACGGCGAGGATCGGAGCGAGGATGAAGTACGGCTTGTTGACGTGCCCCGGGAGCGAGTCCTCCTTGAAGAGCATCTTCAGGCCGTCGGACATCAGGTGAAACACCCCGAGCCGCTGCAGGAACGGTCCCAGCACCGGCACCCAGGCAAACCAAAAGGGGATCGCGCGATTGGGACCCGGCCGCCCCTGCATCCAGGCGGACACCTTGCGCTCGGCCAGCGACGAGGCGCCGGCGATCGGAAAAATGACAAGAATCACCGCCAGTCCCTTCAGGAACATCTGCACCAGCGGTGAAAGTCTGAACCAGAGATCGATCATGGTCAGGTGGCCGCCCTCGCCGCGGGCTTGTGATGGAGCGTCTCGCCCTCAATGAACGGCAGCCCCGCCCAAGCGGAGCCGTCGAGCAGCAGACCGGTGGCAGGCAGACTTGCGTGGCTGATGGCCCGCAACACCGGAATCTCCGCCGCCAGTGTGCTCCAGACCGCGGCCAGGTCGGCGGGCGCATGGCCGCCGCAGGCGCCGATCAGCGCCGACAGCGTGGCGAGGTCGTCGGACACTCCCTGCGGACCGGGAACGGCCTGGGCGAATTTCTGCAAGCGGAACTGCTGGTTCACCAGCGTGCCGCTCTTCTCGAACACCGTGAGCGTCGGAAGGACGACCTTCGCCGCGTCGCTCGTGGGGTTGCGGTGCGGGCCGAGATAAATCACGGAAATGCGCGCGAGCTGCGCGGCGGTCACGCCGGCGGCCGTCAGGTCCTCGCCGATCGAAACCACGGTGCGGACCTGCCCGGCATCGATCGCCGCCGCCAGCGGCGTCAGTTGCGCGGATGGCAGGTCGTTGACGAGGCCCGTGACCAGTGCGCCGCGGACATTCGGGTTCCGGTCCGCCGAAATCAGAATCCTGTCGCCCTGCGCCACCCGGCTGACCAGCGCGGCCGGGGCCTTGAGCTGATCGGCCAGTCTTTTCGTGAGATACTGTTCCTCGACGCTGCTGCGACCCGAGCCGACGATCGCCACCGCGCCGGCCTTCAGCAGATCCGCCGCCGCCTTTACCGCCATGTCCGGCGCGGAGGTCATGCCGCCGACGGCAGAGTTGGTCAGGCGATTGTCCGCGCGCACCTGCTGGTAGAGGATCCGGCCGGAGTCGGCGAGCCAGGTGTCGTTCACGTCGTCGTTGCGGCGTGGCGTGATGCGGTAGATCACGCCCTCGCGGCTCCAGAGTTCGGTGTTCACGCCCACCGAGGACTCGGTGTCGATGCTCGGCGTGGTCTTGAGAAACCACACCCTCATCTTGAAGCGGAAATCGGTGCTCGTGAGCGCGCCGACCGGACAGATGTCCACGGTGTTGAGCCAATAATTGTTCTCGAGCTTCCTCCCCGGAAAACAGGTCAGCGTGCTGTAACTTCCGCGTTCCGTGAAGCCGAGGACGTCGTCCTTCGCGACCTCGTTGCAGAAGCGGATGCAGCGCGAGCAAAGGATGCAGCGCTCGTCGTCGAGCGTGACGCGGGGACCGAGCTCGGTGCGCTTCGGCTTGACGTTCTTCTGCTCGACGAAACGCGAGTAGCCACGCCCGTAATTGGTCGAGAACTCCTGGAGGCGGCACTCGCCCGCCTGGTCGCAGATCGGGCAGTCGAGCGGGTGGTTGATCAGGAGAAATTCCGTCACGCCCTCCCGGCATTCCCTGACCAGCGGCGTGCTGGTGCGGATGTGCAGGCCGGGCGAGGCATTGGTCGCGCATCCGATCTGCGGACGCGGCATCCAGTTCACCTTCTGCCGGCCCGTGACCGGATCGATCACCGGCTGCTTGGTCGCGGGATCGACGGCGGGCAGTCCCATTTCGATGAGGCACATCCGGCAGTTTCCGACCACGCTCAGCTTCGGGTGGTAGCAATAATGCGGAATCTCGATGCCCAGCATCTTCGCCGCCTCGATCACGTTCGTCCCCTTGGGCACGGCGATGTCACGGCCGTCGACATTGACGGTGACGAGATCGGGTTTGGCGGGCTGGATCATTGAGAGGAGGATACGGGAGTCAGGAAACGGGAGCGCAGGAGTCAGGCGCCAGCCACCTCGATCGCCCTGGCATACGCGTGCAGCAGCCGGCCGACTTCGTCGAGCGCGGTCAGCAGGTCACCGGTATCACCGTACCCGAGATCCCGGGCGAGAATAAGATAGTATCGGCACTCCTCGAGCGACCCCTGGGCGATATTCATGAAGCGCTTCTTGTCCGGGACGCCATGTTTCTTGAATCCTTCGGCGATGTTGGCCGGAACGGAAACCGCAGCCCGCCGGAACTGGGCCGTCAAACTGTAAGTCTCTTTTGCCGGAAATCCTTCGGTGAATCGATAAATGGTCAGCACCCAGGCGTGTGCCTTTTGCCAGACGACCAAGTCCTCGAATGTTCGCGCGGGAGCGAACGGTTTCCTGTGTCCCGCCTCCTGAATTCGCGAAACTTTGCCTTCGTCCATCATGTTACACGAGGGGTATCGCGTCCGAACCGCGACCGGTGTTGTTCGGGGCCGCCTTGAATTCATCGCCGAACTTCGCGACGAAGCTCTGGGTCGGCCACGCGCAGGCCTCGCCGAACGCACAGATGGTGCGGCCGGCGATCTGGTCCGCGACGGTCTTGATCAGTTCGCCGTCGTTGGGCCGCGCGCCGCCGTGGACCATGCGGCGGGAGATTTTCTTCATCCAGAGCGAACCCTCGCGGCACGGCGTGCACTGGCCGCAGCTTTCGTGCGCGTAGAATTCGTTGATGTTGGCGAGCGCCTCGACCATGTCGACCGAGTCGTCCATCACGATCACGCCGCCCGATCCGCCCATGGTGCCGGCGGCCGCCAGCGTGTCGAAATCCATCGGCAGGTCCTCGACGCCGAGCTCGAGGACCGAGCCGTCCTTCTGCTTGATCTTGAACTTCTCTCCGAAGCGCAGGATCTTGGCCGACGAGCCGCCGGGGATGACGGCCTTGAAGGTGCGGCCCGGAAGCGGGCCGCCGCAGACTTCGTTGAGGAGTTGCCCCATCGTGACGCGGCCGACTTCAAACTCATAGTAGCCCGGACGCTGCACGTGGCCGGAAACGCAGAGCAGGCGCGTGCCGGTGTTGTTGGGCGTGCCGATCTTCGCGTACGTCTCGCCGCCCATGTCGACGATGTGCTTCACGTGGCACAGGGTCTCGACGTTGTTCACGATCGTCGGGCACTGATAGAGACCCAAAACCGCCGGGAAATACGGCGGCTTGATGCGCGGGTACGGGCGCTTGCCCTCGAGCGACTCGATCAGTCCCGTCTCCTCGCCGCAAATGTAGGCGCCGGCGCCGCGATGGACGTAGATCTCGCAGGAATAGTCCGAGCCCAGGATCTTCGGGCCGACATAATTGGCTTTCCGCGCCTCGGCGATCGCCCGCTCGAGGATGCGCGCGCCCTCGGGAAACTCGCCGCGGACGTAGATGTAGGCCTGCTGCACGTTGTTCGCCCAGCACGTCACCATGATGCCCTCGATGAGCTGGTGCGGATCCTGGTGGATGATGTAGCGATCCTTGAACGTGCCCGGCTCGGACTCGTCGGCATTGACCACGAGATAGATCGGCTTGCCGCTCTTGCGATCGACGAGCGTCCACTTGAGCCCGCAGGAAAAACCCGCGCCACCCCGGCCGCGCAGGCCGGATTTCTTCACTTCATCGATCAGGTCGGCGGGCTTGCGCGCCAGCGCCTTCTTCAACACCTCGTAACCGCCGTGCTTCGCGTAGCAGGCGAGGTCGCTCGTGTAGCCCGGCTCGTCGATATGGGCGAAGATCAGGCGGCGTTGGGGGGGGGCGGGCATGGGGCTCAGTTCGGATCGTCGGTGTGGAACTCGATGCCCCCGGTCCAGCGAACGGCAAAATTGTAAACCATGGCCATCAGGACCCCGACCACAAAACCCGCGACCGCGTAGATCAGCGGCATGAAGATGGCGCCGGCGCCGAAGAACAGCCAGGGAATGCCGAGCAGCGAGGGATTGCCGACACTGGCCCACAGGCCGCCGGCAAAAAGCACGATCGGGATCATGATCAGCCCGGCGACGCCGGTGACAAACCCGAAGATGATGCCGAAGCGCAGCGGCGCGAGATGGCGGAGACGGTGGCGTGTCATGGTCAGGTTTTCCTTGTCTCCGCCCGGATCCGGCCCGCGAGTTGCGCGGCCTTGGCGGCATCCACTTTTTCGTGCAGTTCGTCGTCCACCATGACCACCGGGCCGGTGCCACAGCTCGCGAGGCACTCCACGAATTCGATCGTGACCTCGCCGTCGGGTGAAATCTCGCCGCGCTTGCAGCCGAATTCCTTCTCGAACTGCGCGCAGGTCCGGTAACCGCCCATCAGCGCGCACGACAGCGTGCGGCAGACCTTGATGTGCCGGCGGCCGATCGGGTGACGGCGGAACATCGGATAAAAGGTCACCAGTTCGTGGATGTTGATCGGCTGCAGGCCGAGTTTCGCCGCAATCCATTCCGTCGCCTCCTCCGAAATGTAGCCGGCGTCCTCCTGGACGAGGTGCAGCAGGGGCAAGGCCGCGCTCCGCTTCACGGGATAATGCGTGATCACCTCGTCGATCCGGGAAAGCGTGTCGGGTTTGAGATTCATCGCCTCAAAACAATCCTCCCCGCGGGGGACACGTTGGCTGGAAGGGGCTGGGTCCTCATGGCGGTGGGTTTCGTGTTTTTCGCGGGCAAAAAAAATCAGCGGTCGCATTCCCCCATCACGAAATCGAGCGAGCCGAGGATGGAAACGACGTCGGAAACGAGGTTGCCGACGCAAAGCTGCGGGAGGATCGAAAGGTTGCAGAACGAGGGGCTCCGGATCTTCAGGCGCCAGGGCACGCCGCCGCCCTTGCTCACCACGAAGAAGCCGAGGAGCCCCTTCGGATTCTCGACCTCGAAGTAGGCTTCGCCGGCGGGCATCTGCGGACCCTCGGTCACGATCATGAAATTGTTGATGAGCTCCTCCATCGACGTGAGGATCTTGTCCTTCGGCGGTGCGAAAATCCGTCGCGCGTCCCGCACATACCAGTCGCCCGCCGGGATCTTCGCGATGGCCTGCTTCACGATCCGCACGGACTGCTTCATTTCCTCGCCCCGGCAGAGATAGCGGTCGTAGCAGTCGCCTTTCGAGCCGATCGGCACGTCGAATTCGTACTGACCATAGCCCCAGTACGGCCGGTCCTTGCGCAGATCCATCGCGACGCCGGAAGCGCGCAGGTTCGGGCCGCTCAATCCGAAGGCCACGGCATCGGCGGCCGAGACCACGCCCACGCCGACCGTGCGGTCGAGGAAGATCTTGTTGCGCGACAGCATGCCCAGGATCTCGTCGAGGATCGGCAGGAACTGGTCGCAGAACGCGTCGGTTTCCTGCAGCCAGTCGGGCGACACGTCCCGCGTGACGCCGCCGATGCGGCTGTAGCTCGTGGTGAAGCGTGCCCCGGTGAGCTTCTCGAACAGGGTGTAGAGCTTCTCTCGCTCGGTGAAGCAGTACATGAACACCGTCCACGCCCCGGTATCGATGCCGAACGCGCCGAGCCCCATCAGGTGGGCCGAGATGCGCGCGAGTTCGGAGGTGATGACGCGGATCGCGTCCAAACGGGGCGGCACCTTGAGTCCTGCGAGCTGCTCGATGGCACTTGCGTAAGCGGCGTTGTTCGCGAGCGGCGCGAGGTAGTCCAGCCGGTCCGTGTACGGCACGAACTGGTTGTACGTCATGTTCTCCGCGATCTTCTCGTCGCCGCGGTGCAGGTAGCCAAGGACCGGATCAGCCCTCGTCACATTCTCGCCGTCGATCTCAAACTGGATCCGCAGCACGCCGTGCGTGGACGGATGCGACGGACCCATCGAGATCGACATCTTCTCCGAATCGAATTCCTTCGGAAGATTGCCGGCCCTCGCGGCCGTGTCAGGGAAAGCGTGCTCGGTGGCCATGGTTCAGGTGCGCGGCTTCTCGTTTCGCTCATCCCAGGCCTCGTCCTTCGCGCGCGGCTCGATGTCGCTCATCGGTCCGCCCGAAGCCGCCACGAAGGGTCCGCCCGACATGGGCGCCGCGATCAGGCCGGTCCCGGTCTCGGCCGACACCTCGGGATCGGGGAGTTCCGTGGGCAGGCCGGCCAGCGGGAATTCCTTGCGCAGCGGGAAATATGGATAGGCATCCCACATCAGGATGCGCCGGAGGTCGGGGTGGCCGGTGAACCTGATCCCGAACATGTCGAAGGTTTCACGCTCGTGCCAGTTGGCAGCGGGCCAGAGGGAGGTCATCGACGGCATCGCGGGTTCGCGATCGTCCTCGCAGGCCGCCACGACGCGGAAATACTGGTGCGCCGTCCGGGAATAGACGTGCCAGACAACGGCGAAGCGCGGGGACTGGGCCGAACTCCAGTCGATCGCCGTGACGTCGACGAGGTAGTCGAAGCCCTGCCCCTCCTTGAGTTCGCGCAACACCGCGACCGCGTCGGCGGCGGAAACGTTGAGGGCGGGATGGTCGGTGCTCGGGCGCGCCGTCGCCGCGGGAACCTTTCCCTGCAAGGCGGCGGTGACGTCGACAGTTTCGGTCATGGGCGCGGCGCGGCGGATCAGGCCGCTCCCACGAGCTTGGCGAACTGTGTGTCCTTGAAGCTGCGTTCGCGGCGGATTTTCGCCTGGAGCTTGCCCAAGGCGTCGAGCAGGGCTTCGGGGCGCGGGGGACAGCCGCTGACATAGACGTCAACCGGGATGATGCGGTCCACGCCCTGGAGGGTGGCGTAGCTGCGATACATGCCGCCGGTCGAGGCACAGGCACCCATGGCGATGACCCATTTCGGTTCGGTCATCTGGTCGTAAATCCGTCGCACGGCCGTCGCCATCTTGTAGGTCACGGTGCCGGCCACGATCATGCAGTCCGACTGCCGCGGGGAGAAGCGCATGACCTCGGCACCGAAACGCGCGATATCGTAGCGGCTGGAGGCCGTCGCCATGAGTTCGATCGCGCAGCAGGCCAGTCCCATGGGCATCGGCCACATCGAGTTGTTGCGGACCCAGTTGATGGCGGCGTCGAGCCGGGTAACCACGACATCGCCCTCAATCTTGCTGTTGTAGGCCAGTTCGTTGTCGGCGGAAGACATGCGAGTTTCGGGGAATAATCCAAGGCACCTTACCATCCGGGTTAGGTCGTGCAAGGAGCATTTGCGCAAAAGCCTTATGCATTAGGCGCGGCGAACCGTTCGATCAGTGCACGGGCTATTTTCCTCCGCCGTCCATCGCCGGACAAGCCTTGGCGGCGGGGAGCGCAGCGCCGAGTGCCGGAAGCCCGTTGACGCGCGTGAAAGCGTGCGCACCGAACAGGGGAATCCTCAATGCCGCGCGGTCCTTCCGCTCGCGGCCAGCAACGCGTGGACAAGGCCGTCGAAATCGCACCGCTCGACATGCTGCTTCCGCAGAAGGCTGGATCTCCGCGCGCAACGAAACCTCCGAGGAGAGCCTCTTTCCGAACGAAGCGGCCCCGCCACCGGTGGTCTTGAGAACTGAGCCATCATGCTCGACGCACAAGCGGCGCCTCTCGGTAAAATCCCGCTGCAGCAGATCCATCGTCGCCATTTCGTCCGATGCCTGCCGGCGCTGAAGCCCACCCCCATCACGTCGCTAAAAACGATCGCGGCGAGCGTCCGTTGCCCAAGGTGCCGCCCGGGAAATGGGAGGAATGCCACTCATCAGTGTGTCCAGCAAACTGTTCGGCAATCAGCGAGGCCATACCGATATCGGTCCAAAACATCAGGCGAAAGCTTACCCTGCATCGGGGAATTTCCGGGCGGGGAATCCGGCGCATTCCTTGGTCCTACACCCCATACCGGAATTGATGGAAAGGTCGTAACAATAGGGGCCTGCAAATCACCAACCGACTGCAGCAATCGCCCAAAACAACAACAACCCATACGATGAATCCGATAGCCAATGACAAGAGGAGTCCGGGCGGCAAGCGCGCCGCCCTCCTCGCCCTGACCTTCGCCCTGGCCCTGCTGCCGCAAGCGGCCCGTGCGAATTCCACCGCTCCCGTGCTCGCCGCCCTCTCGACGGTCGCACAGCAAGAGGAGTCGGTTTGCCGGGATGCCCCCCGCGACTGCGGACCGACCTCGTCCGTGCCGGATGCTACCGCCACGCTGACGTTGCTCGGCTGCGGAATCGCGACGCTGCTGGCCTTCAAACGCCGCCTGCCGTCCCGCTTCACCCACGTCTGAGGCTCGAGCCCGACGCAGGAAGCAAACCACCCTTTCGGGTCGCCTCGAGCCGCGTGCGCGCGGTTCCGGCAGATCCCGCTCCCTCCGGTCCTTTCGCCAGGCCGGACAATACGCGGGATCTGTGACTCGAAAGGGTTTTTGTTTTGCTAATTGGTAGGGCCGGAAGTCTCCGAGCCCTGCCCCCGTAACCGGAACCCGACAGCAGGGTGAGGAAAGCGTATCGACCATCAATTCGGTGCCCTTTCCTGGCGTTCCAATCGATCCGGGCCGGCCTTCGCCAGGCGCCTCAAAAACAACAACTTGAACCGCGCATCGGATGTCGGCCTCCACCCGGTGCGTGAATCGGTATCGGACCGACCATCCGGTTCCCACCTACGGAGACTTGGGCAGCGAAAAGAAAAAAGTCGCCCCCTCGCCCACCTTGCCCTCGGCCCAGGTGCGGCCGCCATGCCGTTGGACAATCCGCCGAACGTTGGCCAGGCCGATGCCCGTGCCCTCGAATTCATCGGCCCGATGCAATCGCTGGAAGACCCCAAACAGCTTTCCGGCATATTGCATGTCGAAGCCGGCCCCGTTGTCGCGGACAAAAATGACGAACTCATCCGGGCCGGTCTCGACCCCCACCGTGATCTCGGCCGGATCGCGGGTGCGACTGTACTTGACCGCGTTGGAGACCAGGTTCGCAAGGACTTGCCGCATCATGGACGGGTCCGCCTGCACTTCGGGAAGCCGTTCGATCTTCCAGATGATCCTCCGATCCCTGGTCTCCGGTTCCATAACCTGTACGATCTCAGGCAGCAGGACGTTCAAATCCACGGTCGTGTGCCGTACCTCCGCGCGGCCCATGCGGGAAAAATCCAGCAGATCGTCGACCAGCCGGCCCATCTGCTCGGCGGCTTTGGTGATGTTACCGAGATGCCCCTGGGCGGTGGCATCCAGTTTTCCCGCCAGATTCCGGCCCAGGAGGCCGGCGAAACCGCTGATGTGCCGGAGCGGCGCACGAAGATCGTGCGAGACCGAATAGGAAAAAGCCTCGAGCTCCTTGTTCATCATCTCGAGTTGTGCCGTGCGTTCATGGACCCGCTGTTCCAGCCCGGCGTTGAGCCGGCGGACCTCCTCTTCGGCCCGCTTGCGCTCCGCCACCTCTGATTCCAAGGCCGCGGTGCGCTCCGCCACCCGGGTTTCCAGGTTCTCGTTGAGGCGCCGTAGCTCGTCCCGGGCGGCGGCCAACTCCCGATTGCGGTCGACCGCGGTCTCGTACGTGCAGAGCAACAGGTTGAGGATCTGCAACCGGTCGGAAGTGATGAAGAACTTCCGACCCGCAAAAAACACCTCCACCCCCATTTGCGTCGTCTCGGTTTCCCGCAGGTGCCGGTTCGCGAGGATGTAGGCGATGCGGGACAACAGGTAGGCCTCCGCGTAGGGCTTGAAGATGAAGTTGTCCGCACCGCACTCGAGGCCCCGGACGACGTCCACCGGATCATTGAGCGAGGTGAGCAGGATCACCGGGACGCGTTTGGTTCGATCGTCCTGCTTGAGTCGGCGGCAGAGTTCGTAGCCGTCCATTTCCGGCATGACCACGTCGCTGATCACGAGGCTGGGCGGATGCGCGGCGATGGAGGCCAGCGCCTCCCGGCCGTTGCGAGCCGTGGAAAAGCGGTACCGGTGCTGTTCCAGCACGTATTTGAGCCGCTCGGCCTGAGTCGGACTGTCCTCGACGATCAGTATCTTCTCGTCGCCGTTCGAGTTGGGATCGGGTGTTTCCATGTGGGTCTGCCTTTATTTTCGGTCTGGCCGCGGCCACGGTTCGCGCGAGCGGTCCGCCACCAGTCCGGTCAGCACGGCGGCAATTTTGTCGGGTGCCAGCACGTAGGTGACGGCGCCGAGTTTGATCGCCTCACCCGGCATGCCGTGGACGGCGGAGCTTTCCGCATCCTGGGCCAGGGTGATTGCGCCCAGGTCCTTGAGACACTTGAGTTCGTCGGCACCGTCCCGGCCCATGCCGGTGAGCAACACACCCACGGCAGCGGCGCCGTGGAAAGCAGCCACGGAGCGGAAAAGATGGGAAACGGCCGGGCGGAGGCCGTTTTCCGGATCCTGCTGGTTGAGGGCGATGCGGCCGTTGGCGCCGAGAGCCATGTGATGGCCGTCGGGTGCGAGATAAGCGTGTCCAGGCAACGGGGTTTCGCCGTGAGTCGCGATGCTGACGGGAAACTTCGTGGTGGCCGTGAGCCAATCTCCCAGTCCCTGAAGAAACCCGGCCGCGATGTGTTGCACGATGAGCACGGGAGCCGGAAAATCCCGGGACAGGCCCTGCAGGATGGTCTGCAACACCGGCGGTCCGCCGGTCGACACACCGACCGCGATCACTTTGACTGGAACGCCTCCTTGTCTTCCCTCCATCGGCGGCAGCACGGCGTTCGATCCCTCGGGCCGGCGCGCCCGCACCCAGCGCTTCACCACCTTGACCTCGGACATCAGGGCAACTGTTTCCACAAGTTTCGCGGCCGCACTCTCATAATTCTCGTGGCCCGGGCCGACTGGTTTGGCGACGAGCGCCAGCGCACCCGCTTCCAGCGCGCGGAAAGTCGTGGCGACTTCGGCCGGGTCAAGACTCGCGCTGCACACGACGACGGGCACGGGTTGCGTCTCCATGATCCTCCGGGTGGTTTCGTACCCGTCCAGGCCGCGCATATGGATATCCATCACAATGACGTCGGGCTTGTGCCTCTGGAGCAACGCGAGTGCCTCCTCGCCGTCGCTGGCCGTGCCGGACACGTTCAACCGAGGGTCGGAATTGAGGATGTGGACCAGGAGCATTTGCGCGACGGGTGAATCCTCCACCACCAACACGTTGATCTTTTGGCTCATGGTCAGCCGGCGAGCCGGCGGATCACGTCCAGCAGGTTGCTTTGATCGAAGCTGCTCTTGACGATATAGGCGTTGGCGCCGACATCGATGCCGCGCTCGCGGTCCGCGGCCGAGGACAGCGCCGTCACCAGCACAACGGGCTTGTCCGCCATCCGGTTGTCGCTGCGGATCTGCGCGGTCAGGTCGAAACCGTTCAGACGCGGCATCTCCACGTCGGACACGACCAGATCGAAGTCTTCCGTCCGCAACGCCATCAGCGCATCGACGCCATCCACGGCGGTTGTGACCTGATAGCCGGCCGATTCCAGGATACCCTTGAGGAGCATGCGGGAGGTGACGGAATCCTCCGCCAGAAGCACCGTCCTGGGTTTCGAGATTCCCGGGGTGACGGATTCCATTGCCGGTGCAACGCGGGATCGGCCGGCGGATTTCCGCGCCGATTTCATCAAGTCGGCCGCGTTCAGGATGGGTGCGATCCTGCCTGACGCCAGCACCGTCGCGCCGGCGATGTTGCGCACCCGCGCCAGCGGGCGGACCAGGCTCTTGACCAGGACCTCCTCGTCGTGGAGCACCTCGTCCACGCCGAACGCGATGCGCTCGTCGCCCGAGCCGAGGGCCACGACCGCCTGATGATCCCGCGCCGCGCCCGACCGGTCGCCGGGGGGCATTTCCAATACTTCCTCCAACCGGACGAACGCCACGACGCGCCCATCCCAGGAAATCGTCTCGCGATTCTCGATCGTCTTGATTTCGGCGGTTCGGACCCGCCCCACCCGCTCCACTTGGGAAGTGGGAATGACGAATAGCTGTTCCGCCGCCCGCACCAGGATCCCCCGGAAAGTGGCCAACGTCAGCGGCAGACCGATCCGGAAGGTGGTGCCGACGTTCATCCGGCTTTCCACGAAAACTCGACCGCCGAGCTTTTCCGTTTTCTCCCGGACGATCGCGAGTCCCAGCCCGCGGCCGGAAATTTCCGTGATGATGGGACTGGTGGAAACCTCGGACAGGAAGATCAGGTCCATCGCCTTCCGTTCATCCAGCAGCCGCACCTCCTCTTCCGAAATCACCCCGCGCCGGACGGCCGACTCCTTCACCCGGGCCAGATCAAGGCCCACCCCGTCGTCGGAGACCACGATTTCGACCCTGTTGCCGTTGGCCTGGGCTGCACTGATCGTGATGGTCGCGCGCGGGGGTTTGTCGCGCCGGAGGCCCGATTTGGCCGGTTCGACGCCATGATCGATGCAGTTCCGCACCAGGTGAATCAGGGGATCCTTCATCTCCTCCAGGATGCGCTTGTCCATCTCGACGTCGCTGCCGTGGATGACCAGATCGACATCCTTTCCCTGATCGCGGCTCAAGTCCCGCACCAGTTTGGGAATGAGGTCAGACAACGTGGCGAAGGGCAGCATCAGGAGCTTCTTCGAATCGGCCAGCAGGTCGTCCACCTGTTTCCCGATGGCGTGCCTGTCCTGTGCCGCCGATTTGCCGAGGGCCCGAACCTTTCCCTCCAGGGACCTGACGTAGCCAAGATTCCAATCGAGAAAATCCAGCAACTCGGAGGCCGGCGGAATCCCGGCGGGGTTCGGTCCGGGCGTCGCGGCGCTTCGCCAAGCGCGAAGCTGGGGCTGGATCCGCCCCCACTGTCTCGTCCATTCCTCAAACAGCGCCTCAAACTGGCGGAGGTCGGCCAACCGCTGTATCGCCGTCTGCTTCACAGTCAGCATTTCTTCAGCCTGAAGAAGGAGACCATCGAGCTTGGCGGTCGAGATGCGGATGGTCTCGGCCAAAGCCGGGCGGACGGGAATGGGCGGGAGGGTTTCCGCGCGAGGTGAAATCTCCTTCGGCACCGGCAGGGAACGCGCCGTCCCGCCGGATTGCTCGACGGCGGCGGGTGCGGGCGGAAGTGCGGAGGGTCCGGGCCGTGCGGCGCCGGTGGCCTCGGCGGAAGTCAGTTGGCCAAGCTGCCGGATCACCGCCGAGATTATCGCCCCCTCCCCGGGCGCGCGGGGGCCGTCGATGAACTGGACCAGGGTCCCGATCAGGTCGATGGCCCGGTGCAACGCGTCGAAATTCTCGGGCGCCAGGCTGATTTCCCGGCGTTTCCACGCCGCGAACACATCTTCCATGGACTGGCAGATTGACTCGGCGTCGGCAGCGTTGGCGGCGCGCGCCGCGCCCTTCAGGCTGTGGGCGCGCCGAAAGACCTCTTCCAGCAGCTCTGTTTTCCCCTCGGCGGCGGGAAGCTTTTCCAGCGCCAGCAAACCGGACGACATCGCCCGGACGTGCTCCTCCGCCTCCACCTTGAAGGTGGCGCGGAGCCTTTGGAGAAACTCGTCGTCCTCTTTGCGCACCGGAGTGTGGGACGTGCTACACCTTGTAGCGCGCGACCATCTGCTTCAGTTTTTCGCCCAGCTCCTTCAGGTTGAAGGCCGCTTTCTCGAGCTGCTTGGCGCTGTCCACGTTCTGGGTGCTGGCCTGCTTGATGCTTTCCATGGCCGAGGCCACCTGGTCCACGCCGACCAGTTGCTGCTGGCTGGAGGCGGCGATCTGTGCCGCCGCCTGCGCCGCTTCGGTCACGCTGCCGGCGAGGGCCTGGATCGACTGCCCGGCCTGGGCCGACTGTTTCACCCCCGCCTCCACGGCTTTGGAGCCCTGCTCGGTCGCCATCACCGCGGCCCCGGTCGCCTTTTGGATGTCGTTCAGGATGGTCCGCACTTGGGCGGTTGCCTGTCTGGACTGCTCCGCCAGGCTCCGGACCTCCTGCGCCACGACGGCGAAGCCCTTGCCGTGTTCGCCCGCCTTGGCCGCCTCGATTGCGGCGTTGACGGCGAGCAAGTTCGATTGCGCGGCGAGATCCTCGACCGTCGCCACGATCTGGCCGATGGCCTGGCTCTGCTCGCTCAGGCGCACCATGCTCTCCGCGATGGATTCCATCTGCTCCCGGATGCGCCCCATGCCCTCGACCGTCTCCTCGGTGGATTTCCGACCTCCCTGCGAGATCTGCGAGACCTTCTGAGCCGCATCCGAGACGGCCCGGGCTTTCTGGCTGGAAACCTGGGCGGTCTGCCGCACCTCCTCCACCGTCGTTGTCGTCTCGCTCACCGCGCTGGCGGTTTCGGTGGCGCCGGCCGCAAACTGGGTCGTCGAGGCGGAGATTTCGGTTGCCGACGAGCCCAGCACGTTCACCCCCTCCACAATCTCGGCCATCAGACGCCGGAGGTTCTCCACCATCGAGGCAAAGGCGCTCCCCAGCACGTCCTTGTCGGATTGCGGCTGGACTTTCACCTGAAGGTCTCCCGCGGCAATCTTGCCGGCCACCGCTGCCATCCCCTGCAGGGAGTCCGTCATCCGGGAAAAAGTCTGCGCCAGGACCCCAACCTCATCCGCGCGATCGCTCGTGGAAATTGAAACCCGGAGGTCGCCGGCGGCGATCCGCCCGGCGGTGGCGGAAATCTCCCTGAGGGGCCTGGCAATGTTGCGGGTGATGACGAATCCCGCCAGGGCGAGAATGACGAATGCGGCGGCCGTCCCGAAAATGATCGTGAGCGTTGCGCCCCGGGCGCTGGCCTGCGCCTCGTCCGTCCGCGTTTTCAGCAAGGCGGATTCGTCCGCTTTCATCTCATCCACGACCTTGCGGATATCATCCATGAGATTCTTTCCTTTATCCGTCCGAACAAGCAGCAGTGCGGCGTCAAATCCCTTCTCCCTGCGCACGTCGATTGTCTCCTGCAGTATTGCCAGCTTGCCCTCGATCAGAGGCCCCATGGCGTCAAGCCGGCGCTGTTGATCCCCGTTGTCCCGGGTCAGCTCCTTCAAAATCTTGATCCTCTGTTCGATCGTCGCCAGCGCGGTCCGATATGGCTCCAGGTACCGCTCTTCAGCGGTGAGAAGGTAGCCGCGCTGTCCGGTCTCGGCGTCATTCAATCCGGCGAGCAAGGTTTCCAGATTCTCCAGCACGAGGTGGGTATGGGCGACCCACTCGGAAGTGTCCGTCAGCTTGGCCGTGCTCCGGTAGGTGACGGTGCCAATGGCCACCAGAATTGCCAGCGCGAGTCCAAACCCGCTGCCTATCTTCATGCCAACGTTCCATTTTATCATGTTAGTAGTCTTCGTCTGGGATCGCTTGATCCCGTGGTTTTTCCAAAGCGGCTAGTCCTCCACCTCTTCCTGCACGCAAATTTTTCGATCGGCCAGAATCCGTGCCATGTCGAGAACCACCAGCCGTTCCGCCGTCACCCCCTTGAGGTATTCGGCGCGAATCCCGGTCAGTGTCGGCAGGCACGGCTGGAGGGCATCAAGCGCGATGCGGCGCACGTCGGCGATCGTATCCGCCAGAAGGCCGAACTCCAGGTCCGCCGTGCGCACCAGGAGAATCCGGTGCAGGTCGGAAATTCCCGCCTCCGGCAAATCGAAGAATTTCTTCAGGTCGAGGACCGGGAAAATCCGTCCGCGCACGTTGACGAGGCCGCGCACGAAGGCCGGCGTGCAGGGCAGCGGCGTCAACTCCTCCAGTGGGTGGACTTCGCGCACGTAGGCCGCCTCCACGGCATAGCGTTCGCAGGCCAGCCCAAACTCGATGACCTCGATCGAGGTGGCGGCCGCCCGCTCAGCCACCGGCTCGCGGGAAAGCGCGATCTTCCTCGCGCGGAGAATCGCGGCCTTGGTGGCGCGGATTTCGTCCGGAGTGTTCACGGCAACACGCGGGCGCGCGAGGATGGCCGGTTTCCGGCCGCCGCCCCGCGCAGGGTGGCGACAATTTCCACCAGCCGGCCGGCCGTCAGTCCGTCGGCTTCGGGGAGGAGATCTTCCGGATGATGCCGGCGGGCGAGCACGAGCGCATTCGCCAGGTGCCGGTCCGCCTCGGAAAACCGCTCCTGGACGCGAGCAAGATTTCCGAGCGCAAAATGGGCCAGCACGAAGTCCTGGTCCAGGTAAAGCGTCCGTTTGAACGCGATCACCGCGTCGGCCGGTTTGCCCAGTTCCTGCAGGACGCTGCCGCGGAGGAAATGGCCGGCAGGATTCAACTTGTCGGCCGCGACCAGCCGGTCGCAAATGGCGAGCGCCCCGGAAAGCCGGCCCTGGTTGGCCAGCGTCCGCGCCAGCAGGGCCAGAACCTGCGGCTCAACGGACTCGCCGCGCGAAAGATCGAGCAGCGTTTCCACGGTTTCGGCGTAGCGGCCCTCGCGGTAACCGGTCAGGGCACGCTCGTAAGCGGCGGACGGCCCGGATTCGACCTCGGATGGCGCGGCCACCCGCTCGACCGGAACCCGTTCGTCGGCCAGGGAACGAGGAGCGGGGGGGGCGCCCGCGCCAAACTCCGCCACCGCGGGGGGCAGGGTGAGTTCCTCCCACTCCGCTTCCCACTCGTCCGGCGACGTGCGCGCTCCCAAGCGGCCGGAGTCGGCCAGGTCTTTTTGGTAGAGGGTCGCGCCGGAGAACCGGCGGGGGATCAAGTTCGGCTCCGCCACCTGGGAGAGCTCGTTGGGTCCAAGAATGAGCCAACCTCCCTCTGTCAGACAGGGGGCGAGTTGCCGGACGACCCGCGCGGCCGGCCCGGGCGCAAAATAAATCAGCACGTTGCGGCAAAAGATCACATCCATCGCATTGGTGTCGTTCACGAGCGATGGATAGACGTCCCCGGCCAGATTGAATTGGCGGAAGCTCACCATTTTTCGGATTTCCGGCGCGATCTCCCATCGCCCGTCGCCGGACCGGGTGAAGTAATCCTCCTTGAATCCGGGCGCCGTGCTGCGAAAAGACCATTCACCAAACACGCCTCGTGCCGCTTTGCCGAGAAAGCGAGGGTTGATGTCGGTGCCGAGAATCGTCACCTGCCAGTCCGCGAGATCGGGAAGCACTTTGCGGACGCTGAGAGCAAGGGAGTACGCTTCCTCCCCGGTACAACAGGCGGCGCTCCAGAGGCGCAAGCGCTGGCCGCCGCCCCGGCGCAGGCGGATCAATTCCGGCAGAATCTGGTTCTCGAGTGTCTCAAATGCCCGCTGGTCCCGAAAAAAATAGGTCTCCCCCACCGTGAGATGGCTGGCCAGAATCTCCATCCGCTCCCGCATGAACGGCGGGGAGAGCAGCCAGCGGGCAAACGGCTCGGTTTCCGCATACCCGAATTCCTCCGCGGCCAACCGAATCCCCCGCTGCAGGTCCGCCGCTCGCTCCGGGGGAAAGTGCAAACCCAGATGCTCGGCGATGAATTCCCCGCATCGGGAAAGCAAGGGATCGGAAAGCTCCCGCATCATGGTTCGTCGCCTTGCAGAGGCATCGCGGCCTCGAGCGCCCTGGCCTCCTCCAGCGAAAGAAACGTGTTGAGATCGTGGATGAAGGTCAGCCCACCCTCCAGTCTTGCCACTCCCTCCACATACGCGAGTCCCGGAAGAATGGCGGCCGCCGGCGTGGCTTCGCTTTCCGATAGCTCCACGACTCCGATGACGGCGTCGACGACGAGCGCCAGTGCCCGCGGGCCGGCGCGGGCGAGGATCAACTCGTCGCTCAACTCCAGCTCCCGCTCGGGTACATTGAACCGTTTTCGGACATTGACCACCGGCATTATCGTTCCCCGCACGTTGACAACGCCCAGAACAATTCCCGGTGCCTTGGGCAGGGGATCGATATCCACAACCCGGACAATGCGTTCCACCGTTTCGAGCTTCAACGCGTAGCGCCGCTCGTCGATGGTGAACACCACAAGCCGAAGGGCAGGACTCACGATGGGCGGGGTTCTCCGCCGTGCCCGCATGGGAAGAGTGGCGCCGGAGTCCGGGGCGCCACGGCGGGAGGCCGGATAGCCTCCGCCGTGGCGCGGGCAAAAAGACTGGGGAAAAACACCGGCGGGAGGCCAAACAATGTCGCCCCCGGAACGAAGTGGCGATCCCACTTGCATCCCACAGACCGGGGCGAGAATTGGGCAGCGTACAACACACGTTGCCGCTTCGGCCCAAGGCAGCGATTAAAAGATGCCCTGGCCCGGCCGTTATTCAAGGTTGAAGAGACCATTTGCTTCGAACCGACAGGAAGACGCGTCGAATCGCACGCTGACTGCCGTGTCACGCTGGTCGCGGCCTCGGCCCGAGAGCCATGCGGGCCGACGAGAACATTGGCTCCGATCAAGTGGGCTGACCAGGCGGGAGTTCGTCTGCGGGCCTCGATGGACAAACCACGAAGGGGGTGAACACGATCTTCCTTCGTCGTTTCCACCTGCGACCGGATAGCGAACGCCAAATTGCGGTCTTGCGATACCAGACCCGCCGGCGCATTACATTGGCCGGGATTACGATCCAGCTTGGGAACGGGCCTCCGGGACCATGCATGCTCTCACCCCACGAGCACTTGATCGCGATGGGTGCTCATTATATACCCGTTCCAGCTCAGTGCGCGCTGGAGTCGGGAGGTTGTTGCAATCCCACGGCAATGCCCGGCTAAACCAGCAGGTTCAGGATCGGGTTTCCCTTTCCGGCCGCTCGACGACGTTTTGCCGGGCAGACGAAATGTCGCGGCCGATCCGGCGCAAGAATCCGGATCCGATTTCCGTAATGTCCCGGCAAATCCCTCCCGCCTGGTCGCCGTGACACCGCCACAAGCTCAATCGCCTGCGGTCCGGATCCTCCATTTGGAGGACGATCCGAACGACAGCGTCCTCGTGCGCCGGGCGTTGCGGGCAAGCGGGTTGGCTTGCGACTACCAGTGCGTGGCGACGCGGGTCGATTTTGAGGACGCCGTCGGGGCCCAGCCCTACGACCTCATCGTGGCCGATTTCACGCTCCCCTCTTATGATGGCTTCGCTGCGCTCGCGCACGCCCGCAAGGTCCGGCCGGAGGCGCCATTCGTCTTTTTTTCGGGCACGATCGGAGAGGAACGGGCGGTTGAATGCCTGAAAAATGGCGCCACGGATTGCGTTCTCAAGAACCGCCCGGACCAGTTGCTGCCGGCCATCCATCGCGCCCTGCGTGAAGCCGACGAACATCGGCAAAGGAGCAGGGCCGAGGAGGCCCTGAAGAAGAGCGAGGAACGCCTGCGGGAAATGGCCGAGAACATCCGTGAGGTTTTCTGGAGCACCTCGCCCGACGGAACCCGCCTGCTGTACGGGAGCCCCGTCTACGAACAGATCTGGCGGCGGCCGCTGGCCGAATGGTCCCTGCGCCCTTCCAGCCGGGTTGATGCCGTGGTTCCCGCCGACCAGCCGCGCCTGAGGGAGGCGCTCGCGGAATTGCGGCGCGGGACGCCCTACAAGATGGAATACCAGATCGCCTGGCCCGATGGCACTCTGCGCTGGATCGAAGACCGGGGCTATCCGGTCAACAATCTTCTCCTCGGCCGGGTCGAGCGCCTGGTCGGAGTGGCGACGGACATCTCGGATCGCAAGCAACTCGAGGAACAATTGCAGCAGGCGCAGAAAATGGAGGCGATCGGGCAGCTCGCCGGCGGAATCGCGCACGATTTCAACAACATGCTGACCGTGATCAACGGCCGCGCGCAAATGCTGCTCGACAATCCCGCGGTGCCACCGGAGATGGCGGAATCAATCCGTGATATCTTTGTCGCGGGCGAACGCGCGGCCAAGCTGACCCGGCAACTGCTGGTTTTCAGCCGCAAGCAATTCATGCTGAGCCAGCCGGTGAACGTGAATGAGGTCATCGAAGACGCGGTCCGGATGCTGCGCTCGATGATTGGCGGACACATCCGGATGGAACTGGACCTGGCCCTTGATCCGCCGGTCGTCCGGGCGGACGCGGGCATGCTCGAACAAGTGCTGATGAATCTCGTCGTCAATGCCCGGGACGCGATGCCGGAGGGCGGCCGACTGGCCATCGCCACCAGCCATCGCGAAATCATCCCGTCCGAGTCGCCGCGACATCCCGAGTCCGCCCCCGGCCGCCACGTCTGCATCGAGGTCCGCGATACCGGCGGTGGAATTCCACCCGAAATCCGGACCCGGATTTTCGAGCCGTTTTTCACGACCAAGCCCCTTGGGAAGGGCACGGGACTCGGCCTCTCCACCGTCTTCGGCATCGCGAAGCGCCATCACGGCTGGGTCGAGGTGGAGAGCGAGGTCGGGACCGGCACGGCCTTCAAGGTGTTTCTCCCGGTCTGCGACGAGCAACCGGACGCACGCGGCATCGCCGCGGTGGAAAAAAGCGCGGAATCCGGCACCGAGACAATCCTGCTGGTGGAAGACGAAACCGCGGTTCGGGACTTCGCCAACGCCGTCCTCCATCAGCGCGGCTATCGGGTCCTGCAATCGTCCTCCGGGATGGAGGCGATGGAGGCATGGCGATGGCACGCGGCAAAAATCAGTCTCCTCGTGACCGATCTCGTGATGCCGGGCGAATTGACGGGAATCGAGCTGGCTAAAAAACTGCGCGCGGAAAGACCGGATCTCCGGGTGATCTTCGTCAGCGGTTACAGCCCGGAGTCCACCGGACCGGCGTTCGCCTCGCTCACCGGGATGAATTTCCTGCTCAAGCCGTACACCCCGCGGGCGCTCGCGCAAATGGTGCGCGAGGTCCTCGACCGCGGGAAGGCGCCGATCCCGTCATGACTGTTGCTTCCGCCCCCCGCACCTGAATCGCCGACACCCGATGCTCATTCGCCACAAGATCTTTGCCGCCTTTGGTGCCATGGGCGCCATCGTCGGCGCCATTGCCCTCGTCGCCATCCTGAATCACGAGGCCATCCGTTACGATCTCTCGCAAGTCGGCAAAGCCGCGCTGGAAAAGCCTGCGCTCGTCGAGGAGGCGGTCAACGCGTTGCAGGAGTTGAAATTCGAGACGGAAATTGCCGCGGCCCGCAGCATCGCCCGGCCGGGGGAATTGCCCCGGGCGCCGGCGGTGGGCGCCGGCGCGCTCGACGACTTTGATCGGCGTTTGGCCGCTTGCCGGACAGCCGCCGAACAAAGCCTCGCCCTTTTGAAATTGGAAGGCCTCCCCTCCGAGATCAAGGTCGGCGAGGATGAGCTGCGGGCCATCGGGGAAGTCGAGGCCCTTTCCGCCAGCTTCAGGCACCGACTGGCGACCGCGACGAAGGAGGATTCCGTCGGCGCGCTCCACCGCGCCGGGTATGACGAACTCCTCCGCCGCCTCAACGAATATCGCGCCCAGGTGGGACGCCAAGCCCAGGCCGAGATTGCCGATGTCGAGACCGGGCTGCGCCACGCCGACTCCGCCACCCTGTGGTCCTCGGTCGCCCTCCTCCTCTTTGGCGCCGCCATCGCGGTTTTCTCCGCCACCGTCCTGGTCCGGCCAATACAGTCACTGACGAAAACCGTGCGCCAGATCGCCGCCGGGGAACACCAGTCCCTGATCGCGGTTCATTCCCGGGACGAATTCGGTGCGCTGACCGAAAGCTTCAACGCGATGCTCGACCAGATTCAGTCCCAGGAGAAGGAACTGCGCGCAGCCCACGACGATCTGGAACAGAGGGTGACCGAACGCACGGCCGAGCTGCAAAATGAAATCGGCGAACGCGTCCGCGTGGCCGCGGAGCTCAACAACACCATGGCCCGGCTCACGGCCATCTGGGAAAGCGCGCCCCTCAGCATCATGATCCTCGAGCCGAATGATCCGGCG